>NZ_DATCRD010000178.1:0-63661 GCF_036569185.1 Chitinophaga sp.
GATGTGGTGCTGGCAGTAAACTCCATCAGACTACGCTATAAAAACGTGAACTGAGCGGATTTTGTCTGACTCAGGATTATGATGATTATACTGATTAATTTGATTGATCATTTGGATTTTAAAGGATTTGGAGAGATAGGAGCGAATCCCTGATCCTTAAAATCTTTTAAAATCAAAAAAATAAAATCCAGTTAATCAGTATAATCATCATAATCCTGAGTCAGACAAAATCCGCTCAGTTCACGTTTTTATAGCGTAGTCTGATGGAGTTTACTGCCAGCACCACATCTGAGATGGCCATTACACCAGCGCCAACAATAGGGTTCAGGAAGCCAAGGGCGGCTACCGGTATCGCCACTACGTTGTAAATAAATGCCCAGAAAAGATTCTGTCTGATGGTGAGATAGGTATGTTTGCCAAGTCCCAGCGCCAGCGGCAGGGAGCCCAGGTTGTTATTAAGCAGTACCACGTTGGCGCTTTGCATGGCTACCTGTGTGGCATCGCTGAGAGAAATACCGATGGTAGCTTTTGCCAGCGCCGGCGCATCATTGATACCATCGCCCACCATAGCTGTCGGTGCGGCTTTCATAAGCGCGTCTATTTTCTGCAGCTTCTGTTCCGGCGACTGCTCCGCGTATACTTCCGTGATACCCAGTTTGGCAGCCAGTTCCCGGCATTTACGGGTAGTATCGCCACTCAGCAGAACGGGCTTAATGCCGGATTGCTGCAGCTGTGTGATCACCTGGGCAGCTTCCGGCCTTACCTCATCGGTAAAATCGATCCATCCTGCCAGTTGCCCGTTCTTTATTAGGTACAGGTTATGGCTGTCATCTTCCGTAGCTCCGCCCGCCATACGGAAAGAGCCTAACTGCCATTCATTACCTGCTTTATCGCTGGCGCGCATACCCAGTCCTTTGTGTTCCCGGACCTGCTGCAACGGCACTTCCCCGGCAGATTTCCAGAGCGCGGCTATGGAACGTGCAATAGGGTGCGAAGAATATTTTTCCAGGCTGTATACCACCTGTTTAAAATCTTCTTCCAGCATATCAAAAAAACGGTATTCGCCCAGCTGAAGCTTACCTGTAGTGAGGGTGCCTGTTTTATCGAATACTACCTGCCGGATGTCTTTAAACATTTCCAGGGTGTGCCCTCCCTTAATGAGGATACCATTGCGGGCGGCACGACCAAGTCCTACCATTACAGCCGCCGGTGTGGCCAGTCCCATCGCACAGGGGCAGGAAATAACCAGCACGGCTACACTGCGCATCATGGCCGTTGCCAGGGTAGTATGCCCTATAAAATACCAGCCCAGGAAGGTAACCAGGGCAATGCCTAATACCAGGGGTACAAATATGGCGCTGATCCGGTCGGCCAGCTTCTGCATGGGTGGTTTATCGGACTGCGCCTGCTTCACCAGCTCAATGATGTATGACAGCACGGTGTCTTTACCGGTGGCGGTGATGTATACTTTGATGGTCCCGTCTTCCAGTATAGTACCTCCTATCACTTTATCTTTTTCTTTTTTGCCGACAGGGGCGCTTTCGCCGGTGATCATGGATTCGTTGGCGTGGCCACTTCCCCAGTAGATGGTGCCATCCATTGGTATTTTATCGCCGGTATTCACCAATACGCAATCGCCTGTACGCAGGGTGCGGTTATCTACTTCACGGATGTGCTCATGGCCATGGCTGTCGTCGATAAGCCGGGCAGTGGTGATCTGCATGCGGGCCAGTTCAGCAATAGCGGTGGTGGTTTGCTTTACGGATCTTTCTTCCAGCAGGTTGCCCAGGAACACCAGGGTAATAATAGCTGCCGCGGTTTCATAAAACATGTAATCCGGATTGCCATACACCAGGGTGCCTACAAAGCTGTATACAAAAGCAGCAGTGGCGCCCAGTGATACCAGCACGTCCATATTGGCCATGCGGTTAATGATGGAGCGTATTGCGCTGCGGCCAAAGTGCCACATTCCCGTCAGATACACAGGCAGGGTAAGACCAAACTGTACCCATGGCTCATGTAACCAAGGCCAGCTAACCCACATATGCAGCAGCAGGGGCAATGTAAATATGAAACAAAAAATAAATTTGAATGTAAGTGTAGAATAGATCTTCTTTTCTGCAGGTTTATCTTCAGGCATCACCACGCGGTATCCCATTTGCGTGATCCCGTTGAGGATCTCCGTAGAGTTGGCGCCTTCCGGTGCCGTGAAGCTCACTTCTTCAGTGGCAAAGCTGACATTAACATCCTGCATTCCTTTTTTCTCCAGGTATTTGGAAACGCCGAGGGCACAACTGGTGCAATGCATTCCTTCTACCTTGCAATTAATGGCTATCATCTGACATCTCTCCGTTTTTTACAAAGGTAGCAGCGGATAAAATAGGCAGGGAAAATATTAATGCAACCAAGCGGCAGAACAGGCAGAGGAGTACCCGGAAACAGGCCAGACAAGGGCTTCAGCCTATTTTTGACGCATTGCTGCAACTTTTGCGATCTATTGCTTTCTCCTTATTTTTGGGGATGCAATGGACATTTACGCTGGATCAGTTGCCGGAAACCGCCCGGCAGTTCTGGGATCAATTCGCTGATAAACAGGTTTTCACGCTCGATGGCCCTATGGGAGCAGGGAAAACCACCCTGGTAAAGGCTTTATGCAGCGCCAAAGGCGTGCAGGACGCTACTGCCAGTCCCACGTTTTCGATCATTAATGAATATGCCTACACGGATACCCAGGGAAGGCCCCGCCGTATTTTCCACCTGGACCTGTACCGGCTCCGGGACGAAGACGACGCTATCAGCGCCGGCGTGGAAGATACCCTTTACCAGGATGCTATCTGCTTTGTGGAATGGCCTGCATTAGTAGCCCATATGCTGCCACCGGATACCGTTCACCTGCGGCTGGAAGTTCAGCCGGATCAAAAAAGGATACTGCGTGAAATCGCTTCATCTCTCAAATGATGTATCTTTGAATACTTCGATTTAAAAAAACTGAACACGCATATGGAGCAGAGGCAAAAACCTGTAGTAAGTGCCGGGTTTACCTATTCACCACTGGAAGAAACGCTGGATATTCCGCAGAAAAATTCCCGTTTGTTTATAGGTATCCCGAAAGAAACATCCTTCCAGGAAAACCGGATTGCCCTTACGCCCGATGCAGTGAGCATTCTAGCGGCACATGGACATCATATAGTAGTTGAGCATAAAGCCGGAGACGGCTCCCATTATTACGATACCGACTATTCAGAAGCCGGGGCAGAAATCGTATACGATAAAAAAGAGGTCTTTAAAGCAGAGATCATTGTAAAATCCGCGCCGCTGAACGATGAGGAGATAGAACTGCTGCACCCGCACCAGATCGTTATTTCCCCTATCCACCTGGCTGCCCTGAAAGCGCCACAGGTGCAGAAAATGATGGATAAACGCATCACGCTGCTGTCGTTCGAGAACCTGAAAGACGATGCAGGCACCTACCCTATTGTAAGGGCGATGAGCGAAATAGCAGGTGGGGCCTGTATGCTGATTGCCGGACAGTACCTGAGCAACGATAACAAAGGAAAAGGAATACTCCTGGGCGGTGTTACCGGCATCCCGCCTACGAAAGTAGTGATCATAGGCGCCGGCATCGTGGGTGAGTTTGCAGCCCGTACCGCACTGGCATTGGGATCTTCCGTAAAAGTATTTGATAATAACATTTACAAGCTGAAAAGGCTGCAAAACAACATCGGGGTACGTGTATTCACGTCCGTTATCCAGCCAAAGGTGCTGGCAGAGCAGCTTCGCAATGCCGATGTAGCCGTAGGAGCACTGTCATCACAAAGCGGCCGCACGCCTGTTGTGGTCAGCGAATCGATGGTGAGCAATATGAAAGCAGGTTCTGTAATTGTAGATGTAAGCATCGACCGGGGCGGCTGTTTTGAAACTTCGGAGATCACTACACATGAAAACCCGGTATTTAAAAAGTACGATGTAGTGCATTATTGCGTACCCAATATCCCTTCGGGGTTTGCCCGCACCGCTTCCGAAGCAATCAGCAACGTGCTGATGCCTTTACTGGTGGAAGCCGCCGACGACGGCGGGTTTGAAAACCTGGTATGGATCAAGCGGGGTGTACGCAATGGCATCTATTTGTACAAAGGCGCATTGACCAATTACCATCTCAGCGAAAAATTCAAACTGAAATACACCGATCTGGAGTTGTTGCTGGCGGTAAAAGGTTAATGCGGATGGGCATCGCCTTCGGCGATGAAATTGTCTTAGAGCAGGATTATGCTGATTTTTTGGATTAGATTGATTTTGATTTTTTGGATTTAAAAAGATTTAGAGAGGCTATTTATAATAGTTAGGGGAGATATAAGCGGATATGCTTGTATCTCCCCTAACTATTAAAATTTAAAATCTAAAAGTAAAAATCAATCTAATCCAAAAAATCAGCGTAATCCTGCTCCAAGACAATTTCATCGCCGAAGGCGATCTATACTTCGAGCTGATAACCCATCAGTATGGCTGCAATGATGATGATCCCCACCACGATACGATAGTAGCCCCACATTTTGAAACCGTATTTTTTTACAGCGCCAATAAAGAATTTGATGGCGCCCAGAGCTACCACAAATGCTACGACATTGCCAATGAGCAACAGTTTCAGGTTTTCCGGGTGCGCGGTTAGTAACTCCTTCCCTTTCAGGAGCTTATAGCCTGTTGCCGCAGCCATGGTAGGCACTGCCAGGAAAAAAGAGAATTCGGCCGATACATTGCGGGACAGCTTCTGCTGCATACCGCCAATAATAGAGGCAGCACTGCGGCTGGTACCGGGAATAAGCGCCAGGCACTGGTAGAATCCAATACGTAAGGCTGTGAAAATATCTATTTTTTCTTCTGTGAGAATAGTGGGCTCTTTAAACCAGTTATCTACAAACAGGAGGATAATACCACCTACCAGCAGGGTGATACCTACCGTAAGCGGGCTTTCCAACATGGCATCGATCTTTTTGCTGAACAGGAACCCGAGGATCAATGCCGGGATCACCGCTATGGCCAGTTTCAGGTAAAAGCTGAAGCGGTTTTTATCAAAAACCAGAAATTTTCTCCAATAAAACACCACTACTGCCAGGATTGCCCCCAGCTGGATCACTACTTCAAATAGTTTGGTGAACTCATCTTTACCAATACCCAACAACGCGCTCACAATAATCATATGCCCGGTGGAGGAAACCGGCAGAAATTCCGTTAAACCTTCCACGATGGCAATAATGATAGCCTGAAAAACATTCATCGAATTTAATATGGTTAAAAGTTAAAAAAAAAGCGATGAGGGATCATCGCTGTTAAAATACTTTTATAGTAGCCATTATGCCTTTGGTTTAGGACGGTGCATAATAGCATACACTTCTATCACCAGGCCCAGCACAATAACAATAGGCGCCAGGGTGATCCTGCGGAAGCTATACACCTGTTCCGGTTTGAAGCTGTTGGGATCGCTGGAATCGCCCCCCATCATAAGAAGGAAGCCCAGGATGATCACCACAATACCGGCCAGCATGAATTTGTAGTTTTCTTTCGGAAAAATAGGGCGGCTATCGGCCAACGCGTTTTCTGCCTCCTTATTTAAAGCTGTTTTAGCCATAGTGTTTGGTATTATATCTTCATTAAAGATGTTAAAATTAATACAGATCGTCCAGTTTCAGGCGCAGGTATTTCATTACAGAGCGGTGTGTGCTCACCAGTGAAATACTGATTCCTATCAGGATCATCCCTACGAAAAGAAGCGCTATCATCACGTTATCACGCAGCCCCGCCAGTTCAGGCAACAGCTTATCGGCTACAGACATAATGCCTATCAGGCCGGCTATAGCTATAACTGCAGCAATGGCGCCATTGGCAATACTGCGCAGGTCGAACGGTTTGGCGATAAACCAGCGGGTAGCCCCCACCATCTGCATGGTTTTGATCAGGAAACGGTTACTGAACATGGCCAGGCGGATGGTATTATCTATCAGGAATATCACCACCAGGCAAAGCAACCCGCTGATGATCAGGATAATTAATCCTATCCTGTTTACGTTTTCATTCAGTTTGCTCACCAACATGCGCTGATAGGATATTTCCCGCACAATGCTTTGCTGTGAGAGTTTATTTTCAATGATCTTCAGGCTGTCGTTGTTCACATAGTTGGCGTTCGCCTTTATGTTGATACTACTGTACAGCGGGTTATACTGCAGGAGGGTAATAAAATCTTCCCCGAAATCCTTTCTGAACCGTTGTGCAGCCATATCTTTAGACACATACTCAATGGACTTAATATATGGTTTGTGCGCCATGGAATCGCGCAGGGCTATGGCCTGTGCTTCCTTTACGTTATCCCTGAGGATCACCTGTATCTCTATGCTTTCCTTAAAGTACACACTCAGCTTATTCGCATGTATTACCACAAGGCCCAGTGTGCCCAGTAAAAACAATACCAACGCTACCCCAATGATGGAGTACAGGTAGGATGGTTTCGACTTCTTTGCTGATGATTTCCCGGATTGCGCCATTAATCTGCAGTTTATCGGCGAAAATAATAAAAATTAGTAGTTATGTGTTTAATTTTGCCAACCCGGTCAGGTAATACAGCTTTTCCGGGCAATAGAACAGCAATATAGAGAGATGTTGGGGAATGACATTGGAGTATTAATGAATTTAACATTATTTTGCTGAACAGGCATTATACAACTTTTTAAATTATAACTGATAACGCCTTAATGACCGGACGTATTGTTTATATCCGGACAATTAAGGTTCATCTACAACCGATATGGAATACAATTTCAGGGCAATCGAAAAAAAATGGCAACAACAATGGGAGCAATCGCATGCTTACCGGGTGAGTAACGACAGTCCAAAGCCCAAATGTTATGTACTGGACATGTTCCCCTATCCTTCCGGGGCCGGCTTACATGTGGGCCATCCGCTGGGATACATTGCAACAGATATCTATTCGCGCTATAAAAGACTAAAAGGCTTTAACGTGCTCCACGCAATGGGATACGATGCATTTGGTTTGCCCACAGAACAATATGCCCTTGAAACAGGTCAGCATCCCGCGGTGACCACCGAACAGAATATCAAAGCGTTCCGTGAGCAGCTGGATAATATTGGTTTTTGCTACGACTGGGACCGGCAGGTAACTACCAGCGATCCCTCTTACTATAAATGGACCCAATGGATTTTCCTGCAGATCTTTGAAAGCTGGTACAACCGCAGCACGAAGAAAGCGGAACCTATTGCTTCCCTGATAGCTATTTTTGAGAAAGATGGCAATGCCGGCCATATCTGTCCCGGCGACCGGAGCATACAATTCACAGCCGCCGACTGGAAAAGCTATAGTGAGAAAGAACAGCGCGACATACTGATGCAGTATCGCCTGGCCTACCTGGCGCATGCGGAAGTAAACTGGTGCGCGGCCCTGGGCACTGTACTCGCCAACGATGAGGTAGTGAACGGAGTGAGTGAGCGCGGCGGATACCCCGTGGTAAAAAAGAAAATGAGCCAGTGGTTCCTGCGTATCACAGAATACGCCAACCGCCTGCTGGAAGGCCTGGAAACAGTAGCCTTCAGCGATGCCATGAAAGAAATGCAGCGTAACTGGATCGGTAAAAGCCAGGGAGCGGAAATTAAGTTCGCCCTGAAAAATTCCACCGAACAGGTAGAAGTATATACTACCCGTCCTGATACTATTTTCGGCGTGGATTTCATGGTGCTGGCGCCTGAGCATGACCTGGTGGCGAAGATCACCACCCCGGAACAACAAGCTGAGATCGATAAATACCTCGAATATGTGCAAAGCCGTTCCGAACGGGAACGTATGGCCGATGTAAAACAAATTACCGGCTGCTTTACCGGCGCCTATGCCATTAACCCGTTTGATGGCCGCGAAATACCCGTGTGGATCGCGGAATACGTGCTGGCCGGCTACGGTACCGGCGCGATTATGGCGGTGCCCTGCGGCGATCAGCGCGACTATGGCTTTGCCAAACATTTCAACATCCCCATCACCAATATCATTGGCGACGCCTTTAACGGGCAGGAAGCCAATCCCACAAAGGACGCCAAACTGCAGCACAGCGGCTTCCTCGATGGCATGGACATGAAACCCGCTATGGATGTGGTGATCAGCAAACTGGAGGAAATGGGTATAGGCAAACGCCAGATCAATTATAAAATGCGCGACGCCGGCTTTAGCCGCCAACGCTACTGGGGCGAACCTTTCCCGATCGTTTACAAAAACGGGGTTCCATACGCAATGGACGAAAAAGACCTGCCGCTGGAATTACCACATGTGGAAAACTATAAACCCGGGGAAGAAGGTGAAGGCCCCCTGGCCAATATCACCGACTGGGTAAACGTAGCCCCCGGCGTGAAACGGGAAACCAACACCATGCCTGGCTATGCCGGCAGCAGCTGGTATTTCCTGCGCTATATGGATCCGCACAATGATAAAACCTTTGCAGACCGTAAAGCCACCGACTACTGGAACCAGGTAGATGTATACGTAGGCGGTACCGAACACGCCGTGGGCCACCTGCTTTATTCCCGTATGTGGACCAAGGTATTATACGACCTGGGACATATTGGTTTTGACGAACCGTTTAAATCGCTGATCAACCAGGGTATGATTGGTGGCAGCTCCCGGTTAGTGTACCGTGTCCGCGGAACACATCAGTATGTGTCACATGGTTTAAAAGACCAGTACGAAACAGATGAACTGCACGTAGATGTAAACATCGTAGATGGAGTGGAACTGGATACAGAAGCATTTAAAAAATGGAAGCCGGATTTCGCAGATGCCACATTTATACTGGAAGATGGCAAATATATCTGCGGCGTACAGCTGGAAAAGATGAGCAAGCGTTTATTCAATACCGTTAATCCAAATGACCTGGTAGAAAAATACGGCGCCGATACTTTCCGCATGTATGAAATGTTCCTGGGCCCGGTGGAACAATCCAAACCCTGGGATACCAAAGGTATTGAAGGCGTGCACCGCTTCCTGAAAAAGCTGTGGCGCCTGTTTGCCGATGAGCAGAAAGGCATCCTGGTGAATGAGCAACCTGCTACACCAGAGGAGCTGAAAATACTGCACAAAACCATACAGAAAATAGATCATGATACTTCCAGCTTTTCCTACAATACAGCGGTAAGCCAGTTTATGATCTGTGTAAATGAGCTTGCTACCCTGCGTTGTCACAAACGGAGCATCCTGCAACCATTGCTGATCCTGCTCACCCCATATGCGCCTCACCTGTGCGAAGAGCTGTGGCAGTATATGGGCAACAATGAAAGCATCCTGAATGCGCCTTATCCCGTATTTGAGGAGCAGTATACCAAAGAAAGCGCATTCAATTACCCGATTGCCATCAATGGTAAAACCCGCTCTGAAATGGGATTCCCATTGGATGCCGCTATCCCTGACATCGAGAAGGAAGTTCTGGCCAGTGAAATAGTACAGAAATGGCTGGAAGGGAAAACGCCTAAAAAGGTGATTATCGTAAAAGGGAAGATGATCAATGTAGTGATATAAGTATCATTGAATGATAAACAGGCTGTTATGCTCATTGCATAACAGCCTGTTTTATGTTAAGCCGGTGTATGTAATTAAAAATACCAATTAGAATGCAGGCACTACTTTAATAATATTAATTCCCGGGCGATCATTGCAAACAGGAAGATCATTCCAACAGACACCATAAAAACTTTGCCCAGGTGAACATTTATGAAGTAAAGAATGAGTGCTGCAATAAAATAAATTGTTGCCAGTAACAACGTATACATTTCCATGGCAAATATATCATGCCTGGTTCCTGCACTAAAAGCATACACATAAAAACCAAATGGAAGCAGCGATGCCGGTACCGCATGTTTTATAACGCTCTTCATAAATACATCTTACCTGATAACACTTATCCCGCTTAAAGCAATCCCGCATATAGATAGCCCTACCAGCAAAATAATCCCTGAAGAAAGCAACATTGCCTTTCCAACAAGGTTTTTATTGGCAATGATCAGGATTAGCCCGATTATAAAATAACCAGCCACCACTGCCAGGGCCAGGAGCCCCGCCATGAGCATGCCTTCATCACTGGTAACACACATCAACAGGAAAATACCAAGCGGAATGAGTGTAAACAGCAGTACATTTTTAAAAAACTCGTTCATACATCATCATTTAAATAATGGGAGTAAATGTCCGTTCTTCCTGGAGTTGCTTCAGATATGTTTCCTTATCATCGCGGTAAAACAGGTTCATGGTTTCAAACGGGATGATGCGGCCATCTTTATGAACAATATGCACGCAGGATTTCTTAATGGCCCGTACATCAAAATCGTATGCATCCAAAAAGCGCATGATCACGATGCGGAACAGGTTCGTATAGTCGAGGCCGGGTGCCTGCACCTGTGGCAGGCAACAAAGCAGCGACTGCATATCATTCACGGCGGCATCCGTAGAAATACCGGTACTGAATATTTTCAAAATGTGCTGATGCAGTCTTTCATCCTGCTCATACACAATGGTATTTTTTGAGTTGTTCAGTAGTATGGCCGGGTCTACATAGCGGGTAAGCGGGTACACCCGCCCGTCAATTTTGAGTGCATAGGCCATAGCAAGGGCATCAGGATTGCAGGGAACGGGAATAATATCATGATCATTCCAGATCGGTGATTGCTCCAGGATGCGCTGTCTTACTTCCGTTAACGTGATCCTGTCGGTGGCGGGATCAAAACCATCTGTACGACCGGCCACCTGTACCGGTTGGAAGGTAACGCCGCGGACACAACGCTGCTTCAGGGCATAATCAACGATAGCTCCCATTTCATCTTCATTCACACCGCGTTGCAGCGTAACTACCAGTGTGGTACTGAGATTCACCTCATTGAGATTTTCCAGCGCCTGTTTCCTCACATCCGTAAGGTCCTTGCCACGCATACGTTCCAGCGCCTCCGGCTTAAAGCTGTCGAACTGAAGATACACTTCAAAATCGGGCATATAGGTAGCCAGGCGGGCAGTAAATTCTTTGTCTTTCGCAATACGCACACCGTTGGTATTGATCATAAGATGCCTTATAGGCTTGCGTTTGGCGATATCCAGTATCTCAAAGAACTGGGGATGGATGGTAGGCTCTCCCCCGCTGAGCTGCACCACATCCGGTTGTCCTTCATTTTCCACGATGATATCCAGCATCTGTTCTATTTCTTCCAGGGTGCGGTGCCGGCCGTAATGCGGCGACGACATGGCGTAACAGGTAGGACAGGTAAGATTACAGCGGTCGGTTACCTCAATTACGCTCAGGCAGGAATGCTGTTCATGATCTTTACAGAGGCCACAATCATATGGGCAGCCATAATGTGTGCTGGTATTGGTTTTAAGCGGCGCTTCGGATGGTTTGTTATAGTTACGGGTGTTTTTGTAATAATTGATATCAGTGGCGATCAACACTTTTTCCATCCCATGATGCGGGCAATGTTTTATCATAAAAACCTTCTCATCTTCAAATATCACCTTGGCGTCTACACGACGTAAACAGGTACTACAGATACTGAGCGTAAAATCGTAGTAGGTGTAATTTTTTTCAGGCATATTGTTTTTGTGTTAGTCGTGATGGAAAAATGATTACCGGCGAATAATAAAGCAACCCGGCCAAACAGGCCAGCTGTATAGATCCCAGGCCGAAAGCAAAACGGTACCCGGGCTTGATAAAATCGAGCCCGAAACGGAACAGCAGGTAGCAGATCATGAAAAGTTTAAACCTTGCGCCGTTTACTAGGGGATAACGCCGGCTGGCAGTTCTTAACATCTGCCATAATAATATCAGGAAAATAATTTCGTAGAGAGATACAGGATGCCGGGGGATGCCATCGCCCAGATCAAGGCCCCAGGGCAATGAGGTGGGCAGGCCGTAGGTTTCTTCATAAACACCCATGGTAAAACAGCCTATACGGCCTATGATCATGGCCAGAATCAGCGGATATACAAAAAGGTCGCCGGTGGAATGCCGCTCTCCTACCGCTTTCTTGATCAGTTCCACCCCAATCAGGCCACCCAGCAACCCTCCTACAATGGTTTTATTCTGGTAGATGTAAAGCAGCAGGTTATCTGCCCGGTACAGGCCCGGGGGATTTTCCAGCGCCCCTAATAACCGGCTTCCCAGCAAAGCGCCAAAAATCGCCCCTATAATGGCCCAGAGGCGGTTATTGTTCTCTACCTGGTCGCCTTGCCGCTTGCGCAGGTACAAAAAATAGCGGAAGCCGATAAACATGCCCAGGGTTTCCGTTACCGCGTGCAGCGGAAGGTGTAAGGAAAACAAATTGATATAAACGGGGAACTGCAAAGGACCAGCATTATTTAATACACAAATTAATATTTATATTTAGACGAAAGTCAAGCTTTACAAAATATGTTACAGGAGGTTTTAAAGAAACACCAGTCCGCCTTCAAGCCGGTAATCCCGCTTTTGGGAGATCATGAATCCCTGCTGGTAATGGATTTCACCGCCAATAACACTACGCTTACAAAAAACATACTCCAGGATATCAACCGGTTTAGCAGGTATATCAACAATACGCTGGAACAGAGTGGCTGCCGGCTGGGTATTGGGGGTTATGCAGAACACCGTACCATTTACGCGGTAAGCCCTCATTTTGACGCGGGGGAAGAACCACGCCGCCTACACCTGGGCATCGATGTTTGGGGAGAAACCGGTACCAGGATTTACGCACCGATGAATGCACATGTACATAGCTTCCGTTTCAATGACCATTTCGGGGATTACGGCGCCACCATTATTCTACAACATCAACTCGACGGATACACTTTTCATACATTGTATGGTCACCTGAGTATTTCCAACCTGCAGGGATTGTATGAAAATATGCCTGTTACAGCAGGCCAGCCACTGGCATATTTCGGTACCCCGGCCGAAAACGGCGGATGGCCGCCACACCTGCATTTCCAGGTTATTGAAGATATGCAGGGATTCCGTGGAGATTATCCCGGTGTATGCCGCTACAGTGAAAAAGAAAAATACCTGCAAAACTGCCCCGACCCTGATGTGATCCTCCAGCTGAATCAATACACCCATTAGTAAGTAATTTCCGCGATATCATCTTATTGATAAATTATTCCTGCGCTATTAGGATTTATCCGTCCCGGTACTATTTTTACAGGCTAAAATTGAATTTGTATGAGAAGATTATGGCTGACGGCTTTTTGCGGCCTGCTGATGAATGCCCTTGCAGCACAGGTTCCATTGAAGGTAATGACTTTCAATATACGCTATAATAACCCGGGCGACAGTGCCAACGCCTGGCCTAACAGGAAAGATAAAGTAGCCTCCGAAATCCTGTTCCTCGGTGCAAATACACTGGGCGTACAGGAGGCGCTGAATGACCAGGTGCAGGACCTTCAGCAAAGGTTGCCACAGTACAAAATGATTGGCGTGGGCAGGGATGACGGAAAAACAAAAGGAGAATACTCCGCTATATTTTATGATACCGCCCGTTTACAATTATTAAAGAGCGAAACTTTCTGGTTGTCGGAAACACCAACAGTAGCAGGTCACATAGGATGGGATGGCGCCTGTACCCGCATTGTAACCTGGGGAAAATTCAGGGATAAGAAAACGAACAAAGTGTTTTATCATTTCAATACCCATTTTGATCATATGGGAAAAATTGCGCGCAGGGAAAGTGCGAAATTGCTGTTGCAGAAAGTACATCAGATCACGGGGAAAGATGCGGTTGTTATCACCGGCGATTTCAACGCCGTTCCTTCTGATGAGCCTATTCAGATTATTATGAATCCTGATAACCCGCTGCATTTAACAGACAGCAAAGCTATCAGTAAAACGCCACACTTCGGGCCTGCCGGTACTTTCAACGGATGGGATATTGCAGAAAAGGATGACCAGCCCATTGATTATATCTTTCTCAAAGGAAAGTATGATGTTTTAAAACATGCCAGTATCTCTGAAACCTGGGGAGGAAGATATGCTTCCGATCATTTTGCCGTATACGCGGAGATCAATATCAGGTAGTAAAATAAATAACGGATCTGCAGGGAGATGCTTACAGTTTATCTCTCCACAGATCCGTTATTAAAGGTTTTTGCTGATTAGTCGTGGGTATGTTCCACCGACATGCTGTTTTCCAGGGCGTCTACCACTTTGTTGTGGAGATTGCCGTTAATGTCTACACTGATCTGTAACTTACCATTGGCAAAGGAGCCGGTAAAGTCGCCGATCTGCAGTTTGGTGAGGATGAGGTCCATAGAAATTTTGAGGGAACCTTTCCAATCGATCTTGGTATCAGTTACCACTACATCTTTTCCTTTGGCCTGCAATTCAATTCTACCGGAGAGAAGGATTTCCACCGGTATTTTCTTGCTGTCCCAGGTAATAAATCCTTTCAGTCTTACAGCAGGATCTTTCTTATCTCCTTCCACTCTTGCATACACTCTTACCTGCTGGTAAGTTCCTTTGGGAATTTTAATAGCGCCAATGATAGCAGGCACCTGTTTAAGGTCAATCTGCCTGTCTGTTTTCAGTTTGAATTCCACTTCGTCTTTACCGCGTTTGGCGTCGAAGCGGATTTCCCTTAAGCGTGCGGTAGCGGTGTCCCAGGTGATGTCGAAACCACCAGACGCTGCTTTAGCCATGGATGCGTCGCCGGTGATCGCCGACAGGCGTCCGGAGGCATCAGGTGATAAAGTAGCGGTTGGGTTGATCGCTGAGATTTCGTAGTTCACGCTGGCAGCGTCCGCGTCGTCAATTGGTTGATTAGTATCTGGTTTCGCCATGTCCGTATTGGCGCACGAGGATAACAAGATACTCGCAATGCCTATGGCACCACAGAGGTGTAAGATTCCGGTTTTCATATCGATATGGTTTTAATGACTAAGGGGAAAAATCGTGGGCTAAATTTAACAAAGAATTTGGAGAAAAAAATAAGTTCACTGTTAATTAATAAAGAATGATCCGGCTGAGCTTCATTCAACCGGATCAATATATGATGTCATTTCTTTAGTTGCTCCTTTTCAATTCGTGTAGGCGTATCCGTTCCATTCACGATAGAACCTGCGCTGATGGCTATTGCCTTAATAATATCCGTAATATTCCTGATATCCAGTGTTGCCAGTTCATCTCTTACGGTATGATAATAGGTGTCTTTATCTATCTGGGTGGTGGAAATGGTATGCGCCGGAACTCCCTGCCTGGCGAGGGTTGCATTATCTGACCGGTAAAACAGGTCCTGCTCCGGATACGGGTCCGGATGGAAACTGAAGGTAGATCCTTTAAGGTTGCGCTGGAGGATAGGGCCAAAATCGGACCGTTCAAACCCGGTAATAAAGGCGCTGTTCTTGCCAAATTTGGACTCCTTACCAATCATCTCGATATTAAACATGGCCATTACTTTCTCAGGATCCTGGTGCTCAGAGAAATAACGGGATCCATGCCCGCCGGATTCCTCTGCGGTGAAGGCAACAAAGATCACCGACCGTGCCGGCGGATGCTTGCTGAAATACTTCGACAGCATGATCACAGCAGTGGTACCGGAGGCATCATCATCTGCGCCGTTGGCGATACTGTCGCCCGCCTCCGGAGGCAATATGCCCAGGTGATCGTAGTGACCGGAGAAGATCACGAACTCATCCGGTTTTGTTTTCCCCCTGATCATGCCAGCCACATTGGCAAAATGCCGGGCCGTAATTTCCCTGCGGATATGGATGCTCCAGGAAGCAGTATCGGGCACATCCCTGGGGGCAAATACAAGTATGACCTGCTTTCCGGCTACAGGTACAGCTTCCAGTTCATCTTTTGTATCGTAGCTATGTTCGGAAAAGGAAGCAGTAATGCCGCTGAGGTAACCATTCATAGCTGCTCCCACCCAAATGAGTGTATTTTTCTCCACCGCGGCGGGGTTACGCAATATCTTCATCAGCTCAGCGGGGTCGTTGGCATGCACAACATCGAAGCTGCTGTCTTTTTCCCAGTCGAAACTCCGGCCGGTGCCCACCGGAACAACGGGCCAGTCTTTCGCCTCCCCACTAACGGTAAAGGATACACTGGTCGTTTTCAGGTTAAACTTACTGAATTCCTGCAGGAAGCTTTTTTCGCCGGGTAGCGGCTGAAGCGCTGCTTTGGCAAATTCGCTGCTGATAAACTGTGCGGCTTTTTCAATACCGGGCGTCCCCGGGAAGCGGCCCTGCATATCATCTGCGGCCAGGGTGCTGATAATGCGGGCTACTTCTTTTTCTTTAATTTCCTGTGCAAAGCCGGTAACAGAAAGGCTGCCGGCAGCCAGTAATAATAACAATGATTTCTTCATATAAGCAGTTAGTCCTTTTTCTTGTTGTCTATTCTGATGGGTGGTTGATGCCCTTTTTCATTTACAAAATAAGCTTTACTATATGTTTGCAGGATGGCAGCATAGTCTGCTCCAAACTGCAAGTCTAACATTTTCCCGTCAGGTGAAACTAACACTTTGGTAGGATAACCTCTTATTTTATATGATTCTTCTATCCGGGTATTGGAATGGGCTGCAGGAAAAACGTATTTATTGGCAGCTATAAAATCGCGGGCCGTTTCCAGCGGCTCGTGGCAGGAAATAGCCAGGATGGCGTTCTGCGGGCGTTTTCCTTCATTTATTTCTACTGCCAGTTTATTGAGATGTGGCAGGTCTTCCCGGCAAGGTGCGCACCAGGTGCCCCAGAAGTCGAGCAACAGCCATTTTCCCCGGTAATCCGCCAGGCGGATGTCTTCATTATTCATGCCTTTCAGGGTAAAATCCGGTGCGTCTTCCCATTCTTTCAGCAATACGTTCCTGAAATAATCATTAAAGGATTTACCTGGAAAGTGTGCATTAAAAAAAGCTCTTGTGCTGTCAAGCATATCCGGCTGCACGGCCAGCTGCTTCGACAACACCTTCATGGCTTCTTCAGGCTGGCCTAAAGCTTCCAGCTCTTTGGCGAAGCGGGTACTGTAATTTTCTTCAGACTGAAGAAATGACCGGTCGTAGAAGCTTTCGTATGTTTTATCTGCATTGCTTTTTGGTGCTGTGGCTGCCGCCATGGCCAAATAGTTTAGCGCTGCTTTCTTGTCGCTTGATTTTGTGGTTTCGTATTTGAGATAATAAGCGTGCGACAGCAGGTATTTATTAGCCCCCCTTTTTTCTTTCAGTTCCGGGTGCGCTGTCCAGAAAGCAGTATCTGCCTGGTTTATTTTAAGATCATTCAAAGCCTTATCCAGCAAGGCGTTTGCGGCAGCGGGCATATTAGCCTTCCGGAGTATATCCTGAACCAGCAGCTCATACCTGGCAGCTTTCCCCAACGTCATTTCAGCGGCGCCAGGGTTACCAAAGTCTGCTGCGATGCTTTTTAATATAGCCGTATCCGTTGTATACATGGCTTTGTTCCATAAGGACATGGGCCTTACGGACGCCTGTAATACACTGTCTTTTTCCGCCAGCAGCCGGTTCATCAGCAGCTGTGCGCCGGCTGGTGCTATCCTGCTTTCTTCAAAAATCTCCGCAATACGGGCTTCGGAAACGCCGTTGTCCCGGAACTCCTTTCCCGCCGCTGTTGTATCAAATTCATGCCTGGGCAGGTATTGTGCAAAAGACTGATCCAGCCAGGAATTGAGCGATGATTGGTTGGCGGATAATAGTTTGATCAATAGCATTGCGCTATCCACGTTTCTATAGTAGGTTGCCTGCAGTTTATTAAACAAGTGTGAGAATGACCCGGCCAGCGCTGTTATAGGCACATCTTTCAGTGCTTTCCCGTATTCTTCGTACATATATTCAGAACCATGGCCGTAAATATCGAGTTTTGCCAGTTTAAAGGTCTGCCGGTCTCCATACCGGGGTGTATTCACTGCCAGGAATTGTGCAATTTTTGCAGAATCAGCTTCGCTATTCACCATCAACCAGTTGCTGTAGCGGCTCATACGCACCAGTGTATTGAACCAGGCGGTATCGGCGGGTAAAGGCTTTGAGGTAACAGGCATCACGGTCACATCTTTCTCCACCAGGGCAGTACCATCCGGTCGCAACAACAGGCTCCGTAATTCCAATGTGTGTACATTGTGCTTATTACGGGATCGGCTATACGAAAAACTGCCTGTGACCCGTATACTGTCTTTATTATTTTTTTCCGGTACACCGGTAACCCTTACCAGGTCTTTATCTGCCCCGGTAATACGGAAATTCCAGGGATGTTCAGTCCATGTTCCGTTTATAGCAGTTTGTGTTGGCCTGGCCGGGAAAAAATACTTCAATTCAGCCTGCATGAATGGCCAGGTATATGTAAGCACCCCCTTTATGTTATCTGTGATTGCCACTGAAGCGGCGGCGGCTTCAGCATTGGCCATGGCATTAACAGGAGCACTGATACTGTCGTTGGGAAATATTTTAAACACTAACGGCCGGTGCAGTAACAGCATGAACTCCAGCATATACAGGTTGCCGGTATATGTGCCTGGGTTCTCTGAATTAAAATCGAGCCCGGGCCTTTTCATGGCAACGCCTTCCAGTTCATAGGCAACAGTAGCGCTGCCATCAGGCTCCGTAGCGGTAATGGTAAGTCGCACGGTTTTAGTTATATGCGTGGCCTGGTTACCGGGAACACTGTCTTTTGTAATCACCTGGTATCGCCAAAAATCATTCTTTTTAAACTTTGACTGGGCGGAAATGGTAAGGGAGCAGCTTCCCATGGCCAGGTAAACAAGGAGCAACAGGCACTTTTGCATATAGGGGCGCGTGGTTTTAGATACTTAAATTACACATATAAAAATGAACCAGCAATAGCTGCCTGCTACCTTTGAATATTTGTGTATTTTTGGGCATATACAATTATGTCCAATCAGCCTTTAAGACCAGAAGAGAGTAAGCTCAGCGCTGCTGACAAAGAGTTCGAAAATAGTATACGTCCGCGGGAGATCATCGATTTTTCCGGGCAGGACCAAATTATCGAGAACCTGAAGATATTTATTAAAGCAGCGAAAATGCGTGGGGAAGCGCTTGACCATGTGTTGTTCCATGGCCCTCCGGGCCTGGGCAAAACTACTTTGTCCCGTATTGTGGCCAATGAACTGGGTGTAAATATCCGCGAAACCTCGGGACCGGTAATTGAAAAGCCAGGCGACCTGGCCGGCTTGTTAACCAACCTGGAAGACAAAGATGTGCTGTTTATTGATGAGATTCACCGGTTAAGCACCGTGGTGGAAGAATACCTGTACTCTGCCATGGAAGATTACCGTATTGATATTATGATCGACACTGGTCCGAGTGCCCGTGCCATCCAGATCAACCTGCTGCCGTTTACGTTGATCGGGGCCACTACCCGGTCTGGATTGCTTACTGCGCCTTTATTATCACGGTTTGGCATCAAATCAAGGCTGGAATATTACAGCGCAGCCACCCTGCATAAAATATTGTGGCGGGCTGCGGGTTTGCTGAATACAAAGATCACTTCGGATGCAGCGGGTGAAATAGCGCGGCGCTCACGTGGCACCCCCCGTATTGCCAATGGGCTGCTGCGCCGGGTACGCGACTTTGCCCAGGTAGTAGGGAACGGGGTAATTGATATGGAAATAGCCCTACTGAGCCTGAAAGCGCTGAATGTGGATGAATATGGCCTTGATGAGATGGATAACCGTATCCTCAATACCATCATTGAAAACTTCAAGGGGGGGCCGGTAGGTATCACCACTATTGCTACGGCCGTAGGAGAAGAAGCAGGTACCCTGGAAGAAGTATATGAGCCGTTCCTGATCCAGGAAGGGTTTATTAAACGTACCCCGCGGGGAAGAGAGGTAACAGAGAAAGCATATATCCACCTGGGCAAAACGTCCTTCAGGGGTGGGTCCAATTTATTGTTCTGACGCGCGGATTTTGTCTTGGAACACTGATTACGCTGATTATAATGATTAGCCTGATTTTATTTTTTGGGATTTTATAAAAGATTAAGGGAGATAAAAGCGGATCTGCTTATATCTCCCTTAATTATTTCAAACTATAAAAATAAAATCAGGCTAATCATTATAATCAGCGTAATCAGTGTTCCAAGACAAAATCCTAATCTTTTACTACCAGGCGGAAGCCGTTACCGTGAATATTTACGATTTCAATGTTGGTGTCTTCTTTAAGATATTTGCGCAGTTTGGCGATGTATACATCCATACTGCGGCCATTGAAATAAGTATCGCTACCCCATATTTTCTTCAGTGCCAGTTCACGTGGCAGCAGATCATTTTTATGTTCACACAGCATGTGCAGCAGTTCGTTTTCCTTGGGGGATAACGTATGTGTTTCACCGTTATGCGCCAGGGTGCGCAGGCGGGAATTGAAGGTATAGGAACCGATCACGAATTCGTGTACCTCTTCTTCCTTATTGTTCAGTTCCTGGTTGCGTTTCAGGATGGCTTTGATCTTCAGCAGCAGCAGTTCGCTGTCGAATGGCTTGGAGATATAGTCATCTGCACCGAGTTTATATCCCTGGATAATATCTTCCTTCATGGTTTTGGCAGAGAGGAAAAAGAGGGGAATGTCCGGATCTACGTCCCTGATTTCTTCCGCCAGTTTAAACCCGTCCATATTGGGCATCATAATGTCCAGCAGGCAGATGTCAAATTTTTCGCGGCGGAAGGCTGCCAGGGCCAGGATACCATCGCGGCATAATTCCACATCATAGTCATTCAGCTCCAGGTAATTCTTCAGCACCATGCCCAGGTTGGTATCATCCTCAGCCAGTAATATTTTCGGTTTACGTTCTTCCATAATCATAAAGGATTGATTATAACAAATATAAAGTTTTCTGCGGCACGAAAGGTCGGTAAAATTTGGGGGCCGGCCCTCAAATGAATTGTTAAACTTGCGGGGTAGTGGGCGGCTTAAGCCTTACTATTTCTTGTTTAGCAGCGAAGTGAAGGGATAACGGAGATTGGAGTAATTAACCATATCTACCACGATATTCCCTACAGATATAGGGCTTTCAATGCGAAGGGGCACTTTATTGGCATCGTCGCTTACCCATACCGTCATTTTTTCACCGCCTTCGAAAATGGTTCCCTTGATGAGAAGGGGTTTAAATTTAATGGCCCGGAATTTCCCGAACTTGGTATTTACCTCTTCTTTACCCATGTACCTGATGTAGATATTATACACCTGGTCGTCGAGGAACATAGCGAAGGGTATTTTATCACCGGAATTGTATTTGTTAAAGTCGATGTTACGGGCATAATAGATTGCGCTGATCACGTCCTGCACGCAGGGAGGCACGGTAAAGGTGCCGTTTGTGCTGATGGCCTGGTGGGCAGCCTGGTTAAACACCACATTATTAAAAATCTTATACCCGCCTTCGTTTACATTCCGGATAAATTTGAGGGGTTGCAGGGTAGCGGTATCTATGTAGCTTTCGTATTTATCCCGTACTTTAAAGATCCAGTCATAGGCCCGGTAGGTTTTTCCGTCGCCGGTAACATGATAAACATCGCGGTTGGCGAAGCGTTCCAGGGCCACATTAAAGGTAGCTTCGCCTGCGCCCACATACATTTTGCCGAGGTTATAGAATACTTTCAGGGTAATGCTTTCACCGGTATTAAAGCTGGTGTTACGGATGGAGCAAAAATCGTTTTGTGCTTCAACGGGTTGAATACAGGAGAGCCCTAAGATTATGAGTAGCAAATACTTCATGGATGGAAGCTATTTTTCCTTAAAAATTTTTACTCCTAACAACAGCACACTTCCCAAAACGGCCGGCAGTACCAGGTTAATCAGCCATATACCTACAGTGGCCGCTACGATGGCCACGGTATTGGAGCTAAGCAACCCAAGAAAAAAGATACTTACCTTTCCGCGAACGCCTAATTCAGCGATGGCGATGGTAGGAACTCCTGCCATTACCAGGTAGATGACACTGTTGAGCAGGAAGGCCTGCCACCATAGAAATTCCATGCCAAGTGCGTCCAACAAAATCAAATACTGTGCCGAGAAGACTACGTAGCGGAGGGCTGAAAGCAGCAACAGGTAACGTAAATCGCCGGATGAGTACTTAACAATGATCTGCACAAATACCTTCGCTTTCCGAAGGAAAGGTATCTTTTCAAATACAGACAGAATGATTTGTAGCCGAAAATATAACAATATCGTCAGGCCACAAATTACTGTACCGGTAATCAGCAGTAATTTCTGCCATAAAGAAGACGTAAGGAAGCCGCTTTCTTTTGCCAGTGCGAAGTTGTTGATATAATAGAGCAAACCAATTAACCCAAAAATAATAGTGACGATCAGCTGGCTGAAGCTTCCTACAATGGTAGCCGCAATGGCTTTCAGCTTATTGTGGTTTTTGAGGTAAAGGATCCGTCCACCGTACTCGCCTACACGATTTGGGGTATTAATAGAGAGGGATACACCGGAAAGGATAGCACTGAAAGACCGCAGGAAAGAAACCTCCTCCAGTGGTTTCACCAGCTTCTGCCACTTGCGGGCTTCCAGCCCCCAATTGAAGAGCATAAGTACCATAACGAGGAAAATACCCACCCAACCTCTTTCCTGTAGCGCTCCCCACATATGCCGCACAGATTCCTGCAGGTTATCACGATGGATGAGTTGCGAATAGATAGAGTATGCCAGCCAAGTAAAAAGCCCCGCCCCTAACAGGTAATTGAGAATTATTTTGGTACTTTTGTTCAGACAGTCAAATTTTGGCAAAAATAAACTCCTGTTGGCAAACAAGTCAAAAATAATTCTCGGCATTGACCCAGGCACCCTTGTAATGGGCTATGGGCTTATACTTACGGAAGGGAAAAAGGCCAGGCTCCTGGAAATGAGCGTATTGAAACTCTCCAAATTCAAAGATCACTACGAAAGACTACAACTGATTCATTGCCGGGTACAGGAACTGATTCAACAGCATAAACCCAGCAGCTTTGCCATTGAAGCGCCTTTTTTTGGTAAAAATGTGCAAAGTATGCTAAAACTGGGCCGTGCCCAGGGTGTGGCCATTGCAGCGGCCATTCAGGCTGGCCTGGAGGTCACCGAATACTCCCCGAAAAAAGTAAAACAATCTGTTACAGGCAATGGTAATGCAGATAAGGAACAGGTTTGGCTGATGCTGCAACGCATCCTCAGTATCTCAGAACGCCCTGATTACCTTGATGCTACAGACGCCCTCGCAGTGGCAGTATGCCACTTCTACCAGGAAAGTAATCCGCTTGCAGGAATCACCAGGGCAAAAGGCTGGGACAAATTCCTTCAACAGCACCCTGAAAGGATTTCAAGGTAAAAAACACCCGGTCAAAAGGTTATTTCATAAATCCGTAAATTGTAGTTACTTTGGTTGAAATTCAAACCCAATTAAAAGCTAACGGCCATGCGTCCGGATAACAGCTTAACTATGAAAAGTGACCATCATTTGTTATACAGCAATCGTATAACAAGCTTTTTTATATTAATCAGCATCAGGCAGATATGAAAGCAAGAATCCTATTGGTGGAAGATGATCAAAATATTGGTGCGGTTACGAAGAAACGATTGGAAGAAGCGGGCTATGATGTAGTGCACAGTATAGACGGCCAGGCAGCCTGGGAACAATTCCAGTTACGCTCATTCGATATTTGCTTGCTGGACGTGGTAATGCCCAAAAAAGACGGCCTACAACTGGCGCAGCAGATCCGCGAACTCAATGACCATGTTCCTATATTATTCCTCACTTCTAAAAATGAAAAAGAAGACAGAATAGCCGGGCTCCAAACCGGTGCGGATGACTATATCAGTAAACCCTTCAGTATGCAGGAACTGATCCTTCGCATAGAGGTTTTCCTGAAACGTACCATGAGCCGGAAAGATAAGTCGAACCTGTATACCATAGGACTACTGACCTTTGATTATGAAGATCTGCGCCTCTATACTTCCAGTGGCGATATATCCATTTCTGTTACACAAAAAGAAGCAGACCTGCTGAAGTACTTCTGTAATAATCCCAATAAAACACTAAAAAGAGAAGACATCCTTTCCAATGTATGGGGAAAAGACGACTATTTCCTCGGACGCAGTATGGATGTATTTATCACCAAACTGCGGAAACATTTCAAATCAGATCCGCAAATCAAGCTGGAAACCGTGCATGGCGTAGGTTTCCGCTTCAATATTCCTTCAAAATAACTATTACATTGCAGCGATAATCTGCGCCTGTATTGCCTTAAATTCTTCTACAGACAGCTTTAGCTTACTGCGGGAAAAATTCATATCATCTGCGGAATTGATCGGGATCAGATGCATATGTGCATGCGGTACTTCCAGGCCTACCACACTAACGCCTATACGATTACAGGGGACCACTTTTTCTATGGCCTGTGCAATAGGCTTGGCAAATAATAACCATTCCTGCAACAGGTTGTCGGCTACATCAAAAAACTTATCCGTTTCAGTTTTGGGTATCACCAGGGTATGTCCCGGTACCAGCGGAAAAATATCCAGGAAAGCATAGAAATGCTCGTTCTCCGCAATCTTATAACTCGGAATCTCGCCTTTGATAATTTTCGTGAAGATGGTCATAGTATGTAGTTCTTAGTAACATGATAAAAAAAGAAACAGGGGCTGCAAATGAATGCATCCCCTGCAAATATCATGAAAAAGTAGGCTTATGCAGTTATACTATCGATCTTAAATTTAATCTGTCCGTTTGGCGCCTGTACTTCCGCTACTTCTCCTACATGCTTGCCCAACAGGCCTTTACCTATCGGGGAGGTCACTGAAATTTTGCCTGCCTTCAGATCTGCTTCCGTTTCGGAAACAATCTGGTACGTAAAGGTCTTCTTATTAGCTACATTAGTGATGGTTACCTTACAAAGGATAGACACTTTTGATGTATCAATTGCATCTGCACTCACTATCCGGGAAATAGCAATAGCATTTTCCAGTGCGGCAATTTTTGCTTCATGCAAACCCTGCGCTTCTTTGGCGGCATCATATTCGGCATTTTCCTTTAAGTCACCCTTTTCCCTGGCTTCTGAAATAGCACGTGCAATCTCTGCCCTTCCCTTTGTTTTAAGTAAGGTCAGCTCATTCATCATTTGATCAAGGGTTTCTTTCGTAACGTAATTTATGCCAGACATAACCTGTTGTGTTTTTTTGGTTATAAGAAAAAAAAATCAACGCCTCCATTTGCACAGAAGCGTTGTTTACTGGTATTATTGCAAATATAATGAAAATTGTATAAAGAAAAAACCTCCTTATTTCGGTTATAAATAAATTGAAAATCAATCATTTATATCCGAAAAGCAACCTGTAGGGCCAGGTTTAAAGAATATTCAGTTTCTCCAGTACAACACGGGCCATTTTGATGCTTGCCTGATGAGAATACCCTGCTATATGCGGGGTTACCACTACATTATCAGCCTTCAGCAACCAGGCCAGTTGTTCTTTTTCTTCTTCGTTATAAGTAGCCAGTTTTTCATTTTCCAACACATCCAGGCAGGCTCCTGCCAGTACGCCATTGGTGAGCGCGGCGATCAGGTCGCGGTTATTCACCAGCTTGCCCCTGGCCACATTCATAAACCACACCGGCCGGGCAAAAGAGGCAAAAAAGGCCGAATTGCCCAGGTATTTTGTTTCAGCAGTAAGCGGCAGGTGCAGGCTAACTACATCTGCTTCCCGGAATATCTCCTCCATGGTAGCCTCTTTCACGGCTGCTGTACCAAAACCCGTTTTATATTTGTCGTATGCGAGGATGTTAACGTCGAACCCCTGCAACTTATGCGCGAAAGTACTACCAGTATTACCATAACCGATGATCGCCACCGTTTTACCATTCAGCTCATATCCCCTGTTCCCGTCGCGCTCCCAGATCCCCTGCCGGAGCTCCAGGCTACTTTTAAGCACATTATTCAAGAGGCACAATAACATGCCTACAGCCTGTTCGCCCACTGCATCGCGGTTACCTTCAGGGCTGCTCACACAACGAATCCCTTTACTTTCTGCATAAGGCACGTCTATCAGCTCCATTCCGGAACCCAAACGGCCGATCCACTGAAGCTGCCGGGCCTGGTCAATCATCTTTTTATCTACATGAATACGGGTAGTAACAATCAGCCCGGTACATTCCCCGATCTCCCGGTATACTTCATCATATGTAACAGCCGGCAGGTAGGTCACTTCGTATCCTTTGTTTTCCAGCTGTTCAATTAAATACGGATGTGTTTTCGCTGTAACTAATACTTTTCTGCTCATATCATCTTGTGGGATAATGCTGCAAAATCGGCCACGCTCAACTCTTCTGCTCTTTTTGTAAAGATGGGATCCTGTGCTAACAGTTCCTTGTCGAACATCGTTTTCAGCGGATTACGCAGTTGCTTCCGGCGCTGGCCGAAAGCCGTTTTCACCAGTACAAAAAATTTGCGCTCAGAGGCAATGTCTGCCGGTTGTTCCAGCCTGGTAAGGCGGATCACGGCAGATTTTACTTTTGGCGGCGGATTGAAGCAGTTTTCATGTACTTCAAACAAATATTCAATCTTGTAATAAGCCTGTAACAATACGCTCAGGATACCATATTCCTTGTTCCCATGAGGCGCTGCAATACGTTGTGCCACTTCTTTCTGGAACATTCCCACTACTACATCCACCTGCTGGCGCCAGTCGAGCACCTTAAACATGATCTGGGTGGAAATATTATAGGGGAAGTTGCCGATCAGGCGGAATGGGCCATCAAAGGGCAGGGCGGCATCCAGGATGCTCTCATTGATCAGCTTACCCCTGATGGCAGGGTAAGTTTTTTCCAGGAATTCCACCTTTTCCTTATCCAGTTCTATGGCTTTGAAACGGATACCAGGCAGCTGCAACAGGTATTTTGTGATGGCGCCCCCACCAGGGCCCACCTCCAGCACTTGCTGGCCGTCGATTACAGGTAGCGACTCCACGATCTTCCTCGAGATGTTTTCATCCGTGAGAAAGTGCTGGCCGAGTGATTTTTTTAGTGTATACATTGTGAAGCGCAAAGATAAAGCATTATTAGCTTTTAGCCCCTGCCTTTTAGCTTTTGGGCAGGCCACCGGCTAAAAGCTCCAAGCTAACCGCTAAATACTTTATATTTGCCATTCATTGAGGCAATTCAGCATGAGTACTACCCAGATCAACAAACCGGTAATCGGTATCACCATCGGTGACATCAACAGCATAGGCGCCGAAATCATCATCAAAACCTTTATGGACACGCGCATGATGGAATTTTGTACGCCGGTGATCTTTGCGTCCAACAAAACCATCAACTTTTACCGGAAGCTGATGAATGAAAATAATTTCAACTACCAGAGCATTAAAGACTTTACCCGGCTTAATCATAAGCAGGTGAATGTGTATAACTGCTGGGAAGAAGAAGTACAGATCACTCCGGGAGTGCTGAATGAAACCGGCGGCAAATACGCTGCACGGGCGCTGGAAGCAGCTATCAACTGTTTAAAGGATGGATATATCTCCGGCCTTGTAACAGCCCCTATCCATAAAAACAATATTCAAAGCAGTACTTTTAACTATACCGGTCACACTCCTTACCTGAGAGATTCCTTTAATGCAAAGGATGTACTCATGTTTATGACCGCAGATAATATGCGTGTGGGGCTCCTCACAGAGCATGTGCCCCTGGCCGATGTAGCAAAATATGTCACCAAAGAAAATATCCTGGGCAAACTGCACCTGATGAGAGACAGCCTGGTAAAGGATTTCGGTATAGATCAGCCACGGATCGCCGTTTTAGGGCTTAACCCGCATGCTGGCGACGAAGGGCTGATAGGCCGTGAAGAAATTGATCATATTATCCCTGCCATCCGGCACGCCAAAGGCAATGGAATTCTTTGTTTCGGACCATATAGTGCCGATGCCTTCTTTGCAAGGGAAATGTTCAGGCAGTTTGATGGTGTACTGGCTATGTACCACGATCAGGGCCTTATTCCATTTAAGTCACTGGCCAGTGGCAATGGTATTAATTATACCGCAGGATTGGGTATTGTACGTACTTCGCCGGATCATGGCACCGCTTTCGATATTGCCGGTAAAAACATGGCAGACCCTGATTCTTTCAGACAAGCCATCTTCACCTGCCTGGAAATACTGGAGCAGCGGCATCGCTATGCAGAAAACACCCGGAACCCGCTGAAGAAAACAGAGCTGGCGTCTGAATAGATTTATGACTTTCCAGCCTTCAGGTAAGACTGAATAGAAGTAACATAGTTCCCGAAGGCCTTTCTGCCGGCGGGCGTTATTTTGCAGATGGTTTGCGGATAGTTGTCTTTAAACTGTTTCACCACTGAAATATAATCTGCATCGCGTAACTTATTAATCTGTACGCTCAGATTACCTGCAGTAGCATTTGTTTTTTCTTTCAGCAATGTAAATTCTGCTTCTTCTTCACTGATCAACACGGACATAATAGCCAGCCTCAACTGTGAATGCAATACCGGGTCCAGATCTTTAAAGTCCATGAGTTTAATTTTCTTATACGGTTATTTTGATATTTAGCTATTTTGTTTCCATGATAAATACCAGGGAAACAAAATAACTAAATATCCGGTAATATACTACCCTGCTATTTCTGGCTTTGTTCGAGCAGCTTACGGGTATATGCTTCTCCCCAATGTGGCGCGATACCGCTTTCCGGCTTGAATGCCGCAAATTTTTCCAGTGCCAGTTCCAGTGTTGTTTTCGCTTTTGATTTACTGCCCCCCCATTGTTCCGGTGTAAATAATAATGATTGTCCTTCTAACATGTAAATCCGCGGGTTCTCCGGATTGAGGCTTTTCGCCTGTTCCAGCTGGGCTGCTGCTTCCGCCCCAAACTTCATACCACGGGTCATAGGATCTACTGTTAACCGGGCGGTAGCCACCAGTGAGCGGATACAGGCAATTTCAGAATTCTTCGGGCTCAGTGCTTCTGCTTTATCCAGGTTGCTTTCTGCCTTATCTGCCAATGGATCTATCTGGCTTTTATCTTTCAATGTAAACGCCTGCATTACCTGCATGTAAGCTGCATAATAATAAGGCAGCCACTGGCTTTTTTCCGCATCGGCAATGCGTTCAAAAGTGTTGGCCTTTTGTTGCAGCGCCTCGGGGGTAAAAGTGCTGCTGCTATCCAGGTCCGAAGTTTGTTTGGTCATAGCATCTGTGTATTGAGCGCTTTGGGCCATAGCAGCGGTAGCCAGGCTACCGGTAAATAAAAAAGCAAGAAAGAGTCGTTTCATATTTATTGTGATTAGAGGTTATTAATAACATCCTGTCTTCTGTCGATCCCGAAATTCATGAACATACCCAGGTAAATAAACCTTGGCACATTGGGTACTACCTCATCCCTGCGCAAACCATCAGAGGAGTAATGGTAGCCGAACACCTGTTTATTGCCCAGTACATTGCTTACAGACAATACAAAAATGGTAAACGCTTTCCGGATGCTGGTCAGGTAACTTGCGCTTACTCCCACAGAGTTATAGGTCATTGTCCGGTCGGACATGAACTTATCTGTGGGTTGATTTGGATTATAATAAGGGCGGCCGGTTGCAAATGAATACGTTAATCCCAGGTTGGTACTGAGTTTAGGCAGGAAATGCTTATACACAATACTGGCGGTATGATTGGCTGCGAAATCAGGCTGCACCCGGAACGGGTAGTTCAGGTAATCCCGTTTTGTATCCAGGTAAGAATAGGAAATCCAGTAATCCACATTTTTAAAAGTTTTCCTGTCGCGCCAGAACAATTCCACACCCTGGGCGTATCCACTACCGTTGTTACTATACGTTGGCGCTGTTTTTACCAGGTCGGCATACTTCTTATAAAACACTTCTGTACGGAAAGTATAATCACTGGCTACGCGCTGGTAACTGAGAATGTAGTGCGTGGCTTTCATATAGCCAAGGTTACGGTCGAACCGGATATATTGTGGCTCCGGCTTCTGGTAATAATCGCCATAAGCCACGGAGAACTGGCTGAAGTTATTTACTTTATATGCCAGCGATACACGGGGCGCAAAGTTCATGTCGCCAAGAACAGAGCTGTATTCCGCGCGACCGCCTACACGCCCTACAAAACTGGGTGTGAAATAAATATCCCCTTCTGCAAAGGCAGCCGTGTAATTATCAGTAAAGTTGGCTTTGTTCCCGTTAAAGGCAGATCTCTCTTCTGCATACTGGTATTCACCACCGAAACGCAACACGGAGAAGCGGCCGAGGTTCTTATAAAGCATTACCCTGCTCTGGCTCAGGTTCGATTGTACCTTGATCAGCGAAGGCGCAGGATTTTTCAGCAGGGTATCTGCATCAATGTTATCGGTATTACTGCTGAAAGAAGCCCCTACGTAAAGGTGCCAGTCGTGGCCAATATTTTCCCGGTAAGTAAGATTCGTATATACGTTATTGTTACGCAGCTGAAAAGACTCCGTATACCCCGGGTATTCCAGGCTGTTGGAGTTGAATCCCATTTTTGTCCAATTTCCGTAGCCATAAAATTTGAGCATGCCGGTACGGGAAGTTTTGCGGCGGAAATTAACGGAAGTGCCAATAATTTCCGGGCCGAGATTAGGTGCGTTCCTGGGCTTAACAACATTAAAGTAGGGTGCGATATTCGTATAGTCCGCCTCTATTCCATAAGATGTTTTTTTATCTTTTGAGAGATTGTCCAGCCCTGCATTTACCCCTATTACAGATACACCCACCGTAGAAGAAGATCTTTCAGGCAAATCGATAGACTCCAGGATCAGTGCAGACGACAGTCCCTGGCCATATTGAGCGGAATAGCCACCGCTGCTGAAGGTGGTGCCTTTAAACAGGAATGGGGAAAAGCGGCCACGGCCCGGGATATCCGGCAGGCTGCTGTAAAAAGGATTCCTTACCAGCATACCATCAATCAGGGTTTGTGTTTCATAGCCGGTACCACCGCGTACAAACAGTCCTTCACGGTCGTTGGTTTGCTGGGCGCCTGGTAATGTTTTAATGGCATTGGCAATATCAGCACCGGCGCCGGCTGTAGTTACAATATCCAGCGGTTTCAATACTGTGCCCTTCTTATCATCGCTGGCTTCAAAGCTACCGGCAGAAATGGTCACCACGCGTAAGGCATTTACTGCATTCTTCAGCACGATGTTCAGTTGCTCCCCCGTTGTGGCATTTATTTTTAGTTCAAGCGTCTGGTAACCGGTAAGCGAGGCCGACAATAGCTGATCGCCGGTGGCCGTGGTGGTAAAGGAAAAAGAGCCGTCGGCCGCAGTGGTAGCGCCGTCGTAAGAACCTTTTAGTGCGATGTTCACGCCTGGCAAGGGATGTTTTTTGCTATCGGTCACTTTACCGCTGATCTTATTTTGCGCCAATGAGAATAAGGGCGTAAAAATGAGGAGATATAGATACCGGCTGATATTGGACATACGATGGGATTAATTACACATCAAACATAAACTAGTTTATATTATAAACCAAATATAATAAAAGAATCAGGGCAAATTACCCGGTTTCTTCCATAATTACGGGTTTTTCTCTAACGACGCGGCTCAATCCGGCCTTTATAACTTCGGTCATCCGGTGTATTCAGCTTGAGTATGTACTAATAAGTGCCTCCTCCCCGGGCTATTCGTTCCGGTATTCCATATCTCTTCAACAGCTATAAGAATTGGGATATCTCCGGATACCGTGATGATGAATTTATCATTCTTTCCATCGCCGTTAGGCGTAATCAGGTTCGGCGCGGGGATATCATCGCCGGTAACGGCAGCTACGATGTATGGCAGGGATCATAACTGTAAGATGATGAACAGGTCAGGAATCCTGATGAATAGATTTCAGTATGCTATAGCAGCAAATTTGTGGAGCATTTACATATAAAAAATCCCCTCTGCCAGATGGCAAAGGGGATCTGTATTTTTAGCGATAAACGCAGTTATTATGCGAATCTTGGTTTCAGTTCATTAGCCAGTGTAACCATTTTCTTCAGGCCATCTTCAGGCAGGTTACCTTTCTTGAACTCAGCGAGTACTTCCGGTAAACGCACCTGCATTTCGTTCAGGAACGCTTCTTCGAAAGCACGTACCTGTTTAACAGGAACGTCGCGCAGCAAACCGTTGGTACCCAGGTAGATTACCGCTACCTGTTTTTCCACGGCGTAAGGGCTGAACTGGGCCTGTTTCAGGATCTCCACGTTACGCGCACCTTTGTCGATAACCGCTTTGGTAGCAGCATCCAGGTCACCACCGAATTTGGAGAAAGCTTCCATTTCACGGTATTGTGCCTGATCGAGTTTCAGGGTACCGGACACTTTCTTCATGGATTTGATCTGAGCGTTACCACCCACGCGGCTTACAGAGATACCTACGTTGATAGCAGGACGGATACCGGCGTTGAACAGGTTACCTTCCAGGAAGATCTGACCATCGGTGATGGAGATTACGTTGGTAGGGATATATGCAGATACGTCACTGGCCTGTGTTTCGATGATAGGCAATGCAGTCAGGGAACCACCACCTTTTACCAGGTGTTTGATAGATTCAGGCAGATCGTTCATCTGTTTGGCGATAGCATCATTGTTGATGATCTTCGCAGCACGCTCGAGCAAACGGCTATGCAGGTAGAATACGTCACCAGGATATGCTTCACGTCCGGGAGGGCGTTTCAGCAGCAGGGATACCTCGCGGTAAGCAACTGCCTGTTTTGACAGATCATCATAAACGATCAGTGCAGGACGGCCTGAATCACGGAAGAACTCTCCGATGGCAGCACCGGCAAACGGAGCGTAGAACTGCAGCGGAGCAGGATCAGCAGCGTTTGCAGCTACAATGGTAGTGTAAGCCATAGCACCTGCTTCCTGTAATGTTTTCATTACACCGGCAACAGTAGATGCTTTCTGGCCAATAGCTACGTATATGCAATAAACAGGTTTACCTGCATCATAAAATTCTTTCTGGTTGATGATCGTATCAATACAGATAGCTGTTTTACCTGTCTGACGGTCACCGATTACCAGCTCACGCTGTCCGCGGCCTACAGGGATCATGGCATCGATCGCCTTTACACCTGTTTGCAGTGGTTCTTTTACCGGTTCACGGTACAGTACACCGGGCGCTTTACGCTCCAGTGGCATTTCGTACAGTTCACCTTTGATAGGGCCTTTACCATCTACCGGTTCGCCCAGTGTATTGATTACGCGGCCAACAACACCTTCACCCACGTTAATGGATGCGATTTTGTTGGTACGGCGTACTTTATCACCTTCTTTAATACCTGCTGACTGACCCATCAATACCACACCCACATTATCTTCTTCCAGGTTCAGTGCAATTGCTTTTACACCATTGCTGAATTCTACCAGTTCACCGTAGCCTACATTGCCCAATCCGTATATGCGGGCAATACCATCACCCACCTGCAATACAGTGCCCACCTCTTCCAGGTCGGCAGAAGCATTGAAGTTGCTTAACTGCTGGCGTAAAATCGCCGAAATTTCATCAGGTTTAATATCAACCATAATTATGATTTTAAAAAAAGTCGTTAAAGAAAATTAGTATAACGACAACAGCTTTGCGTGTACGCAGCGGCTGCTGTATTGATTAACGTAATTCAGATACGTAAATATTCTTGTTAAACTGTTGTTTGATATCCTTCAGATCGCGCAGGATAGAAGCATCAAACAACTGGTCGTTGGCTTCAAGTACAAAACCGCCGATCAGTTCAGGATTCACGGCTGTTTCCAGCTGTACCTGCTGAGTGGTTTCACTGGCGATCTTCTGTTTGATCACATCCAGTGTGGCGTTATCCAAAGCAACAGCAGTGGTGATTTTCACCGGGCTGATGTTTTTCAGTAACATGTACTGGCGTGTAAATTCGGTGGTCATTTCAGCCAGCGCGCTTTCACGGCCTTTGTTTACCAGCAGGTTTACAAAAGAACTGGTAATATTACTGATACGACCTTCAAATATGGCGGCCAGTATTTTCTGTTTCTTATCGGCCTTTATGATAGGGCTTTTAAGCAAGCTCACCACATCAGGGTTGCTTTTCATCACCTGTTGTAAGAACAGCATGTCTGTATGCACCACTTCCAGCTGGTTCAGTTCCTGAGCCAGGCTTATCAATGATTTTGCATACCGGGATGCTAAACGGGGATTCTGCATATTAAAAAAGCTTTTAGCTTGCAGCGTTCAGCGTTAGCTGTTTAACAGCCGGCGCCAGCCGCTGGTATCTTAGTTCAATTTGATTTCTTCTGCCAGTTGTTTCACATAACCTTCCTGTGCTGTTTTATCAGCCAGTTCTCTTCTCAGTACTTTTTCAGCTACTTCGATCACGAGATTGCCTACCTGGTTCTTCACATCCGTTAAAGCGGCCATTTTCTGGTTTTCGATAGCGGTATATGCTTCACTGATGATCTTCTTTGCTTCCGCCTGCGCCTGGGTTTTGGCTTCGCTGATGATCATGTCTTTCGCGTCTTTTGCTTCTTTCAGGATCTTGCTTCTTTCAGCTTTAGCTTCCGCCAGCACATGTTCATGTTCAGCTTTCATCTGGGCCATTTCTTCCTTCACTCTTTCTGCAGTGGCAATAGACTCGGAAATGGAACCTTCCCTTTCTTTCAGTGTAGCGAGGATAGGGGTCCAGGCAAATTTTTTCAGGATCAGGAAAACGACGATGAAAATGAATAATGAAATAAGAAACAAGCCTAACGCGGGTTGCAACAGATCCATATAATTAGAATTTTATAATTTTTTTATGTTGATATTTTCTGGATTCAGGTAGATTGATGATTTGTCTGTAATAGAGATTACTGCATCCATTGCCCTGTGCGCCGGATGCAGTAAAAAGTTTGGCTTACAGAACTACCGCCAACAGACCAGCGATTACACCGAAGAGAGCAACACCCTCAACCAGCGCAGCAGCCAGGATCATGTTCGCACGGATGTCGTTAGCAGCTTCTGGTTGACGAGCGATAGACTCCAGAGCGCTCTTACCGATGTTACCAACACCAATACCAGCAGCGATAGCCGCGATACCAGCACCAACAGCACCACCAGCTTTAGCCAGACCAGATGCAGCAGCAGCCTGCAATAAAATAGACAAAAGTGCCATAATGAATATGTATTTGAATTATAAAAAATTTCGAACTAATAAAGCGGTTGGCATTTAACTTTCGGGCAAAGGCTCAAAGCTAATTCCTTATGCTTAGTGGTGTGCTTCATCATGTGCACCTTCCATGGCCTGACCAATAAATACGGCTGTCAGGTTGGCAAAGATGAACGCCTGGATAAATGCTACCAGCAGTTCCAGCATCATCATCACAATATTAAACAGCACAGTGATAGGCAGGAAGCCATAACCGGCCACCTTATTTAAAGACCCAAAAATGAACACCAGGGATATAATACTCAGGATAATAATGTGACCTGCCAGGATATTGGCAAATAACCTGATCATCAGTGATACCGGTTTGGTAAACACACCGATCAGCTCTACCGGCGCCAGGATGAACTTAACGCCAAAAGGAACCGGAGGGTTGAAAATGTGACCCCAGAAATGTTTATTGGTGCTGAACATGGTAGCAATAAAGCTGATGATAGCCAGTGCTGCCGTTACCGCCAGGTTACCTGTTACGTTGGCAGAGCCAGGCAACAGTCCCAACAGGTTGTTGATCAGGATAAAAAAGAATATTGTCAGGATAAAAGGCGTATACCTTTCTGCATGCTTACCGGGAATGTTAGGCTTTACCACTTCATCACGCATAAAGATGATCACCGGCTCGATAAGGCTCTGGAAACCTTTCGGGGCTTTCTTTGAACCGCGTACCCTGTAGGCCTTTGCTACGCTCAGCATCAGGATTACCAGCAATACAGCGGCAATGATCATGGAAGTGATATTCTTGGTCATTGAAAAATCGTAGATCTTTTCGTCGGTAGGATTGCCGCTGGCATCTACTGCAATCACTTTACCATCCATGTATTTGGCCGGATCCAGCCCTTTTTCATGCAGGTAGTGCGCATTTACCAGCTGGTAACCATCGTACGCCTTATGACCGTGCTCAAATTTAGAAGAGGAAAATACAGAAGTACCACGTGCAGGATTGTAAATGATCACCGGTAACGGAATGGTTACATGGGTTTCTCCCATACTGAACAGATGCCAGTCGTGGGCATCCTTTACGTGTCCGAGAATTACTTCCTTAGCATCAAATTTTTTAGTCTCACCTTCTTCTCCTCCCTTACCTTCTTCTCCTTCATGAGGTGCAGCTGCCGCTGTTTCATGGTGGGAAACCTCCTGTGCAAAGGAAAAATTACTAAAACTGTGAAGGCCTAAAACCATCACAAGTGCTACCATTCTATGTTTGAACCAATTGAAAGAAATCACCGTTTTCTGAAATTTTGCGCAAAGATACTCGTTTTTATCTTCAAAATTAAGCGACTACGGAAAAAAAGTAAGATATATTGTAATTATATTGATAACCAGGTTATTGCAGGCTAAAAATGGCCCTTTTTTTTATTGAAAAAGGCCGTCGAAATCGACAGCCCGGGCAACTATTTCATATTAACATTTTTATCATTTATTAAACTCCGGCTTTATGTATTCCTGCCATTTATTCCAGCTGGTATACAAATGATATCACCACCGCTTCTTACACCTTACTCACATTAAACTGCATACTATGCAATTTGAAATAAAACCCTTCCAGCTTCAGTAGCTCATCATGGGTACCCATCTCCTTGATTTCCCCTTTATCCAGAACGATAATTTTATCGGCCTTGCTGATGGTGGAAAGCCGGTGGGCAATAATAATAGCCGTACGGTCGGCAATGAGCTTATCGATTGCCCGCTGGATCATCATTTCTGATTCGGTATCCACGGAAGAAGTAGCCTCATCCAGCACCAGGATAGCAGGGTCGTACAACAATGCCCGCACAAAAGAGATCAGCTGCCGCTGCCCCAGGGAAAGCGTGCTTCCCCGCTCCATTACCTGGTAATCGTATCCGCCAGGCAGCTGCATAATGAAATCATGGATCCCTATCAGCCGGGAAGCCTCTTCTACCCTTGCCCTGCTGATATTGCTGTTATGCAGCGTAATGTTGTCATAAATAGACCCGGCAAACAGGAACACATCCTGCAATACCACCCCTATTTTACTGCGCAACGATTCCAGGGAATAAGCCGGCAGCTCAATATCATCTATCTTAATACTTCCCTTCTGTATTTCATACAACCTGTTCAGGATACTGATAATAGTGGTTTTACCGGAACCGGTATGCCCTACAATGGCTACGGTATCGCCCGGCTTTGCATGAAAACTGATATTTTTCAGTACATAACGCTCATCTATGTACGCAAAGCTCACATTGTCAAAAGTGATAGCCCCTTTCATGTTTTCTGCCGACTGATGCCCCCTGTCGGGAATATAATCCTGATTGTCGAGCACTTTGAATACCCGCTCACTGGCCACCATCCCCATTTGCAGCGTATTGAACTTATCGGCCAGCATCCGCAGCGGCCGGAACAACATATTCAGGTACATGATGAAAGCGATCATCACCCCCTGGGTAACCTCGTAATTCAGTACCTTGTTGGCGCCCCACCATACCATTAATCCCAGTGAAATGGCCAGGATAATTTCCACGACCGGGAAAAAGACGGAATAGGCAAAAATGGCATCGATATTGGCTTTGCGGTGTTCCTTGTTGATATGCTTGAAACGGGCAAACTCCCTTTTTTCGGCAGTAAAAGCCTGTACCACCACCATCCCGGTAAGGTGCTCCTGCACAAAGGCATTCAGGGCCGACACCGCGTTACGTACCCTGTAAAACGACTTATTCACGCTTTCCTTAAAGATATAGGTGGCGAAGATCAGCACAGGGAAAGGCGACAGGCTGATGAGGGTCAGCCGCCAGTCTTCCATAAACATCACTACCAGTATGGCAATGATCATCAGCAGATCTGCCACAATAGAAATGATGCCCTCGGAAAACACGTCATTGATAGCCTCAATATCATTGATGGTCCTGGTAGTAAGCGTACCAATAGGGGTTTTATCAAAAAACGCCAGGTTCAGGTGTACAATCTTTCTATATACCGTTACGCGCAGATCTTTCACCACAGATTGCCCCAGCCAGTTGGTGAGATAGGAAAAATAGAACCTCACCACTGTTTCCAGCAATAACAGCCCTATTTGTACAACCGTTACCAGGATCAGCATCTGCATCAGCTGGCCTGCTATATACTTATCTACTGTTACCTGGATCAGGTAAGGGCGTAAAGGGGAAATAGCGGCCAGTACCACCGTTAATATCATGGAAATGTAGAAGGATCGTTTGTAAGGGGCCGCGAATGAGAAGATGCGCCGTAATAAACTGAAGTCAAATACTTTCTTTACCGCAAGATTTTCCAATGTGCCAGGTTTAAACTACCCGGCAAACCTACGATAAAAAATAATTACGCAGGACTTACCGGGAAGCCGGGGCATACAAAAAAAGGCGCAGGAATCCTGCGCCTTCCGGGAAAATATTTATGAATTTTATTTCTTTTCGTCCTTCATGATCTGCTTGTAAGCCTTAATGAATATGGCGCCCAGGTTTTTATGCGGGGGCACATAATCGCTGAAAAGGTCTTTGTTGCGGGCATCCCCGGCAAACCGTTTGGTGAGCTGCGCCCACATGATTACCCAGTCCACATTTTTGCCGGAACGCACCTGGTCTTCCAGGCTGTGGATGATGGGCTCGTTTACAAAACGGGTTCCCACCTGTTTGGAGGAAATAATATGCGCCTCCGGCGATTTTTCCAGTACGGTAGCCAGGTTATGATAACCGCCGCAGGAACCCAGCACTACTATCTTGGCAGAGCTTTGCAGGTTATCCAGGGTGGTATTGATATGATAGCTGTGCCCGCGGTGAATGAAGATAGTAGGATGGATATCGTTCTCATCCAGGTATTCAGACAATTTGGAAATAGCTTCTTTATCGGCAGGCTCATCTGTTGGAAGGTTTGCATAAATAGTGGTGGGCTTGCCTTTCAGCGAAGTGATGGTAGTCCAGTATTTATTTTTGCTTACTCTCCAGTCGGACGAAGGGAAGTTGGTCATGAAGCTGGCGTACGATTCCTGCCCGTCTTTATCTCCATAAAAAAACACCTGCTGGTACACCCTTCCGCTATCGCTTTCCAATGTGTTAAAAGTAACATAGTTGATAGGTGGCAACTGGAGCTTCGCAGCCATATCCGTGGCTTTGGACGAATCGTTCTCTGATTTTGATTCGGTTTCAAACAGGCTGCTGAGCAGCTGGTAAATAACGGTTCCTCGTTTATCGTTATGCTTTCTTACATAGTTCAGGTTCTTCTTTACCTCCACACGAAGGAATTCCAGCAGTTTCTCGTCGCGGATACTGCCGAAGGAATTAGCCACATCCACCGCATCTTCCAGGTCTTCGGTTTTTTCCAGGTTCTGCACATATTTCTGCATGAGGTAATTGGAATTTTCCGGGGCCATGGATTTCAGGAAATTATCCAGCGTATTAAAACCTGCGGCCATGGCGATGAACTTTTTGAAACGGTCGAAATTCACCATCATCAGTAAGCTGTCGCCCCGCGGAGGCTTCATACGGAGCATCATCTGGTCGTACAGGCCTGCATTGTTGTGATTGGTATAACTGGAAGTATACAGTTCTTCCTGGCCGTTGATGATCAGGTAATACAGTTCTTCCGGCGTAAAATTCTTAACGATGGCAAACCTCACCGGGGCGGGTTCTTCATGCAGATCGTTTACAGAGCGGATATACAGCAGCGATTTTGCCTGCATGTTTTCCATCATAGCTTTCAGACCATATGGGTTTTGTCCGTCGCTTTTCATCTTCTGCAAGGCGATAGTGGACTTTACCATCTGCCTGAAATACTGGTAGTCGTTGTCCACTATGGGCTCCAGTTTTTCAACGGTAGTGGTACCAGCCAGGAGTTCGTCGATGAAAGGCAGTATCCTGGTGCTTTGGGGCGACTGCCCTATGCGCACAATCTGTTGCACGATCGGATCCTGGTTACGTTTAATGGCAGTAGCCATGGGAGTATAAGAAGTGGCATAGGTAAGTATCTGGTTCGGATATTTACGTGCCACAGCTGCTATAACGGAATCGGTGCCCGGGTAATTGAGATAATCCACCAGTTTAGGCATTACAGTTTCCAGGTTATTAAAGGCGTATTTGGTGAACACCTGTCCCCTGGCTTCTTTGTAGCCGGGGTTATCCTGGAAGGATTCGATGATCCTTTCGGAAGCATCATAGGAAAGGTGGTTGATATAAGGCAGGATACTCTGCCCCTTGATATCGGCATGCATCATATTGCGGAAAGCAGCCACCATGGCGGGGGCTTCTTCCGGATCTATTTTACTGCGCGCACGTTTCTGGTTATAATCTTTCACCATTACATAAATAGCAGAGAGGTATTTTACTTTCAACCGGTGATCCAGTGAATCGTTGTCCTCTATTTCCTGCTGCATATCGTCTACCTCTTTTATCAGGGCATTGGTTACCTGCAGGTTGGTGGTCTGATCCTCTGAAACTTTCACGAGATCATCCGCTTTCCCATCGAACTTGGCTGCAGCAGCCTGTTCTTTATCAATGTTGTCATGAAATCCCTGTCTGCTGATTGGAATCGGGTGGTGACTGCTTTGCGCCTGCATCTGGCTGGTTGCCAGTACTATCAGCGCAGTTATTAATAAAAATCTTCTCATACTAATGTGATCTTTTCGCAAGGACCAGATAGCAAATTTACAACCAAATACAGAGTTTGCCAGCATTTGGTTATTATCTGCTGTTCTTTAGCAAGAAACATATTTACAATATTTTATCTATAAACGGGTACTGTGGCCGGCCTGATATTATCTTCATAAAAACACAGAATGAGTTATTTTTTTAATAATCATATAGCTATGAATAGCGAATAGTTGACATATTGATACTGCATTGTTATTTGACGTACCTTGCCGTGGAACGCGGAAAACCAGTCTGATATTGAATTAACAATTTCATAATGTTAATTTTCCATTAATCACGGAGATGGCTTTATAATTTTGTCCCGTCTTTTTAAAAGCAAAATTTATGATTGACCAAGCGGTTGCAGGAAAAATTCTGGTAGTAGATGACGAGTTGGATATTCTGGAAATTATCAGTTACAATCTTAAAACAGCGGGTTACGATACCGTAACAGCGAAAGACGGCAGCGAGGCTATCCAGAAAGCAAAGATATTCAGACCGGATCTGATTATGCTGGATATCATGATGCCGAACAAGAACGGGATCGATACCTGCCGCGAAATCAGGAAAATCCCTGAGTTTAAAGACACGATGGTATTGTTCTTAACTGCGCTCAATGATGAAAAATCAGAAGTAGACGGGTTAAATATGGGAGCAGACGACTACATTGCCAAACCTATTAAACCCAAATTGCTGGTAAGCCGTATCAATGCGCTTTTCCGCCGTTTGCACAAACCAGAGGAAACCCGCGTAACGCTGGGCGACCTGATCATCGACCGGGAAAAATTCACTGTTACATACAAAGGGCAGGAAATCATCCTGGCAAAGAAAGAGTTTGAGCTGTTGCAGTTACTGGCATCAAAACCCGGCCGTGTATTCCTGCGCAACGAAATCCTCAACCAGGTATGGGGTACTGAAGTGATTGTGGGCGACCGTACTATTGATGTGCATATCCGTAAGATACGCCAGAAAATAGGCATTGATTTAATCACGACTGTAAAAGGTGTAGGCTATAAATTTGAAATGTAGTCTTCCCCCGTTAGCCTTTAACTGCGGCATTCCCGCCGCAGTATACTCAAATCCCACCAAAACATATTCACCTGCAGCCAACACTGCTGGTTAAAAGCTATTACTGTTGTCAAGTAAAAAATTTAAAGTAATTTCCCATTATTACCTTAATTACTCACTTTGGAGTATGTTTAAAGCAAAAAACCTGTCCCCCCAGAAGTTAGCGGGGTTTACAGCCCTTATCATATCTGCCGTTATAGCATTGGGCAGCCTGGTAATAGATGGTAACTGGAAAGTGGTAGTGGGAGCTTTTGTGCTTACTTTCCTGGTATCATACTATCTCTATCTTTATACCCTGCAGAACTTCATTTACAGGAAAATAAAGCTGATCTACAAATTCATTTACCAGACCAAGGCGTCGAAGCGGGAAGAGTTCTTCCAGAAAAATATTCTTCCTTTGAAAACCATTGAAGAAGTAAGTGAAGATGTAGAGAAATGGGCCAGCCAGAAAAAAGAAGAACTGGAAAATCTCCGCCGGAATGAAGAGTTCCGTAAGGAATTCCTGCTGAACCTTTCCCATGAGCTGAAAACGCCCATTTTTGCCGTTCAGGGCTATATTCACACATTGCTGGACGGCGCACTGGAAGATCCCAATGTAAATAAGCTGTTCCTGAAAAACGCCACCAAGAACATTGACCGCCTTTGCCGGCTGATCGATGACCTGGATGAAATATCCAAACTGGAAAGCGGGGAAATGACGGTGAATGCAGAAGTATTCGTGATCCAGGACCTGATCAGGGATGTATTTGATACGCTGTCGCTGAAAGCTAATACCAAAGGCATTAAGTTCAGTATCAAAAAAGGCTGCGAAGCGCCACAGCCGGTGTATGCCGATAAAGAAAAGATCCGGCAGGTGCTTATTAACCTGGTCGATAACTCAATTAAGTACGGCAAACCCGACGGTCATACCATTGCCAGCATTTACAGCATGGACGGCAAAAGAGTACTGATAGAAATTTCCGATGATGGCATAGGAATGGCGGAGGAACACCTGCCTCGTGTATTTGAACGGTTTTACCGTACCGACAGGGCGCGTAGCCGCGACATTGGCGGTACCGGCCTGGGCCTGGCCATTGTTAAGCATATCGTGGAAGCCCACGACCAGTCCATAACCGTACGCAGCAAGCCCGAGATAGGCAGCACATTCGGGTTTACGATGGAATCAGGAAGAGAATAATCATTTCAAATAAATGGAATGGGCCAACGGGATAAGTACCTGTTGGCCCATTCCATTTTATAAGCAGTGCTGTTAAAAACGATACTGCATCCTGCAGGTAAGCACATTGTCCGGCAGGTCGTCTTTAAACCCTTCCAGTTCCGTGCTTTCATTGGTCACCCAGTCGTAATACACCATGAACTTCAGGTGTTCATTGGCATAATAGAGGTAACCGATGCCTACCGTGTTATAGCGTATATCCGCCGGGGTGAGCCCTGCACCCGGAGCGCCGATCTCTTTGCCTTTTACCTTTGTATTGGGATCGTACCAATCGTATTTCAATACTGCCTGGTGTTTTACGCTTCCGAGATTTTGAATATAATAAAGATAGGCACCGTCAAAATTGCGGATATACAGCGGTTGTAAACTTCCGTCTGCCGCTACGGGAATAGTGCCCGGCGTTTCAGTGGTGAGGGCGGTGGCTGTTTGTTTTCCCCGGAGATACTCTGCGCGGAACTGGGTATAGCCCTTCTTTTCACCATTGAAGATCTTCCATTGTACATCCGCCCCGAAATAATGCCGGGGAGCGATTTTTCCTACATTGGCCACCGAAGAATCTACCATGAAAACAGGCTTCCCACTGGTTGCTCCCATGGTATAAATCTCTTTGGTAAACTGCTGCATCCCGCCATACAACACCGAGACCCCGCCCGATAACTGGCTTTTTGTTCCCTTGATCTTCTGAGGCTTTATAGTGATACGCCCGATAAAATCTTTATGACTGTCGAAATCAGTGGTAGCTGTTAGTCCCTGCCCGTTAAAAGCGCCTGCATCTATTTTCAGGAACCGCAGAGGATGATCTTTGCGGCGGGGCTCAAAGGAGATCATTGCTCCCAGGTCCCGTTCTGTTTTCATCAGGATCTGTGACATCCGCCCACGCTCAGGGGTTTCACGATCGGCCGACGACAGGTTTACCTCATAACCAAACGGACGGGCGAACATTCCTCCCACCAGTGAGAACAAATTAAATTTTGTCTCAAAAAAACGACCATAGAAATCCCGGATGTTTACTCCCCTTTCGGTACCATCAAACTGGAAGGCAAACTGCACCACCGGCATATCTTCCTTGTTATAGCGTTCGTAATCCACCCGGATACGTCCGCGGCGCAGGGTAAAGCGGTTATCGGAGGCCGGGGCGAAATTCCCCGCCGCATAGCCCTGGGCCCCTCTCGATTGCGCCATCTGGAACTGCGGTTGAATATACCCGCTGAACCGCAGGGCATCATATTTCATATACATGGATATCATACCCTTTCCCAGTTCGGTGGTGGTATCTATCATATCCATCAGAAATTGCGCACGGGCAGTTCCCGTGAAACATAACATCAAAATAACGATCGGAAAAATTCTGGCAGTGCGCATCAGGTTCTGGAATTATTGCGCAAAAGTATAGAATTAGCTATTATTTAATCCAGTAGTTTATGCTTTGAGCAGGTAAATCGTTAACGGCTCGTTAATCCATTCCTGTTGCGACCGGCTAATCTGTTGCCTTCAGGCTTTAGCCTAAATTAGGTAACTCCAAAATTAAGCCTCATGAAACCATCAACTTTTAACCATTGGGACAAGAAAATACAACTGGCCATTTCACTGTCGCATGACGATCCGCAGGGCGACCGTGGCCTTAAAGAAGTAGCGGCCCTGATCAGCGAATCTGTCGACAATTTCTCGCATAAATTTACAGAGATGTATGGCACCTCTTACATGCATTTCATGAAAAGACGGAGAGTGGAAGCCGGCGCAGGATACCTCCGGCACAGTGATTACAGCGTAGGAATGATCAGCGAAATGTGTGGATATACACAATCCAGCTTTACAAAAGCATTCCGGGAATTCTTTAACGAAGCCCCCATCAGCTTCCGCAACCGGCCTTACCTGGAAAATGAGAAAAATACACTGGAACGCACCAAAATAGCCTCTACACCACACGATGACCCGCAGCATCTCATTTTCACCACAGACCGTACAGAAGACATACAGCTGCAGGATTACCTGCTGTATTATAATATCCTTCCCAGGAACGGTGACCCGATAAGAACAATGGTGGAATACCTCAGTAATTACCAGCAACAGCTTTACGCCATTAAAATATCCCTGGAACTGCCCGGCGCCATGATCATCACCGGTACCCTGGATATAGTGCCGGTTACTGATTATTCAAAAATGATGATGTATGTGGGGATTATGATTCCTATGCACAACGAATACAATAAGGCGCATAACCAGGTACGCAGCTCATTCCAACAGCCATACAGTCTCTTTACGAAACGTGTTCCCGGTGGCTATTACAAAAAACTGCCGGTGCCCATGAACTTCGCTGCTGCAGGCCTGCCCATGTATGAATTTATTAACAACAGCTGCCGCGCAGGATACTTCAAAATGAGCGGTAACCATTTCTTTATTTCACTAACAGGCGAGAATGATTCTGAAATCTATATCCCCTGGCAGAAACGGTAAAGCATATTAAAACTGGAAATAAATCGGGATCATGGGTTGGGTACTTTTCACCTGCACCAATAACCAGATGAAAGCTACCATGATGGCTACACTACCCGCCACAGGAATACGACCCAGTATTTTCTCCAGGGAAAACTCCACCCTGGAAGGCAGGAAGTGCAATATAAAGCCGAGTATCATTACCCAGAACACAGCGGTATAACCATTATACAGCTCCAGGGCAATCTCCGGCTGGAAATCGTATGCCACCTGGTGTAACAGCGACCATGCATCATGAAAAGTGGCTGCCTTGAAAAACACCCAACAGAAGCAAACAAAGTGGAAAGTAATAAGCACTCCAAGTATCTTAAAGAAAGTAGCTTTCCACCCTGTGATCACTTTTTTGCTCTTCTTCAGGTAATCGATCCGCACCTTGTCAACAGCCAGCGCACTACCATGCATGGCTCCCCAGAAAATAAAGTTCCAGCTGGCGCCATGCCAGAAACCGCCAATCAACATGGTGAGTGCCAGGTTAATATACTGGCGCACCTTTCCCTTACGGTTACCTCCCAATGGTATGTACAGATAATCCCTTAACCAGCTTGATAATGAAATATGCCAGCGGCGCCAGAATTCTGTGATGGAAGAGCTCTGGTAGGGAGAGTCAAAATTGGGAGGAATTTTAAAGCCTGTCCACCGCGCAATACCCAGCGCCATATCGGAATAACCGGAGAAGTCGCAATAAATCACCAACGCATAACCATATACGCCCATTAAACATTCCAGGCCGGTATGCTTACTTGGATCATCAAAGATATATTGTACGAAGTTCTGATAAATGAAATCCGAGATTACAATCTTTTTAAATAATCCCCCCATGATCAGGTACATTCCCTTACCAATATCTTCTGAACTGAGGCGGTAAGGCATAGAGATCTGCGGGATAAAATCAGCAGCGCGCACAATAGGCCCCATCATGAGTTTGGGGAAGAAAGACAGGAAGAAAAGATAATCCATAAAATTGTCCACGGGCTTGATTTCATCCCTGTACACATCTATGGTATAGCTAAGGTTTTCAAACGTATAAAAAGAAATACCAATGGGCAGGATCAGCTTCAGGGTGGAAATATGCCCGGCTGTGATGTCGTTAATGATCCCGATAAAGAAATTGGTATACTTGAAATAAAACAGCAACCCTATATTCAGGAAAATACTCAGTATCAGCAGTGATTTCTTCACCTTTTTATCGGGGCTTTCATGGATCCATCTCGATAAATTAAAATCTACAATCGCTGAAAGTATGACCAGTCCTACGTAATAGCCGCATGCCTTATAAAAGAAATAGAGGGAGAATACCGTATATACCCATACCCTGGCGGTTTTGTTCCTGCTTACCAGCAGGTAACACATCAGGAATAGGGCAAAGTAATAAAAGAAGAACCCACTGTTAAAAAGAACCGGGTCTGACTCATGGTACGACAGTTGGTATAACAGTTTATTAATGTCGATCATCGGAGGTTAATGGATTTTTCTTTGTTTGCTGTAGATAATGTGTATAAGAACGTTGCAGGGCTTCGTATAATAACTGTCCCTGTAACTGGTATCCTCTTGCATTAAAATGAATATGATCAGGGGCCCAGGCTCCTGCAAATCTACCTTTCTGCGCTTTATTTACCGCATTAAAATTCCAGCAGGCAATACCGTGCTGCCGCGCATATCCCATGATCTGCTGGGTCACCATCGATATATATGGATTAGGATAATAAGCAGTGTGGTATACTGTTCTGTATTTCTTTTTACCTACTTTTCTCCGGGTAGCCTTCTGTACTGCTCGCATACAATCCGGGGGAGTAGTAAGCAGGATATTTACAGAGGGGTCCTGTTTGCGGAGCAACGTTACCGCTTTGTCTATTTCATCCCTGAAGGCCAGGGGATCCATTCTGCCACCATAGGCCTCGTTAGTGCCCAGGGAAATGATAACCAGCCTGGGCTTCAGCACTGCCATCTGCGCCAGCAGGATATTGCTGATCTCATTGTAGTGCTGGAACATGGCTCCATTGATACCAACGCTGTGATACAACACCCCATTGCGGCTGTTTTCCATAACAGCGCCATAAAACCGGAATGGCCCGTTGCCGGTGCCTTCCCATCTTGCCTGGAAAGATTGCGACGTTTGCAGGAAATCGAGGGTAGCTTTGCTCAGGGTAGGTGAACCAGGAAAAGGGGCTGGCGTTATCGTGACGGTAGCATCCGGCACTACCAGGGTGTTAGTGGTATTTCCAGCATCATACAGCAGGGTTACTTTACGGAAATTATTATCCATTGCACCATCCGTTTTACCGGTGAACGACAGCGTAGGCGCATCATTCTGGGAAATGATGGCAATACCTCCGGGACCCAGTACATCAGATTTATTCCGGTCCACCACTCTTTCAGAAGCCCATTTCACGGTGCTGTTCCACTTAAAATCTTCCGGTCCGTTGGTGCCTGCCAGGTTGTATGGAAAAACATATCCCCTGCCTGCATAACCAAACTGGTTTTGCAACAGGGTAGCTACAGTAAGAGGGAAATAACCTGCCTGTACGTGGGAATCGCCCAGGTGCAGGATGGATATTACATTACTGTCTGCTTCATGAAGCGAGGAAAAAACATTGTACAAAGCAGTGTCCTGCTGGATACTGCCGGCATCGGCCATCTGTTGTGCATAAGTTGTAAATCCACTGAGTATCAGTAAAAGCACTGCCACCCATTTTGCGCTAAGGTTGTTGTGCCTGACTGTATTCATTCATAATAGCTTTATAAAGCAGCGCCCCAACTTTGGCTGCTCCCGTTCTGTTAAAGTGTGTATAGTCCTTGTTGGCCATCACGGTGTCTCCTTCTACCCACTTTACCATAGCGCCTTCGCCGCCCATGGCGGCAAAAAGGTTCCAGTAGGCGGTACCATGGCCGGCGGCGAGGTCGTGCTGTACTTTCAGCAGTGCTTCCACGCCGGGTGCGGTAATATATTTATCGGCTTTTCTGTAAGATTTATCGGCGGTACCGATGATGAGGAATGAAGTGGATGGCAGGTCCTGCCGGAGTGAGTCCATCACTTTCTTCATCGGGCGCTCATACCAGCTGTAGTCGGTAAGTTCCGGGCGGAATAATACATTGGCGCCATAGTGCATCACCACCAGGTCGTAAGGACGCTCCTGCTGCATGCGACGGACCATACTGGCAGACAAGCGGCCAAGTTCCACTCCACTGATACCCCTGAACGAATAGTTATCTACATAGATCCCATTCCCGTTCTCAAAACAAACGCCATAAAAAGGCATAGCGCTGCCAGTGTTACGGATCACTACGGAAGCAGTTCCGGTATCCTGCTGCAGATCCAGCCTGTTCACCGGTTGATTGCCTGAAAGCGTATAGGCCTTATCGTTAATAGTGACAGCCCCTGATTCAGCAGGGCCATATAACACAGACACTTCGTTGAATTTATCAAGCAACGGTTTCTTTACAGGTGAATACTTCACCCAGCTGTTTCCGCCAGGATAAAAAGTATGCCCGGATAATCCCAGGATAACATCAGATGGCGGTGAATTCTTATAATGATAATCTTTCCAGTCGGTAGAAAAAGTATGTGTAATGGTGGTTCTGAAAGACGCCACCACAGAGGTAACAGGCACAAATCCCACACCGCCTCCACCAAAATAATGTTGCAGGCTGTCGCGCAGGTCACCGGTGATCAGGTCTCCTTCAATCATGGAGTCGCCGAAATAGGCAATCCTTACCTTCCGGCGTTTGCCTGCCTTCAGCTCTTTAAGTGCAGTGAGAAATTGTTTCATCCCAACGATAGAGTCGCCGGGTATGGGGGAAGCATATTCGAGGATACCGGTATACGACATGAAATCATGAGTATGATCCGGGTTAGGTACATGCGGGTTACCGGCGGCGCCGGTGCTGTCTAAACCAGAAAGCTTACTGCTGTCGTTGCCGCCTGCAGTAAGCTTTTGATCGTCCGTGGAAGTGGAAGTTGTTCTCAGTTCTGATAACATATCCAGCTTCCGGAATTGAAAGTCTTTATATGAAAAGCTGTAATTGAGCTGTGACAGCCCCACTACGCAAACTAAAGTTCCCAGAATAATATAGAACGGGTAGGCAGACTTATTTTTGCCGGACATAGTTTAATAATCTGTAGCACATCACTGTTCGCCTGCTGCCGGCATGCCTACGGTTAACCATTTTTGTGATTCCGTGGCCACGCTATCCATACCTGCGTCCAGCTTATACAATTTATAGCGGTTAATAATGTTTGTCACTCGTTTAATCCATTCATGGCCGGCGGATGAATAACCGCTGTGGTTCATCTTTTTGAGCCATACGGTAAATTCGGGGTTACCTTTTAGTTCGCCAAACCATTGCTTACGTGCCAGTACTTCCACAAAATGCTCATAGGAAGCCATGTCTGATACGTATTGTTTGTACACAGACCTTGCTCCCGGTTTAACCTTGGAAATATTATTTTTTCCAACGATACCAAAGTGGTTGTGCAATAATTTTGCGTTCCTGCTTGTTCCGGTGCCTGATTCCAGCATCGCTATCCCAAGGATAACGCTGGCCGGGATACCGGTTTCCTGCATTAATTCTACAGAAACCGGTTTAAATTTCTTCAGATAATTGTTTGTGGATTGTTGTGCAAACCCAACATTGCTGAGCATTAGCAATAGTAACACCGCACATAACCATACTGTCCTCTTAAAGAATGTTGAAATTCTCATGGTAGTATTTTTTGATACAGGTGATAGTTCCTTCTTTGTTTTCAGCATCATTTTCTTACCTCACATATCAACGATGATCACACCGCAATATTACTTTAAAAATTTAAATAATACGATCTCCTCTTTTTCTTATCTAACCCGTTAATCTCTTGTTAAAAAAAATTGTACCTCATATTTGTGCCAATCCCCCTTGATGCGGCATTTTGCCATATCAAAGGGGATTTCAGCGACAAAAGCATTCCTTCATGCAAAGACTATGCCGGTAAGCCTTTTTTTCGCGGAAAGCATGTTAGCAACTTGTTAAACATGCCTCATGAAGCGAACTAGTTATGACTTAACCAGGCTGATCTTCAATTCGTTAAGCTGTTGTTGATCAATTGCAGCAGGCGCATCCAGCATCACATCACGCCCGGAGTTATTTTTCGGGAAAGCGATAAAATCACGGATACTTTCACTGCCACCCAACAGCGAACACAGGCGGTCAAATCCGAAGGCAATACCTCCATGCGGTGGTGCACCATATTCAAATGCACCCAACAGGAAGCCAAATTTGTGTTCTGCCTCTTCCTTGCTCATTCCCAGGGCGGCAAACATTTTCTGCTGCAGGTCGCGCTGGAAAATACGGATGGAACCACCCCCTACTTCTGTGCCGTTTAAAACTATATCGTAGGCGTTAGCCTTAATTTTGCCGTATTGTGAAGGATCATCCATCAGGGCTATCTGCTCTGGCTTTGGCGACGTAAACGGATGGTGACGGGCCACCCAGCGGTTCTCTTCTTCAGCGTATTCAAATAACGGAAAGTCTATAACCCACAACGGTTTAAAGTCGTTTTTGTTGCGTAAGCCGAGGCGTTCTCCCATTTCCAGGCGGAGCTCGCTGGCAGCTTTACGGGTACGCTCTTCCTTGCCAGCCAGCACCAGGATTAGATCTCCGGGTTGGGCCTGACATTTTTGCGCCCATAATTTCAATTGTTCTTCGTCAAAAAACTTATCCACAGAGCTCTTTAAGGTACCATCTGTGTTATAACGTACATAGATGAGCCCGCTCATGCCGATCTGTGGGCGTTTCACCCAATCCGTCAGTTCATCCAGCTGTTTACGGGTATACTCTGCACAACCTTTGGCAGCAATAGCCACTACCAGTTCCGCATCATCAAATACTTTAAAGCCCTTGTTCTTAGCAGTATCATTCAGGTTTACCAGCTTCATTTCGAAGCGGATATCCGGTTTATCGTTTCCATAATATTCCATCGCATCATCAAAGGTCATGCGTGGGAAAGCATCAGGAAATTCAATACCTTTTATTTCCCTGAAGATGTGCTTGAGCATATCCTCAAAGGTATTCAGGATATCTTCCTGGTCTACAAAGCTCATTTCACAGTCGATCTGGGTAAACTCCGGCTGCCTGTCGGCACGCAGATCCTCGTCCCTGAAGCATTTCACTATCTGGTAGTAACGGTCGTAGCCACTCACCATCAGCAATTGCTTAAAAGTTTGGGGCGACTGTGGCAGCGCATAGAACTCGTTGGGGTTCATGCGGCTGGGCACTACGAAATCGCGGGCGCCTTCCGGGGTGGATTTGATCAGGAAAGGCGTTTCTATATCCATAAAACCGGCTGTATGCAGGTAGTTGCGTGCAGCACGCCCTACCTGGTAACGTAATTCCAGGTTTTGTCTTACAATATTACGGCGCAGGTCAAGGAAGCGGTATTTCATCCGCAGCTCATCCCCTCCGTCGGTATCATCCTGCAGGGTAAACGGCGGCGTTTTAGCTGCATTAAGGATGGTAAAATCACTCACAGTGATCTCTATATCACCGGTAGGGATATTTTTATTTTTATTAGAACGCTCGGTTACGGTGCCCTTTACCTGGATAACAAACTCACGGCCCAGCGGCTGCGCATCCAGCTTAGCATTCAGGCTTTCCCCGAATAATAATTGAGTAATACCATAACGGTCCCGCAGGTCAAAAAAATTGATACTGCCAAACTTTCTTACTGTCTGTATCCATCCGGCCAAAGTTACTTCCTGGCCCACCTGTTCCATTCGTAATTCCCCGCAAGTGTGCGTCCTATACATGCGTAAATAGTTGATTTAGTTAGTTTTATGGTTGAATTACGGGATAAGCAATCACCACTATCCAGTTGTTCACTTATGCCCATAAGGGGGGCAAAGATACGGTTTGAATCGGGCATTTTATGCCCGGTGTGTGTTAAAATATCGTTTGAGGTCTATTTCCTGCATCAGCGGTGCATTGGCAACAAGCGCATCCCTGAAATGCGCTGCCATAAAAGGTGCCAGCGAACAGCCTTTTGTTCCCAACCCGTTAAAAAGCCCTACAGGCGGCAGTCCGGGGTGAAAACCGGCTATCGGGCGGCGGTCGTTCCCCGATGGCCTCACTGCCGCAAGCTGATCCACTATTTCATAAGGCACTTTCAACAACTGAGCAAGGCTTTTCTCCAATATTTCCCGCTGCTTCAAAGTAGGATGGTCATCTTCATAGTCCCACACGAAAGAAGAGCCTGCCCAGAATAACCCATTGTCCTGCGGCACCAGCGTGATCCCCTTCTTAATAATATCTCCCGTTTCCAGCCCGGGTATCTTCACCAGCAACACTTCTCCTTTATTGGGTAAAAATTTTATCTCCTTAAAAAAAGGAAGCCCTATGGTACCTGCTCCATCACAAAAAATAATTTTAGTGGCAGATATATCTCCATAAATTACCCCATTCTCCCTGATCTCCAGGCGGGCAATGTCCAGGTGGGTTTCCACCAACGCATCGCGGTCCTGCAGATAACGGCGATAGGCCGGCAACAGCGAACGCAGGTTCACCGTGGCGCCACGAACAATGGCCGCCCCGTAAGGCTGATCCAGGAAGGCGGTATATTTAAGGTCAGCAGGTAGTTGCGTGTATTCATTACCGTTAGTTTTATTCAGAAAGGCTTCCCTCATCTGCATCGACGGAAAAACCGTCCACAGCTCACGCTCCGTAAAAACCGGCACCTGTAGTAAGGCCGACAGCTGCTCATAAGTAGTTTTGGCAAACGGGTAAATAGTATCATACATCCAGGCCGGCTCAAACCTGCGGCCGGATACGGGGTTGATGATGCCGGCGGCTACCCTGGAAGCGCTGTTGGGTTTGGCATCGTCTATAACAATTACTTTTTTACCTGCCTGCAACAGGAACCAGCTTAACATGGTACCAGCTATTCCTTGTCCTACAATAACATAATCTGCATTCCTCATACCTTCAAAAATAGCAATAAAAAAAGGGCTGATGGATATGTTCATCAGCCCCTTTACAAAACGATATCACAATTTTACTCCGTCACTTTTACATTGAGCCCGCTGCTATGCGCTGAAAACTCAGGCGCATACATGCATTGGGCAGTGCTGATACCATTGGAAAATTTACCTGAATGGGTAACAAACAATGTATATTCAAACACATAGGTTCCTTTTGGCAGATAGCTGAAAAAGAAATCTGTAGAAGCATCCCGGGTACTTTCGTAGTAGCTTAATCCGTCCTGCCATTTGCTGGTGCTGATTACGTTGGTCGGCTCAAAACAAGCTGCCCGCATGTCTTTCAGGTGGATGTACTCCATCTGCCTGTCGGCCCGCAACACTATTCTTACCTTCACTTTATCACCCACTTTCAGCTCATTGCCTTCGTTGATTTTTGTGAGCACCGGTCCTTTGTCGCTGTTCACTTCTTTAAACAGTTCTTTTTCCAGTACCAGTGGCGTAGCTGCCGCAGTAATTTTATCCAGGTCTTCAAAGTACTGCCAGTACACGGCTCCCCAGGATGGCTGTCCTTTACTATCGCTCACGGTTACGCTGATATTGCCCATATCCGGTTTCACGGCTTTCGCAGCTATTTTTTCTTTAAAATAACCAGTGCCTGCTTCCCGGGCGGCGGGTTTCACCGGGGTATTTCCAAGTTGTATGGCTACTTCGGGAGAAGCGGCCAGCCAGTTATCGCCCTGGAGCAACATGGCATAACAGGCGTCTGCTGTAGCTTTGGTGGTATGCCAGTTATTGGTTTGCTTATTTTTCAATAACCAGGTTTTCATATCTGCCACGGCGGCGGCATCCTTACCGGCTACCTGGAAAGCTTCTATCAGGAGCGACTGCGTTTCAATGGGCGCCTGGTACCAGTTATAACCACCGGTTACATCTTTCCAGTACATTCCCATTTCTTTACTGTTCATGGCATTTTCCTTCAGTGATTTCAGTATAGCCGCCGGCGTTACCTGGTCGTTCTTTTTAAACTGCGATAAGGCAATCATTCCCTGTGCATAACGGCTTTGCTTTGTCCAGTATTTTTGCTGCTGCGCATAATAGAAATCAAATGATTTCTTCATGGCGGCAGGCACTGGTTTATCGAAGAAGCTGCGGGCGTACAGGTAGTGGATCTGCACCTGGTCAATCTGCTGCTCTTTCATATTGGCCTTTGTTTTCAGCAACCTGTAATAATCTTCATCCAGTTCTTTATCCAGGTAATCGATCGCTTTCATTGCCATGGCTGTAGCGGCCGGATCTTTTTCCCCGGTAAGTTGCTGTAAATGTCCTAAACCAGCTACGATATATTGGGTAAGGAACCTGTCTTTCCACATACCGGTAAACCATGGGAACGAGCCATCCGGCAACTGCTGGGCAGTTAGCTTGTTCAACGCTGATGTTCTTTCTTTCTGCATCCGTTGCAGATCGAACAACAGGGCGATATTCTTTTTCTGTTGCGCTTCATTCTTTGCTTCCAGCACCCATGGTGTTTGCTGCAGCAATACCGATTTCAGTTCCTCATTTTTTGCAAGGTTGCTTTCCAGTGCTGCTGTATCGGTAATTTTCCATTTATCGAAAATGTTTTTTAACCCCGGTGTAGCATTGGTAATATGAGTGGCCAATGCGTTGGCATAATAGCGGTTAAACACCTGTTCCGCGCATTCGTACGGGAACTCCATCAGGTAAGGCAATGCCTGAACTGCATACCAGGCGGGGTTGCTGGTATACTCTACGGTAACACCATGTTGTACGATTGTTTGTGAAGAATCGCTGTGCAATAGTTTATCAAAGGTAAAATCATGTTTGCCATCGCCGCGAACCGGTAATGGAAGCGATTCTGTTACCAGCATCCGGTTGGTTAGCACCGGTAAGGCGTTTTCTTCTCCATCGCTGAAATTCCCTGCCTGTGCGGTCACCCTGTAAATGAGCGCGCTCTGGAACCCGTGCGGGATCTGGATCGGGAAACTCACCACGGTACTTTGCCCTGCCTGGGCGGTGAAATGCTGCAACGGAAATATGTTCTGGAACCATCCGTCTACCGGCTGCATGGTAGCTGCATCCAGCAATTCCAGGTGGGCCTGGCCTATCAGCTGGGAATCCGACAGGTTGCTCACTTTAGCAGTGAATTCCATTTTATCGCCCTCGCGCACAAACCGTGGCGCGTTAGGCTGTACCATCAGCACTTTTTGCGTTACAATGCTGGCGCTGGTGTAACCGAAAGCCAGGTCTTTGGTATGTGCCAGGCCCTGGAAGTTCCATTTGGTAAGCGCTTCCGGCACAGTGAACTCAAAGGTGATATTACCCTCTTTGTCCGTGTGGAGATCCGGGAAGAAGAAGGCAGTTTCCTGGAAGTTTTTACGGATAGAAGGTGTGGCAGGTTCTTTTTCTTCTGTTGGTGCCACTTCTCCAACGGTTTTGTTAGCAACAGCCGCATCTGCCCTTGCCTCATCAGCTAATGCCGCGGGAGCAGGAGCCATGGCCATTTCCTGCAGAACTGGTGCATTGCCTGCCTTTGCAGCAGCCTTCAGCCTTCTTGTGTCTGTATACCTTAACCCTCCACCTGAATAGCCGCCCATGTCCCAATCGAACAGGTTCAGCATTTCATACGTTTTTTCTTCTGCGGTATGTGATTTTTGTTCGGGATCATAAAGTCCTGCAGACACATCCATCTTAAAATTATCCCGTCCGTTAAACGTAAGCAGATTATATACATATGGATAGATAGAAGGCTTATACCACTTATGTGATACAAATTCATCGAGGGAGGCATCATACATAGACGCCAGCATTTCGGCTGCTGCTTTCTCATTTTTATAACCGGAGATCTGTGCGGTCCATTTTTCTTTTTCCCCAGGTAATAATTTATCACGATGGGTGCCCAGCTTTATTTGCAGATCCTTGTTATCCCAGGGCACTGTTATGGTTGGGCCTTCCGTGAACACCCGGTTATCTTTCACAAATACATAAGCCAGCGCTATATTTCCCCGTTCATTTTCCGTTACAGGAAAATCAAGCTGCTTTATACCGGAGAACTCCAGCGAAGAAACTACCTCTTTCGTGGTTGCCGTTCTCCTGGTCTGGATCAGGTGAATATTACCGGCGGCAGAACCCAGCAGAATGGTAGCTGTTTTCCCCGGCGATACGGTAGCCGCGGCAGGATAGCTCCATAAATAAACCGGTGCAGGCAAAGTCTTCGGATGGGCATCCACTAATTCAAAAGTCGCTTTTTGTACAACAGGCTCATTGTTCCTGTCTTTTGCGCTTACCTCCAGTTCATAAAATCCCGGTGCCAGCTTCCTGGTGTCCAGCGTCACTTTCCCTTCCGGGTCGCCGGCAATGGTTTCCTTTATCACTGCTGCCTGGCGGGGCCAGTTCCTGCGATCGTCTTCATCTTTATAGATATCTACCGGGAACGCCTGTACGTAGCTGGCTTCATCCATTACAAACTGATCTGGCGCTTCCCAGTAACGGGGACGTAACAGACGTTTATTGGGCGTAAGCGGTTTTATGGCTATAGTAAGACTGGCAGGTTCAAATCCACCATTCAGGTTACGGGAGTAGATCCTCAGCGTTTTAAGATCTTCCTGTTGCAGGCGATCAGGAACGTTCACCGCAATTTCCATAGCCTGGTAACCCACACTGATGGTTTGACTGCCACTGCGGGTTTCGCCATTCAGATCTGTTACATCGGCGTATACCACATAAGTAAATACCGGTTTGGTAGCCGCGTCCACAGATTTATCGTTAAGCGCCGGGAATTTTACCTGGAAAGCGCCGTTGGCGTCTGTGGTAGTTTCGCCATGACTAATTTCCCTGGAAGATCCATACGGCACAGCTATCTTATAAAATAACCAGGGGTAAGGGTACCTCACTCTCCTTTCCACCCGGTAAGTAACTTTGGCGCCGTCGATATTGTTACCCGCAAAAGCCAGGGCTTTGGCATTGGCAGTAACGGTATCCCCTATACGATATGTACTTTTCACAGTGTCGAACTGCACATAAAATTTAGGGCGTTTGTATTCTTCCACCTGGAAGGCGAGATAGCCGCTTCCTGCTTCATCTCTCAGGCTGTAAGCCCCGTTCATACGGCCTTCCGGCAATGTAAATTTCCCGGAATAGGCGCCATACCCGTTGGTGGTTAAGCTGATGGAATCTGCCTTATCGCCGTTGGCGTCATACAGCGACAAAGTGGTTTTATAATTAGTGAGCACATCACTGCCGGTTTCATTGATCCGTTTCTTTAAAACTATTCCTTTGAAGTAAATGGTCTGACCAGGACGGTAAATGCTCCTGTCGGCGAACAGGAAGGTTTGTGGCTTAGGTTCCTGCTCCTGTTCATTATTGGTGTAATAATACTGGTGTGAGTCGATGTATAATTCATCCTGCCCGCTTTTCCAGTACAGGCGCAGATTGTTATGCTGTTTCATGGGGGCAGGCTTTACGCTGCCATCTTTGCCGGTAGTTAGTTTTTCCACCAGCATCCATTCATCTGAATTATTGTTCTTATTCCGCAGTATCTGCAGGTCGATACCTGTTAATGGTTTCCCTGTGGTACGATGCAGGGCATAATAAGCCTTATCATTTTCCAGGTAACTGATATTTGATACCCAGGTCATTTGCATGGCCATTGGGTTATTTTTCATCTTAAACTGCGGATCGGCGCTGGATAACAGCATATAATGGCCGGCAGGCAGGGCGTCTATTTTAATTTCTGCCTTATGGGTGATGTAATCCTGCGGATCGGGCAGGGCCTGTTCCCAGGATTTCATGGCGGGGCGCGACAACATTAATTGCCAGTAGGTATTTGCCTGGTCGCGGTAGTTGCTTTGGGCTTTGCGCAGCAGCTTCAGAAAAGTCTCATCTATTTTAAAAATGCGCAGGTAGATCCTGTTAATATTCTTATACCTTACCAGGGTTCTGAATGGCAGCTCCGGTACATTTACAGATTCAGTAGCCAGTTCCAGGAATTGCCCGTTGATCTCATCCAGCATATAGGCGCAGGCTACACCTCCAGCGGATGCAGGGGCCAACGCTATTGCTTTTTCGCAGATAGCTTTTGCCTTTTTCATATTATCCCCTTTCGCATCATCGGTTGCATTTGCTTTCTGCATATAATAAGAGGCCTGCATCTGCATTACAACCGTTACTTCTTTCTCCCCTGTATAGGCCAGTGCTGCCTGGTCCAGCGCCTGGAGGTAAAGGGCATCTTTATTTTCCATAACAGCCACCTGGTTTATCCAGCTGATCCTTTCCACGTCAACATCCAGTAAGGCTGCTTTATCGCCTGCGTGCAAACGGATCAGTTCCTGCAATATCAGCAGGGCGTGGTATTGCAGCGAAGTGCTGTCTGAACTGGTAAAGCGGTGCGAAGCAAAAGTGGCGGCAGGTGCAAATGCTACCGGGTCGGTAAGCTCAAACTGGTTAGCCGGATTAGTGATAGCGGCTTCTCCGGATTTAAAATATTCCAGGGCGCGGTGGGCGAGCAAATCGTATAGGGTTGGCCGTAATTGCCGGGTATTTTCCTTAACAATAATTGCGTCAAATGCAGTGAGGCTTGTTTTCTCCAGCATTTCCTTGTCAGAGAGGGAAGCCTGGTAGGCGGCGGTAATTTCCTGGTGCAGCCGGTCGGCCCCCCAGGTGGTTACATCCGTTCCTTCGTCGCCGGCAATAGCGGTACGGTTATAAAACCGGTACCGGTTGTACTGGAAATACCGGTACAGCATTTCGGCCCTGATGCTTTGCAGGATGGCCTTTTGCGGACCGGTGGCAGCAGCGGCCTGTTCGTTTATTTTCTGCAGATTCTGCAGGGTGCTGCTGTCATTGATCTCCGCATTGTACTTCATCTGGTAGATGAGCGCTTTGATCTGCTGGGCGGGCATTTTATCTTTTACAGCCTGTGCATAAATACTGTTGACTACCTCCAGGGCCGATTTGGGTAATCCTTTTGCTTCCAGTGCGGTGATCTTTTTCCAGGAGTTATCGTAGTTAAACTGGGCCATTATCTTATTGCTGCTAATGATTAAAACAATGAATATTCCGATGAATAAACGCATATAGGATCGTTATTTACAGTAAGTTACTTCTTTTACTGATGAGGATGCCGGTACAGGCATGGTTTCCATAAAGGGGAACAAAAAAGGTGAAAAGTGCCGGAACAGATCTCCCACACTTTTCACCTTATATAATTTTGCCGGCAGATAATTATGCCAGGGCTGCTGTTTTGCTTAATACTTCCGCCATTGTTTTACCAATGTTGGCAGGGCTTTCTACAACGTGAACCCCGCATTCCGCCATGATCTTCATTTTTGCGGCAGCGGTATCTTCAGCGCCGCCAATGATAGCGCCGGCGTGACCCATACGGCGTCCCGGAGGCGCAGTCTGACCAGCAATGAAACCAACTACAGGCTTAGTACCATTTTCCTTGATCCATTTGGCTGCATCAGCTTCCATGCTACCGCCAATTTCACCGATCATGATGATGCCTTCTGTTTCAGGATCATTCATCAGCAGTTCCACTGCATCTTTGGTAGGCGTACCGATGATGGGATCTCCACCGATACCGATAGCGGTAGAAACGCCTAAACCGGCTTTTACTACCTGGTCGGCAGCTTCATAAGTTAAAGTTCCGGATTTGGAAACAATGCCGATTTTCCCTTTTTTGAAGATAAAGCCGGGCATGATGCCTACTTTGGCTTCATCTGCGGTGATAACACCAGGGCAGTTCGGTCCGATGAGGCGGGTAGTGGTACCCTGCAGGAAGTTCTTTGCCTTGATCATATCCTGTACAGGAATACCTTCTGTGATACATACCACCAGGGCAATACCAGCTTCGGTAGCTTCCATGATTGCGTCAGCTGCAAATGCGGGAGGTACAAAAATGATGGAAACATCTGCACCGGTTGCCTTTACTGCATCAGCTACCGTGTTGAACACCGGGCGTTCCAGGTGCGTAGTGCCGCCTTTACCAGGGGTAACACCACCCACTACCTGGGTACCATATTCAATCATCTGCGTAGCGTGGAAAGTACCTTCTGTACCGGTAAATCCCTGAACAATCACTTTGCTATCCTTATTAACTAAAACACTCATCGCGCTTGTTTTATTGGTTTAATATTATATGTCTGATTCTTCTGGACGGCAAAAATAAGCCGATTTCCCTAATTCTGCAATTTAGTGCCTTTAAGATAAAGCTACCAATTGGTTGGGAAAATAATTGGCCCGGTAAATAAGGCGGATCCAGGTTGCCGGCAGTACCTGTAAAAATAGATCAGGATATTATATATTATCTTTTTATCTGATAATCAAACATTACTGTTCTCCCTGTTCCTTTTTCAATTGCTCCCGCCACTTTCCATCTTTAAATAATTCCAGCTGCCGCATTTCCTTTGCTTCGCGCAGGAATTCAGAGGCAAAGATGAAGTCGTTTAATTTCTGGTCTTTGCTGAATACGATCTCCTTATTGCTACCTTCCCATTGCTTCTGGCCCTGGTACATATATACAATATGGTCACCGCTTTCCATTACGGTGTTCATATCATGGGTATTAATAACGGTGGTGATATTGTATTCCTGCGTAAGCTCCGTAATGAGCTTATCGATCAGCAGGGATGTTTGCGGATCCAGCCCGGAGTTGGGCTCATCGCAGAAAAGGTATTTCGGGTTGAGCACGATGGCACGGGCAATCCCTACCCTTTTTTTCATCCCGCCACTGATTTCGGCGGGGAATTTTTTCGCGGCTTCTTTTAACTGTACCCTTTCGAGGCATTCCGCTACCCTGGCCTTTTTCTCTTTCAGGGTACCTTTACCGAACATCTCCAGGGGAAACATTACATTTTGCTCAACGGTCATACTGTCGAACAGTGCCGAGCCCTGGAACAGCATGCCTATCTCCTGGCGTATTACTTTTTTCTCTTTTTCATCCATAGCGGTGAAGTCCTGCTTATCATACAGCACTTTTCCTGCGTCAACCCCCATCAGTCCTACAATGCATTTCATCATTACGGTTTTACCGCTACCGCTGGAGCCAATGATGAGATTTACCTTGCCGGGTTCCATTATTGTTGATACGCCCTTCAGTATTTCCTTATCCCCAAAGCTCTTTCTTATGTCTTGCAGTTCAATCATGATTACAGTAATATGGCCGTTAATGCGTAGTCCATGAATAATATCAGCACGCAGCTTACCACCACGGCAGTAGTGCTGGCTTTACCTATTTCCAGTGCGCCGCCGCTCACATTATAGCCATAGTAAGCAGATACGCTGGCAATAATAAACCCGAAAGTATAGGATTTGGCCATTGCAAAAAATACGTTGTATGCCTTGAACTCCTGCCGGAGCCCCTGCATAAACTGTTCAGCAGAGATAATGCCGGAAAGCACGCCCGCTTCCTTTCCCCCCCAGATGCCAAGGAAGCCCGCAATAGCCACCAGTACCGGTATCATCAGCACGGCAGCCAGGATTTTTGGCAATATGAGGTATCCCTTGGTATTGATACCCATGATTTCCAGGGCGTCTATCTGTTCGGATATCCGCATGTTACCCAGTTCTGAGGCTATTTTTGACCCGATCACACCCGCCAGTACGATACTGGTAAGTGTTGGCGCAAACTCCAGGATAATAGTGTCTCTCACCACCTGTGCGATGGTACTTTTTGGAATGATAGGGCTTACCAGCTGATAGGCAGTTTGCAGGGTGGTTACACCTCCCATGAACAGGGAAATAATAAATACTATCCCGAACGACCCTACGCCGATATCCACACATTGCTGCATAAATTGCTTCCAGTACATCTTCATGTTTTCCGGGCGGGAAAACATGCCTTTGAGCATGAGCAGGAAGTTTCCGAAATGATAGAAGAATTTGAACTCCATAACTGATCAAAGATAGGAAGGATTTTTTCAATCATATCCTAATTTAAGATTTAATGCGGGGCTTAACGTAAACTACTCACCAGCAAACGCTTCAAACTGCGCTCTATGATCTCCCCCATCGTTTTACAGCGGGAAAATACGGGATCATGATAATATTCTGCCAGCTCATCTCCCAGCTGCTGGATCTTTTCAGGAAAAGAAACCCGGTCGGTCATGATCACATCCCGCAGATCTTTAATGCGGTGCCGCTGCACTTTAATACGACGGGCAATTACGGCGCGCTCTTCCTGCTGGTATTGTTTCACCACTTCTGCATTGAGGTGTTTGATGGCCAGTTCCACAAAGATGCGGTTCTCCTTAAAGTACTGCGGCATATACAGGGTACGCCGGCCCTCATAAAATTGCTGGTCAAAATCAATGGCACGGATACGGAACTGCACATCATCAAAATCCGGGGTAATATCAAAAATGAAGTTATAGGAACGCATATCGCCCAACAACCTTACAAAACAACGTTCGTTGAATTTTACAAATTCTTTGGCGATACGCTTCGGGTTAAACTCCGGCCTGTTCAGGTAATGCAGGATAAACTGGTCGCCGGGCACCCCTGCAATATGTTCTTCCACCAGGGTATTGCCATCTATCAGGAAATTCATCCAGTAAGGAGATAGAATATGTTCCAGTTCCAGGCCATAAATACGGGAGGCATCGGCAATCTTGATATAAAAGTAGTCGTACACCTCGTTGTAATTATTGACAATTTTGATCCGGAAAGGATGGGAGTTCCCAAACGTACAGTAATCGATACGCTCAATATGCAGGTGCTCTTCCGCTGTCTGATCGCCACCGGCCTTCAGGATGGAGTACACCCGCTTCAGCCCTGCATGGATAGAGCCTACCATACTTTGCGGGTAGAAAACGGTTTCCCACAATGTATCTTTCCCTTCCTTATCGTACACTGATATCGCCTGGTCATAATACCGCAGCTCCTCATAAGAGATAGGCAACTTCACTTCCCGCTCGTACAACTTAAGATACCTGCGGAAAGCGGAGTTGATCGGAAAAAATATCTTCTTTCGGGAAATGGTTTGCATGGAATAAATATAGCGAATTTTGTCTGACTCAGGATTAAACTGATTAGACTGATTACGCTGATTGGATTTTGTAATGATTTTAAAATGATTCGGGGAGATTTAGGCGAAAATATCTGCTTAAATCTCCCCGAATCATTTTAAATCCAAAGTAATCCAATCAGCGTAATCAGCGTAATCAGTTTAATCCTG
>NZ_DATCRD010000179.1:0-7135 GCF_036569185.1 Chitinophaga sp.
CCAATCTTTAACCAGTCCTTTATCTGGCTGTCGTATGCCACGCGGCCGGCATAGCGGTCCTGCCAGGAACCGCGCGCCAGTCCTTCCTGGCTGCGATAGTTCAGGAATGCGCCTATGCTTCTTTTTTCATCTCCATCCGTAAAGCCCAGTTGATGGTTTTGTGTAAATGCTTTTTGAAATGTTTCGTCCTGCCAATCCGTATCGTATAAAGGGTTCCCCTGTGCATCAAATAGTTTGGGATTGGTGCGTTTGGTTTTTGGATCGGTGTATTTTGTACCGGTTGCCCATCCCACGGGATCATATTTCTGGGCGTTGGCATAAGCCAGGTCCTCCACCGCCAGGAACTCTTTTGCATTGAGCAGCTCAAGTTTCCGGGGCAATACGCCTATACTGAAATCGGGGTCATACGTGATCTTTCCACCAGATGAATTACCTCTTTTGGTGGTAACAAGGATAACGCCATTTGCTCCCCTGGCGCCATAGATGGCTGTAGAAGAAGCATCTTTCAGTACTTCGATGGAAGCAATATCATTAGGGTTAAGATAATCAATAGGGGTACTGCCATTTCTCAGGTCTACCGGGTTCAGGATCACACCATCAATTACATACAGCGGGTTATTGGAAACGCTTAAGGAGCTTGACCCTCGGATGCGGATGTTGGTTCTGCCGCCTGGTCTTCCTGAGTTGGAAGACACATTCACGCCGGTTACACGGCCGGATAAGCTTTGGTTTAAAGAAGAGGCGGGGCGCTCCTGCAGGGTTTCAGCTTTAACGGTACCCACCGCCCCGGTCAGATCTGATTTTTTAGTGGTACCATAACCAACCACTACTACTTCATCTATCTTTTTAACCTGCGGAATAAGTTTGATCTGCATATCCGCAGCAGTAACGCTCACCTCCTGTGTAACATAACCGATATAGGAAACAATCAGCACTGCATCAGCGGGGATGCCTTTAATGTTGAAGTTCCCGTCGACGTCTGTAGTGGTGGCTTTATTTACATTCTTTACTTTAATGCTCACCCCGGGCACTCCGGTACCACTCTCATCCAGCACTTTTCCCCGTACGTCTATGAGCGATGTTTGCGGGTAATGAAGCATTGCCGTGTTTATTGCATGGAGTGGCATTGTTATTCCCATGAATAAGGCAAAGGTGGCATAAATGATTTTCTGGCGCAATGCCGGCATTTTAAAAATCACCGTGGAAATGTGTTTCATAGTTAAAATGTTATTAGGTTAAATTGATCGTATCCTGAGTATTACTTAAGAGCAATTTTTAAATACAGGACCTTACATGTCAGGGCGCACTATTCCTATCCGGCAAACAGGCGCCAGATAAATTCAGTTCAGGAAAATGCAGCCGGGGTTGCCGCCGGATGAATGCCGGAAGCAGCCATAGCCGCCTGCGCCGGCAATAGTATGCGATAAGTTGATTCCTGCTGCAGTTGCTACATTGTATATGCTATTTGTATCAGTGCCGTTTTGGGTTGAATGATTTTGCTACGTCACAACGGCTGCTATAGTTTTTCAAATTTTGGTGATGAGTAAATAGTAACTGATTAAATTAGAAGTCCTAACAATATTAAATATACAGCCTAATATTTCCTTGTGATATTTTATCTAAGTGATATAGTAAATTAACAGAAGCGTTTGTTATTATGTAAATGACGGGCGCCTGTTATTTTTTCTCCATGGGATGTTCTTTAAGTAACTGTTCGGCAGAATAAAAATCCTTTTTATTTTCTATGGCTTTTCTCACCTGTTTTACTTTGTCCGGGGATACAGGTGTTCCGTTATTGCCGAACGAATTTCTGACATAGGTTAGCACGGCGGCGATCTCCTCATCTTTCAATAGCCCATCGAAAGGCGTCATCGGTACCTGGCCCGGATAGGTTTTATTATTTACTTCTATCGGGCCTAATACTCCTTTCATCACCAGTTTGATAAGCCGTTCTTCGCTTCCGGTTACCCAGGCGGAACCGGCAAGAGGAGGGAAGCCTGAATCAGGCAAACCTTTACCATCTGCCTGGTGGCATGTTTTACAATATCCTTCTATAGAATAAATTTCCTTTCCCTTGTTAAACAATGCCAGTGCAGGGCCTTTTAGCCTGGTAGCTTCATTTCCCTCTTTGTTCTTTTTTACATTTTCCCCGTTTAAGTGCGCTACGGCGGTTTCATACGCATGGATCATCCATTCATCCAGCGGCATTTTTTTAGCGGCTGCCAGGATAGGCAGCCCTTTTTCCTTGCCTATCCATGAAGCGGCCACGATGGCCATCAGCCGCACGCGACTGTTCTCATCCTGTGCGGCCTGCATCAGCAGCTCCGCCTGGTCGGGCACCTGGTGCCCTGTATAACGCAGCACTTCTACTGCGGCAGCCCTTGCATGATAGTCTTTTGCTTTCAGTACCCGTTTTAAAAGCGGCTGATCCACTTTATCCATTCCCCAGCTCACCCAAAGTCCTTCGAGTAAATGATGTTCATACCGCGGATCATTTTTATCCAGGTTGGCCACCCAGGTTTGCAGTTTGGCCAGCACCTGGGAAACATCGCGCCCTCTCAGTTCGCGGCGGGTTCTGTAACGGGTTCTGTATTCCGGCAGTTTAAGATTGTCCAGCAACTCTTCTATAGGCGCTCCCGCTATGTTGGCTGGTTTTACCAGTGGCCTCGACGGATAGGTGATACGGTATATTCTTCCATGCGAATGATCGCGGAGGGGATCCCGCGCGTTATGCTGCATATGCCCTATCAGGATATTGTGCCAGTCGATCACATATAACGATCCATCAGGCGCAAACTCCAGGTCTACCGGCCGGAAGTTGGGATCGCCACTCACCAGCAGATCCATGCGGTGATGGCTTTTATAGCCGGTGCCATCATCCTGCAGGGTATGTTCTTTTGTGCCGAGGAACCCGATGGTATTGTTGATGAGGAAATCGCCCTGCACCTCATCGGGGAAATGACGGCTGGATACAAATTCAAGACCTGATGTTGGCCGTACCTTATGTTTATCTTCTATCAGCTGGATCGATTTATGCGTAGCCTGTCCATATCTGGGCATCACGGTTCCGGGGAGCATCCAGCGTACATCCGGACTGGATGTTTCCGCAAAGAACGGCTGGCCCCAGTCGTCGAATGCAATACCCCAGGGGTTAGGAATAGAAAGTTGAGCCGTGCGTTCCAGTTTCCTGCGGCGCGGGTCGTACCTGTAAAAACCCCCGTTGGTGCCACGGATGGTGCCATAAGATGTTTCTACATTCGTGTGAAGAAAAACACCTTCTCCGGAATAAATGGCGCCGGAAGCATCAACGGTGAATGCATGACTGCTGTGATGGGTATCATGATCATCAAACCCGCTGAGCAGGATCTCTGTTTTATCTGCTTTGCCATCGCCATCTGTATCCGTTAGCAATTTAAGATTGGTTCCCTGGGCAACATATACGCCTTCTTCCGCTATTTCAAAACCGATGGGAAGATGCAGGCTGTCTGCAAATACGGTTTCTTTGTCGGCCTTGCCATCATTGTCGGTATCTTCAAAAATGAGAATTTTATCATTGGGTTTTGCATCTCCCGGTTTATAATGCGGATAGCTGGGCATTATCGCTACCCAAAGCCTGCCTTTGTTATCAAACGACATCTGCATGGGCTTGGCCAGGTCTTTGAATTGTTCTTCGGAGGCAAAGAGCTCGATCTTGTATCCCGGTGGCACTTTCAGTTTACTCACCGCTTCCTGGCCACTGAGATACCGCAGACTGCCATTTTTTGCAGGGTTATAATTGGTTTTAACCGGAGGCAACACTTTGGTATTTTTATCGGCGGCAGCAATATCCATTTTCTCTCCCCTGGAAGCCGCCAGCCATACTGCAGTATCCCTGATGGCGGTCATCTCGCGGATCTTTTCTATTTCTGCGGGATAATTATCCGGTCCGTAAGGATCATACCGGCGGCCATACACATGCACCCCGTTGGGGATTTTATAGTCGTTCAGCCACATCCAGTTCTTTTCCATGACGGCATCATGCACCAGTTTCCTGTTAGTTTCCGCCTTCGGCGGAACATTGCCAAAGATCTGGTCTGCCAGCAGCACGCCCAGCTTTTTATAACCTTCTTCATTCAGTTGTGAGCCGTCGATAGTGAGCGGTTCTTTAGTTTCCTCATACCATTTTTTAGATGGAGTGAACGCATCTACAAATAACACATTATTACGGGCAGCCACTTCTTTCATTGCATTCGTATATAAAGCAAGGTTTTCATTTTCTTTGCGGCCATCGGGAAGATCATATTTATCTGAAAGATTTTCGAAGGCGATAGGGGAAACGATGGCCAGTTGCGGCGCAGAGGCGCCGTTGTATTTTTGTTTCAGGGTCCACTTTATAAACGCATCCAGTTCTGCTTTATAACTTTCCAGTCCTTCTTTTCCATCGAATGATTCGTTATAGCCAAAGAACGCAATGATCACATCTGTTTTAAGCCTGGTAAGCCATTGATCCGGTGTTTCAAAACGGCCCTGGCTGGGATTTTCGATGGCCTGCACCTGGCTGTCGAGCTCCGGACGGAATTTTTCTGCGCCCGGAAACGCCCAGGGAGAGTTCCTGCCGGAGTGTGGCCGGAACCCCGGTGTTTCGCCTCCATCGCACATATTGCGGATCTGTATTTTATACTCCGGGTAACGGAGGTATAGCTCCGTTTCGAAATTATCATAGTTTGTCATTCTTGATCCCAGGTTATTACCGATCAGGGAAATATGCGAGTTGGCGGAAACAGTAAGCGGAGCAGGGCCTTTGGAGGTACAGGCATGCAGTATCATTATCGCCAATACTATGGGAATAAAAGGCGCGTAAATGCCAATTTTTGATAGTTTGGACATCTTAGAAAGATTTAGCTTGATCAGGAACGGGAAATACTTACTTAGCTACACGGTAGGGTACCTGGATATTTATTTTACCTTTCCATTTCCGTGGAATTTTAAGGCCGAGCTCATAATGAATGGCATTGATCACTAATCGCTGAAAGGGCTCTTGTGTAAAATCTTCGGGGTGGCCCAGGGTAGTCATAAAAACCCGGCCGCCGAAATGGTTGGTGCCTGTCCAGGCCACGGGATTTTCGATGGCTTCTTTATCCGGGTTCACCGCTTTGCCCATCAGTAGCCAGGTGGAGCCTTTCACGGGGTAGTCCGGTAAAACACGGTACAGCCATGAACGCACATGAAAGTTGGCGGCAACACCGGTGAGTATAGGATTGTTCGCCTGTTCAGGAATAACAGATACGTCTGTACTACTTTCATGCCCGTAATGGGTATGTTTGGCAGCGCCGCCCCAGCCCGGAGGCGCATTCAATGCAAATTCCCCGAAGGCATTCCATTTTTCACTTGGGTCCCCTTCTGGAAAATGAAAGGCATGTGTGGTGGTACGGAAGCCCATAACGGGTTTGCCGGATTTCAGGTAAGCGTCTATATACGCCAGTTGTTCAGGTGGGAGCCTGCGCCAGCGCAGGAAGAAAACAGCCAGGTCGGCCTGTTTCAAAGCCTCCAGACCAGGAATATTTTCTTCACTGTTATAATCAGGGGATGCTTTGAGAACGATCGTTTTCATACCGTAATCTTTCTCCAGCGCAGCGGCAATTACAGGCATGGTTTCCTCGCTGCTGTATTCATGATCACCAGTCACAAAAACCACCAGCGGTTTTTTCCCCGCTTTGGAAGATTGTGCAAAGAGCAGGCCTGTACAGGTGATGCCGGTACTTACCAGGAATAATAAACAAACGCAGAATTTTTTCATTTGAACACAGATTATTGATGACCGTTTTGTATGCAATTCAACCTGCCCACATAACGGTTAATATTAAAAAACGGTGTCTCAGTTATTGATCAACGCAAGCGCATTGCGGTTATATATGCTGCCAGGATCCGGTTCCCTGCCGGTAAGCGCCGCCACTACATTGCCGATGGTAAGCAGGCATATCTGCCGGTAGGTGGCCGATGTAAGGCTGCCCGAATGCGGCGTAACAATTACCCGCGGATGTTGCACAATGCCGAGGCTTTCTACCGGCGGCTCATCGGGCAATACATCTGCAGCATAGCCTGAAATCATCCCGGTATTTAATGCCTGCAGTAATGCAGGATGATCTACCAGCGCGCCTCTTGCGGTATTGATCAGCAACGCGCCGGGCTTCATCAAACGCAGTTGTTTTTCTCCTATAATCTTATCTGTTTCATTGTTAAAAGGAAGATGAAGGCTCACTACATCCGACTGCCGTAACAGTTCTTCCATGGCCAGGAATTTATAAGGGAGGTCTTGTTCAGACTTACTCCAATACACTACTTCCATTTCAAAAGCTGCTCCCAGGCGGGCCACCCGTTTTCCTATATTGCCCATACCCAACACGCCCAGGGTTTTTCCGTTCAGCTCATCTCCTGCATATTGATTGCGCCAGTTCCAGTTGTTTTGTTTTACCTGTGCAACGGATTCATATAGGTTGCGCATCAGCATCAGCATCAGGCCCAGGGTATGCTCCGCAATGGTGGCGGCATTGCTGCCCGGTGCATTGATGACCATCACTTTCCTGGCAGTTGCTGCAGCCACATCCACATTATCTAATCCTACGCCGCACCTGGCCACTACCTGTAAATGCGGACAGGCATCGATGAGCGGTTTGTTGATCAGTCCTTTTCCTCTTGTAATGATGGCATGGATCTCTTCCTCGTTTACAACCTCTCTTAAACTGGCTTCATCATAACCTGTGAATACATTCACATGGTCCCGGAGAACAGTGAGCGCTTCGTCGGCAATGGTTTCAAGCAACAATACGTTTTTTCTCATTTGTTATGATATAAGGTGGCGTCATCAGACCTGTATCCCCTGAAGTCATTCCTGTTTGAAACATACAATCCTTCTTCATAAAGTTCATCTGTAAATATCCGGGGATCCACGTCAGCGCCGGGTATGGAGGAAATTTCCACCAGGTTGCCGGCAGGATCACGCACAAACATCTGCATCGCTCCGTCGGGCAGTTTTCTGACTTTCCCCCAGGGGTTTATATCGATGACGTTTAATTCTTTCATACGGAAAAACAGGCTGCTGAAATCATCTACCTGCACACAAACATGCCCGCGGAAAGAGGTTTTGTCTTCCCATTCG
>NZ_DATCRD010000180.1:0-20019 GCF_036569185.1 Chitinophaga sp.
GTATAAAGGCGTTACCATCATCGGGAATTCCAACCTGCCGGCCACTATGCCTGCAGATGCCAGCAAGTTGTATGCAAAGAATGTGTTTAATTTCCTGAAACTGATACTTACAAAAGAAGGGGCACTGCACCTGGATTTTGAAGATGATATTGTAAAAGGCGCCTGTATTACGCATAACGGGGAAGTAGTAAATGAACGTGTGAAAAACCTGATGCAGCCCGCTTAGTAGTTGAGATCGTAAAATACCCGTCTGACATGGAATATATTTTAACTTTTCTTCACCAGCATATCGATCTTATCTACATCGTTATCCTGTCTGTTTTTTTGGGAATAGAAGTGATTTCGAGGGTGCCATCCGTATTGCATACCCCGTTGATGAGCGGCGCCAATGCTATTCATGGCGTGGTGATCATAGGGGCTATTATTGTAATGGGAAAAGCGGAAACGGATAATTATCCCGCACTGATCATCGGCTTCCTGGCCGTAATACTGGGTACGATCAATGTGGTTGGAGGCTTTGTGGTAACCGACCGTATGCTGGAAATGTTCAAAGGAAAAAAGAAATAGCTGTAAAACAGTTACGGCACACTTGTATTAACTGTTCTACAGCGGAAAGCTAACGGCTAAAAGCATCTACTTATGGGATCCAGCATTTTATCAATTATCTACCTGGTCGGCTCTGTTACTTTTATCCTCGGACTAAAAATGTTAAGCAAACCGGATACTGCCCGTAAAGGCAACCTGGTGGCGGCTGCGGGGATGTCGCTGGCTATCCTTGGCACCATCTTTCTTTACCGTGTAAATGATGCGCCCCTGCATAATTATGGCTGGATCTTCACCGGGCTTACCATTGGTGGCGTAATAGGTGTATTGTCTGCCAAAAAAGTAAAGATGACCGCCATGCCGGAAATGGTAAGTATGTTCAATGGAATGGGCGGAGCCTGTGCGGCACTGATTTCGGTTGTGGAATTTGATCATCTTATCAAACTGATAAAAAACCTGTATGCGCCCGTTGCAGACGACCACCTGGCGCTGCAATTGCTGGAGTCGTCCACCTCCAGGGGAACAGTGATCATTATTTTGCTGAGCCTTATCATCGGCGCTGTATCCTGTGCCGGCAGTATTATAGCCTGGGGAAAGCTTACCGGTAAAGTGAAGGACTTCTCTTTCAATGGTCAGCATTTTCTTAACCTGGGCGTATTAACACTGATTGTTGGCTTGTCGGTATGGCTGGTAAGTATTTTCGGCACTTCGCCGGGAACAGGGCTTATAGTGTTTTATATCATTTTCGGACTGGCATTGTTCTATGGGGTGTTGTTCGTGATGCCGATCGGCGGTGCGGATATGCCGGTAGTGATATCGCTGCTGAATTCTTTTACCGGGGTAGCTGCTGCCTGTGGCGGATTTCTTTACAGTAATCCGGTGATGCTCACCGGTGGTATCCTGGTGGGGTCTGCGGGCACTATTCTCACTATTCTCATGTGCAAGGCCATGAACCGTTCCCTGAAAAATGTGCTGATAGGCTCCTTTGGCGGTGGCGCAGCCGCTGCGGCGGGGGCTGGAAAAGAGCAGGGTAACTATAAAGAGATCAGTTTAAACGATGCCGCTGTAGTACTGGCTTATGCCAATAAGGTAATTATAGTACCGGGGTATGGATTGGCTGTAGCGCAGGCCCAGCATGCATGTCATGAGTTGGAGAAGCAGCTGGAAGAAAAGGGAGTAGAGGTAAAATATGCTATTCATCCCGTGGCTGGCCGTATGCCAGGACATATGAACGTGTTGCTGGCGGAGGCGGATGTACCTTATGAGAAATTATTGGAAATGGAAGATGCCAACGCGGAGTTTCCCACTACCGATGCAGTATTGATCTTAGGTGCCAATGATGTGGTAAATCCTGCCGCTAAAAGTGATCCGGCCAGTCCCATTTACGGGATGCCTATTCTGGAAGTGGAAAACGCCAAAGTGGTGATTGTGAATAAACGCAGTATGAAACCGGGATACGCCGGTATTGAAAACGACCTCTTTTTCCAACCTAAAACGTCTATGCTGTTTGGCGATGCGAAGAAGGTGTTGCAGGAACTGCTGTCTGCTATCAAAGAGGTTTGAGATCGCCTTCGGCGATGTAAATTGTCTTGGAGCAGGATTACGCTGATTATACTGATTCATTTGATTTTTTATAGTCAGGCAGATATAAGCGGATTTTTTTTCGGTATTATGATGATTTGGCTGATTATTATGTAGTGAATTTTATAACTAAGGGAGATATAAGCTGGTGTATATCTCCCTTAATCTTCAATTCTTCATAAAATCAAAAGTAAAAATCAGACAAATCAGTATAATCAGCGTAATCCTGCTCCAAGACAATTTACATCGCCGAAGGCGATCCCTCCCATAACGCAATTTTCGCTAAATTTGTCGAAAAAACTCTCGTGTCCAGTCACTTACCAGCGGCGCTGCTAGAATCGTTAGCAGGACTTCCGGGTTATAACCGGGAAACATTTGAGCAGGTGCATGCCGCCGCCGAAAAAATTACCTCACTCCGATTGAATCCCAATAAAATAAAAACGCCGGAACAGGCCAGTACCTTGCTGCAATCGCTGTCGGCCAATGGCGTAACGCAGGTGCCATGGAGTAGCCAGGGGTACTATTTGCCGGAGCGGCCTTCCTTTACTTTTGATCCATACTTTCATGCAGGCGCTTATTATGTACAGGAAGCATCCTCCATGTTCCTGGAACAGGTGGTGCGTGCAACAGTGGATCTGACGCAATCTTTGAAGGTGCTGGATCTCTGCGCTTCTCCTGGAGGGAAATCTACGCTGTTACAGTCGCTGATCAGCCGCGATAGCCTGCTGGTAGCCAATGAGGTGATCAAAGCAAGGGCAGGGTTGCTGGCAGACAATCTTACAAAATGGGGCGCCGCCAATGTGGTGGTAAGCAATAATGACCCGCGTGATTTTTCCAGGCTGCCCGGTTATTTCGACCTGGTGGTGGTGGATGCACCTTGTTCGGGTTCCGGCTTATTCCGCCGTGATCCGGAACTGGTAGGGGAATGGTCGCCTGAAAATGTAACGCTCTGCAGCCAGCGGCAGCAGCGGATCCTGGCAGATGTATTGCCGGCTGTAAAAGAAGGCGGCGTTGTTATCTATTCTACCTGTTCGTTTTCTTCGGAAGAAGATGAAGCGATCCTGGATTGGCTGGCCGATCATTTTGAGCTGGAAAATATCCCGGTTCCACTGGATGCCGGTTGGAATATTGTTACAACGGTAACGCATAAACGAAACTGTACCGGCTACCGGTTTTATCCTGATCAGCTGAAAGGCGAAGGGTTTTTTATTGCGGCCTTCCGTAAAACCAGCGGAGACGCTCCCCGCAAAGCCAAACAGCATAAATCAACTGCGCTTACTCCCCGGCAGCAGGAAGTGATCACACCCTGGGTAAATATCCCGGCCAATTACCAGTATTTCATGCACCAGGAAGAAGTATTGATACTTCCTCCGTTACTGGCTTCAGAAATACCATTGTTGCGCCAACAATTGTATATTCGCAAAGCGGGTGTAAAAGCAGGGCATCCAGGTAACAAGGAATTGATTCCTGATCATCAGCTGGCTGCGAGCACATTGGTATCTGAGCAAATACCTTCTGTGTCGCTGGATTTACGACAGGCCTTGCAGTACCTGCGTAAGGAAGATCCTGAAGTGAGCACACGGGTGCGCGGCTGGGCGCTGATAAAATATGATGGCATGAACCTGGGCTGGGCAAAAATTTTACCCAACCGCATGAACAACTACTACCCGAAAGAACTGCGCATCCTGAAAGAAATTACAGGATTGTAAAGCATATGCCACTGCTATTTATCCGGGAATGATACCAACTTTGAAATACAACGCCAACGGGAGTGCTGTTTATAACGGCTGCCACAACAAAAAGGGATTTTCTCCGTTTGGTTTATTAAATAATTTTGTCAATTTTAACGCATATATTCGTTGCCCGAAATAGCAGATAAAAATTTTAAATATTCTGCTGCATCATAAACAGAGTTAGTATGATAAAACCGATTCTTTCAATTGCCTTGTTTGGTTTCAGTGCGGTAGCGGCACAGGCGCAGGATACGCTCGAGGTACAAGGTACCTCGCCCGCTCTCTACATATCCCATGTTGTTAAAAAAGGAGAAAATTTCTATAGCCTCAGCCGCGCTTATGGCTTGTCGCCGAAAGAAATTGCCGCTGCCAATAAAGTGAATATGGACCAGGGTTTACAGCTGGGACGTAAGCTGCATATCCCTCTTACGGCTGCTAACTTTTCACAGAAAGCAGATGCCTCCGGCAAACCGGTATATCATAAAGTTGCTGAGAAAGAAACTTTGTACCGTGTAAGTGTAAACTATAATAAGGTACCGCTGGATAATATCCGGCAGTGGAACAGCTTTTCCGGCGATGGACTGAAAAAGGACAGCTACATCATTGTAGGCTACGTGAAAGCAGGCGCCGGTGCAGCTGAAGCCGCCCCGCGTCCTGAAAAAGTAAAAGAGAAAGCCTCCCCTGCGCCGGAACCGGTTGTTTTATCCACTCCGCCGCCTCCACCACCGGCAAAGGAAACGCCTAAGAAAGAGCCGGAGCCAACACCGGCAGAAGAAACTTCCGCTCCGGTTGCTGCTGCACCTGCACCCGCTCCTGTTAAATCAGCCCCTGTTAGCAGCAGTACTGATTTTGAGCAATTGTATGAACAGCAAACCAACGGCGGCAAAAAAACTACTTCTGAAAAAGGCCCTGGTACCTGGTTTAAGAGCAATGCAGTAGGTAAATACTACGCGTTGCATAATACAGCGCCGCGCGGCACTATCATCAAAGTAACCAATCCGCTGAACGGCAAATCCGTATATGCAAAAGTACTGGACGTAATTCCGCAGATGAAAGCCAATGCAGGCCTCATCATCAAGCTGAGCGACAGTGCCATGCAGGCCCTCGGCAGCAATGAAACCAAGTTTTATTGCGAACTGAGTTACGAGGATTAGCGGATTTTGTCTGACTCAGGATTATGATGATTTCGCTGATTACCCTGATTTTTACTTTTACTATTGAATTTTATAAATAATTAAGGGAGATAAAAGTGTACATATTCACCTTTATCTCCCTTAATTATTTATAAAAGTTCAAAAAAAATAAAAAACAAAATCAAATTAATCATTATAATCAGCGTAATCAGTGTTCCAAGACAAAAGCCGAAGGCGCGCCTACACAAAGCGGTAACCCCGCAGAAACGCTTCCACATCCATTCGCTTCTTGCCTTCCAGCTGGATCTCATCCAGGTAAAGGTAGCCATCGGTAGCGGCTATTCTGATATAGGTTTTCTGATCGGTGTCAAAGTCGCCCGGCGCTATGGAAGGCTTGGTATGCTCCTTACGGGCTTTGTAAATCTTCAGGGTTTTGCCCTGGAAAACGGTCCATGCCGCCGGATAGGGGCTCAGGCCGCGTACCAGGTTGTAGATATCGTTTAGGGGTTGCTGCCAGTTGATCTGGCAGGTTTCCTTAAATATTTTAGGCGCATGTTTGATATCGGCTGCGGGAATATGCGCCTGCGGCGTTTCTTTTACATTGCCGGCTGCAATGGCCTGTACTGTTTTCAGCAGTAAACGGGCGCCTGTATGCATCAGGGCGTCGTGCAGTTCACCGGCAGTTTCATCTTCCCGGATGGCTACCTCGTCGTTGAACAGGATGTCGCCGGTATCAATTTCATGCTGCAGTTTGAAGGTGGTAACGCCGGATACTTTTTCGCCGTTGATGATGGCCCAGTTAATAGGCGCTGCACCCCGGTAGTTGGGCAATAACGATGCATGTACATTGATGGTGCCTTCCGGTGGCATATTCCACACTATTTCCGGTAGCATACGGAATGCCACTACTACCTGCAGATCGGCTTTTAATGCTTTTAAAGCAGCAATGAAATCCGGGTTTTTCAGCTTCTCAGGTTGCAGTACCGTTAGCCCTTTACTCACTGCATATTGTTTCACAGCGCTTTGCTGCAGCTGTAAACCGCGGCCGGCAGGCTTATCAGGGGCAGTGATCACACCCACTATATTAAATCCATGCTGTACCAGTATATCCAGGGAAGCCACTGCAAAATCAGGCGTACCCATAAAAACAATGCGAAGATCTTTACTCATAGGATGCAAAAATAACGACCTTTCACCGATTTTAATGAATGATATGCCAATCGCCTGGAATATAGGTGGAATGAGGGGCCGGCTTACTCTGGCGTTGCACTAAAGGTGGACTTGATGCGCAACAAAGGTGGACTTGATCTGGCCATGGAATAATCACAAAAGGAGATAAAAGCGAACTATTGCCCACTGGTTATCTCCCTTTATTTTATTAATAACAGTTTACGTTTAATACAGCAAATACTTTGCCCGGATAATTTTAAACTTCGCCAGGCCGGGCTCCCAGCTTTTGCGGATCTCCGCTTCAGACAGCCCTTTCACGATCTGTTGCTGCAGGATGTTGTTACCCGCCAGTTTACTGAAGAAAGGGATAAAGAACTTTGATTTATCAGGATACATACGATAAGCCTCCAGCAGCCATTTCAGTTCAATTTTCCTGCCGGTATGCGGCGTGGCCTCCGGTGCGTTGCTCAGGTCAAAACCGTAGCAGAGCTGGTCTTTCAACACCGGGGTTGGATTAATGGCACTGGCGCGGGGCGTAAAAGAGTAACCCTGCTTAGGGAAGGAAGGGGAGCCATATACCTGGAAAGGCTTATCAGTGCCGCGTCCCAGGCTAAGGGCTGTGCCTTCAAAAAAGCAAAGCGAGGGGTACAGGTTGATGGCCGCCATATTAGGCAGGTTGGGTGAAGGTTTGATGGGTACGCGGTAAAATGTTTTATGACTGTAATTCTCACAGGGGATCACTTTGATATCGCAGTGCACGCCGTTGCGGAGCATATGTTCGCCATTCAGCATCCGGGCGTATTCTGCAACGGTCATACCATGTACTACAGGAATGGGCTGCATGCCAATAAAGGAACGGTAGGCAGTATCGAGAATAGGGCCGTCTACATAATCGCCATTGGGATTGGGGCGGTCCAGGATCACCAGCGTTTTTTTATTTTCCGCGGCAGATTCCATCAGTTCCTGCAGGGAGGAGATATAGGTAAAAAAGCGGGTGCCAACATCCTGTATATCAAACAACAGGATGTCCACATCTTTGAGATCGGCGGCAGTGGCTTTACGGTGCTGCCCGTAAAGCGATACAATAGGAATACCGGTAGCGGAATCAACGCTGTTGGCCACTTTTTCGCCATGCCCTGCATTGCCGCGGAAGCCATGCTCAGGGCTGAAGATCTTCTGGATTTTTACATGCAGTTTCAACAGGGTATCTACCAGGTGTGTTTTATCGATGGTGGCGGTTTGGTTCACCATCATAGCCACCCGCTTGTTTTTCAGCAGCGGCAGGTAACGCGCGGTTTGTGTAGCGCCTGGTAACACATGTTCCGCATACTGTGCGGAGGCTTTGTTCATGCAGCCTGCCAGCAGGATGCAAAGGAGGAAAATACGGTTCATACCGTTAAGATAATGCAAAGCTTTAAAAAGCGGGTATTATAGCTGCTTTTTGTATCTTGCGCGTAATTATTAACACTAAACGATTAATTTATGCAAACTGTTAAAAACGGGGATACAGTAAAGGTGCACTACCATGGCCGTTTAACGAATGGAACTACCTTTGATTCTTCTGAAGGTAGAGCTCCGCTCGAATTCAAGGTAGGCGCCGGTATGGTGATCAAAGGTTTTGAGAATGGTGTGCTGGACATGAAAGTTGGCGATAAGAAAACCATTCATATCCCTGTTGACCAGGCATATGGCCCCAAAAGCGATGAAATGATCATGGATTTTCCAAAAGAAAATATCCCTGCAGATCTGAATCCTGAAGTAGGTATGGAACTGCAGATGAGCAACCCACAGGGACAGGTTTTCCAGGTAAAAGTAGCTGCTATCGGCGACGAATTTATTACCCTGGATGCTAACCATGCACTGGCTGGCGAAGACCTGGTATTTGACCTCGAACTGGTTGAAATCGTATAATATCCAGGTTTTTTTTATTACGGATACAGCATAGTTGTTTTAAACTATCCTGTATCCGTAATTTTTTTCCGGGAGATGTAAATAAGCAAAAAAACAGCTTTGCGGAAAACGGGTTGCCGGGAACACCGCTCAGGACGAGGCTTCCGGCTGCCGGTAAATAGCCTGCATTTCACGTAAACAATCTGCACAAAGACATCCATTGTAATGCTGCTGGATAAAGTACCGCTCTTCTTCGGTTAACGCCACATCCTGGCACTGGCAACGCAGGATAGTGCCTACGCGGCATTCGAAGGTGCGTTCGCACCGCGGACAGGATACGGTTTCATGACATGCCATTCCTAAAAGTACGGATTTCGGGCGGCATTTGAACACACGCGCACTGGTACTGCCAATGGCAATCCCGGATACACATAGCATCACCCTGTAACCCCTCATCCGTATACCCACGGCATTGTATGTACCTACGCTAACTGCCCACTGCCAGCCGCACATTTTTTGCAGCGGTAACCATATTCCGCAATGCCATTTCTGTTTCCGGCCATTTTCTTGTTTTCAGACCGCAGTCGGGGTTCACCCAGATATTGCGCAATGGCAGCAGCGCCGCCGCCTTATGCAGTAATGCCTCCATTTCCGCTACAGCCGGCACTCTCGGGGAGTGAATGTCATATACGCCGGGACCGGTTTCATTGGGATATTTAAAGCCTGCAAACGCTTCCAGTAACTCCATTTGTGAGCGTGATGTTTCTATGGTGATCACATCTGCATCCATCGCGGCGATATGTTCAATAATATCATTGAACTCTGCGTAACACATATGCGTGTGGATCTGCGTGGCGTCATCCACGGTGCTTACCGCCAGGCGGAAGGCTTTCACGGCTTCGCTGAGATATGCACTGCGTTGTGCTTTGCGCAGCGGCAAACCTTCGCGGAGCGCCGGCTCATCTACCTGTATCACGGTGATGCCGGCATCTTCCAGGTCTTTCACTTCATCTCGGATAGCCAGCGCAATTTGCATGGCGGTTTGCATACGCGGCTGGTCATTCCTTACAAACGACCATTGCAGGATAGTAACGGGACCGGTGAGCATACCTTTAACGGGCCTGCTGGTAAGCGACTGCGCAAAACGGCTCCAGGCAACGGTCATGGGTGCCGGCCGCTGTACATCTCCAAAAATAACCGGCGGTTTTACACAGCGGGTACCGTAGCTCTGCACCCAGCCGTTTTGCGTAAATACAAACCCGTCCAGCTGCTCGCCGAAATATTCCACCATGTCGTTCCGCTCAAACTCGCCATGCACCAGTACATCCAGCCCCAGGTTCTCCTGGCGGTAAATGGTTTCTGTAATGGCCTGGCGTATATCGGCGTTATAGGTTTCAGGAGTAATGACGCCTTTTTTCAGATCAGCGCGGAGCTGTCTGATTTCCGTAGTTTGCGGAAATGAACCGATGGTAGTGGTAGGAAATAAAGGCAGTTGTAATACCGATTGCTGTAATTTCTGACGGTGAGGGAAGATGCTGTGCCGCTGTGTGTCCGCTGTGGTAATACTTTGCAGCCGGGCTTTCACTTCCGGCACATGGATCCGGGGAGAGGTCCTGCGGTTGTTCATTACCGTTTCATTTTCGGTAAGCAGGGAAGTATCGCCGTTAATGATGTGTTTCAGCGCTATTACTTCAGCCACTTTCTGTTTGGCAAAGGCCATCCATTGTTTTATTTCGGGATCCAGTGCTGTTTCGTTTTCCAGGTTGTACGGCACATGCAGCAGGGAGCAGGAAGTGCCCAGCAGCACCCGTTCTTCACCGATCTGCTGTATGGCTTTTTCGATCAGCTGCATGGAAGCGGCGTAATCATTTTTCCAGATATTGCGGCCATCCACCACACCGAGCGATAACAATTTATCTGCCGGCAATTCAGCCAGCACGGCATCCAGTTGCTCCGGAGCCCTTACCAGGTCGATATGCACCGCCTGTACCGGTAATTGCAAAGCCAGGCTGGTATTATCTTCCAGCGCTCCGAAATAGGTGGTCAGCAATATTTTCAGAGAGGGCACTGCCAGGCTTATTGCGGTGTATGCGGCCTGGTAAAGGTCTCTGGTGGCGGGGTCCAGGTCGGTTACCAGGAAAGGCTCATCCAGTTGTATCCACGTGGCGCCGGCCTGCTGAAGGGATGTTAACAGTTCGATATATACGGGGAGCAGTTTTTCCAGCAGCAGGGAGTGCGTAAGATCATCTCCCTTTATTTTCCCGGATAAAATAAAGGTAACGGGGCCTGGTAATACGGGTTTGGTAGTGATACCATGACTAAGCGCTTCTTTAAATTCCGCTACACATTTGGGTTGGTGTAGACCATATTGCTGGCTGGTTTCAAACTCCGGTACCAGGTAATGATAGTTGGTATCAAACCACTTGGTCATTTCCAGGGCGGTGATATCAAAATTATTTTTCTGGTAACCCCTTGCCATTGCGAAATACAGCTCCGGGCAGGCGGGATTGGCAAATGTTTGCTGCAGCGCTTTGAAACGGGAAGGAATTACTCCCAGGGTGATGCACATATCCAGTACCTGGTCGTACCAGGAGAAATCGTTGGAAGGGATCAGGTCAATACCGGCTTCCTGTAACAGGCTCCAGTTCTCTTTTCGTAGCTGCCTTGACGTTAGTTCAAGCCGTTCCAGTGAAATTTTTCCGTTCCAGTAGTTTTCGCAGGCTTTTTTCAGCTCCCGCTGGCTACCTATTCTTGGATAGCCTGGTATGTTGGTAAGCATATATAGGATGTGTTTTATTCTATACAAACCTATTATTATTGCCTGTTTGTTCGATACTTTGATAAAATTTTAGATTTTTGTCTTTAAAAATTATATTAATAAAGAATAATTTACTGTTTGGTATATTGTGAGAGGTGGTAAAACAGAATAATCTACGGCAGGGGTGTGAAGATGTTTTTCCTTACGTTTGCAATATGTTTACAAATTACTCATATACAGTAGATAAACGCTTTATGCGTTACGCACAGATAGATACACAGTCGGACCCGACGAGCAGCACTTTTCCCACCACTGAAAAACAGAAGGATCTTTCCCGGCTGCTGGTAAAAGAATTACAGGAAATGGGTATTACCGATGCAGAGCTGGATGAACATGGCTATGTGTACGCTACTATCCCGGCCAATACGGATAAGAATGTGCCGGTGATCTGTTTTTGCTCGCATGTGGATACTTCGTCCGACAGCAGTGGCACCGGTGTAAAGCCAATTGTGCATCGCGGTTATGATGGAGGCGACATTGTGCTGCCTGATGATGAAACAGTAGTGATCAGCGCAAAAGAGCATCCTTACCTCGCAAGCAAAAAAGGCGACGATATTATTACTGCCAGCGGCACCACCCTGCTGGGGGCAGACGATAAAGCCGGTGTGGCGGAGATCATGGATGCAGCTAATTTCCTGATGACGCACCCGGAAGTAAAGCATGGAAAGATCCGTATCCTGTTTACACCGGATGAAGAAGTAGGCCGTGGTGTGGAGAAAGTGAATATGAAGAAACTGGCGGCTGATTTTGGTTATACCATGGATGGTGGCGAGCTGGGATCCCTGGAAGATGAAAATTTTTCGGCGGATGGCGCCAGGATCACAGTGTATGGCATCAGCGCGCATCCCGGCGCTGCAAAGGATAAGCTGGTAAGCGCCATTAAAATAGCCGGTGAAATCGTAGATGCGTTACCGAAAGACAGTCTTTCTCCTGAAACTACCGACGACCGCGAAGGGTTTATTCACCCCGTGCGCATTCAGGGTACCGTAGAGAAAACAGAAATAGATTTTATTATCCGCGATTTTGAAACGGCTCACCTGGAAGCGCATGAAACCTTCCTGCGCCGGATCATGGATAAAGTGCTGACAAAGCATCCGGGCGCAAAAGCCACCCTGAAGGTAACGGAGCAATACCGCAATATGAAAGAGGTGCTGGTAAACCACCCGGAAGTAACGGCCCATGCGGCAGAAGCTATCCGCCGGGCAGGTGTTCAGCCATTGAGAATGAGCATCCGCGGCGGTACAGATGGTTCCCGTTTATCTTTCATGGGATTGCCCTGCCCCAATATTTTTACCGGGGAAATGGCGCTTCACAGCAAACATGAATATGTGAGCATACAGGATATGCAGAAAGCGGTGCAAACAATTGTGTATCTGGCACAGGTTTGGGAAGAGAAGGCGTAAAATATTGCAGTGAACATTAGCAAATATTTTATTACTTTAACCGTTTATAGTAGTGATCTACTTATGCACCCGTTAAAATATAGTTCATGTTGTTAGGTTTTATTACATTATTACAGGATTCTCTATTACGTCCCAAAGCAGATACAGTAGCTCAGGGCATTGCCGCCAGCGGCGCCCCGGCGCCGGAAATTCATCTCATAGATATGCTGATGAAGGGTGGGGTGCTGATGATCCCATTGGGAATACTCTCCCTGGTAGCCGTGTATGTATTCGTGGAAAGGGCTATCACTATCAGTAAAGCCGGCCGGCTGCCTGATAACTTTATGCCCATGATCCGCGACCAGATCACTTCTGGTAATATGCAGTCTGCCAGGTCGCTGGCCAAAAACACTTACGGGCCTATTGCCCGGATGATAGAAAAAGGCATTCAGCGTATAGGCAAGCCTATTGAGAATATCGAAAAATCAATGGAAAACGTGGGTAAGCTGGAAATCTACCGGATGGAAAAGAACCTGGTGATCCTGTCTATCATTGCCGGTATCGCTCCTATGTTCGGGTTCCTGGGTACCATTGCCGGTATGATCCAAACCTTCTTCAATATCTCCATTACATCAGATATTACACTGGGCACCATTGCCGGTGGTATCTACGTAAAAATGATCACCTCCGCGTCAGGGTTAATTATCGGTATCGTGGCTTTCATTGGCTACAGCTACCTCAATGCCCAGATAGATAAGGTAGTAAACAAGATGGAAGGCGCTTCTGCTGAATTCATCGATATTCTGCAGGAACCAACCCGCTAAAACCACCCTCATGAATTTACGCAGACGAAATAAGAGGCAGGTGGAAATGCACAACTCGGCGCTGAATGATATCCTGTTCATTCTGTTGCTGTTCTTCCTGATCGTTTCCACCCTGGCCAATCCGAATGTGATCAAGCTGCTGCTGCCGAAAGCAAAGAGCAATACCAAGTCGAAACAAACGGTAGTAGTAAGCATCAACGATAAACGCGAGTTTTTTGTAGGTACTAATAAAGTGACCTTCGATCACCTGAAACAGGCGCTGGCGCCTTCTATCGGCAACGAAAAGATTGATCCCACCATTGTGATCAATGCAGAGAAGTCAGTGCCGGTGGAAGATGTGGTGAGTGTGATGGAAGTAGCCAGGGAGATGGGCGCCAAAGTGGTATTGGCTACCGCGCATAAGTGATAATGCCTTAACTTCTTAACAGGACCTGGTGGCTGGATGCCGCCAGGTCTTTTTATTTTTTTACATTTTCCGGCCCTTTACCATCCTGTCTTTCCCAAACATATCCTGCTTCAGTATTACCTCTTTAAAACCGGTTTGTTCCATCAATGCTACCACTTCCTTTCCCAGCGCCTCATTGATCTCAAAATAGAGCGCACCGCCAGGAACCAGCCTGGAAAGGGCTATTTGGGAGATGTGCCGGTAAAAAAGCAATGCATCGTTGTCCGGTACAAACAGGGCCAGTGAAGGTTCAAAGCCCCATACCGATTCCTGCATGCCCGTTTGTTCACTTTGTGTGATATAAGGCGGATTGCTCACAATCATATCAAACTCCGGCAGGCCCGCCACCTGTTGGGTGTCCAGTGCATCCATGTGCAGGAAATTAACTTCCAGCCGTAGCCGCGCTGCATTGCTGCGGGCCACTTCCAGCGCGCCTTCACTTACATCTATGGCAGATACCTGTGCATCCGGCAATGATTTTTTCAGGGCCAGCGGAATACATCCGCTGCCGGTGCCTACATCCAGCAGGTGAAGCCTGTGACGGTGCGCAGCGTCATGTACCATCCATTCCACCAGTTCCTCCGTTTCAGGACGGGGGATCAATACATTTTTATTTACCAGCAACTCCATACCATAAAACCAGCTGCTGCCGGTAATATATTGCACCGGCTCATGCCGCTGCAATGCTTCTATGGCTAATTTCAGCCGTTGATTCTGATCAGGGGAAAGGATCTTTGTTTTATGAACAATCCGGTCCAGTTTACTCATGCCCGTTAGGTATTCCATAACAATATGGGCAATATTGGCGGCTTCCCGCTCATCATAGAGTTCACTGATGGCGCCTGTAATATAGGTAAAGGCCGTTTGTATAGTCAATATAAACAGTTTAAGAAATGTAAGCGGAAAAATGCAGACCTGTGGCGGCTTTTTCCATTCGCTAAAAACGATACATTTGCAAAAATATTACTTCGCCTGGTGATTATGAATAGCACGTTCAATGAATTTTATATGCAGCGTTGCCTCGAACTGGCCGCTATGGGGGCCGGACAGGTAGCGCCTAATCCCATGGTGGGCGCTGTATTGGTGCACCAGGGGCGTATCATTGGTGAAGGGTATCACCGGCAATACGGACAGGCCCATGCATAGGTAAATTGTGTGAACAGTGTGGCTGAGGAAGAGCGCTCCCTCATCCCGCTGGCTACCATGTATGTAAGCCTGGAACCTTGTGCGCATCACGGGAAAACGCCACCCTGCGCGGATCTTATCGTGTCGCAGGGAATCAGGCAGGTGGTGATTGGCTGCGTGGATACCTTTTCAGCCGTAGCCGGGAAAGGAATAGAGAAGTTGCAAAAGGCAGGTGTACAGGTGGAAACAGGTGTACTGGAAGCGGAATGCCGGCAAATCAACCGTCGCTTTTTTACCTTTCATGAACAGCAGCGCCCTTATATTGTACTGAAATGGGCGCAAAGCAGTAATGGCCTGATCGCAGGTGCAGGCGGAGCGCCCGTGCGTATATCCAATCAGTACAGCGACCGGCTGGTGCATAAATGGCGCAGCGAGGAAATGGGCATCCTGGCGGGGACCCGCACCGCGATAAATGACAACCCCCGGCTTAATAACCGGCTGTGGACAGGGAAAGACCCCGTTCGCATTATCATAGACCGTCACCTGAAGGTGCCGCGCTCCCATCATGTATGGGATGGCAGTATTCCCACCATTTTTATTACGGCAGCCGCTGCAGAAACCCATGGCCTTACCGAAACCCTGCCGCTCGATTTCAGCGCCGGCCTGTTGCCACAACTGATGCAGCAACTGCACCGGCGGCAGATCCAGAGCATCCTGGTGGAAGGAGGCAGCGCCACGCTGCAGCAATTTATTGCAACCGGCCTGTGGGACGAGGCGCGGGTAATAACAGGCGCGGGCACACTTCCGGAAGGACCTGCAGCACCAGTGCTCACTAATGCCACGCTTACGCATACCCTGCAGGTGGCGGGCGACCGCATTGATTTTTATGATCCCGCGTAGTTAAACGCGTATTAAATTATTTTGATGGAGGTTTATTTTACGATTGATAAAACAGCTGTAGCAGAATTTAAAGACAGGGGAAGCAAATTCCTGGCCTACGCCTTTCCCGTTAAATCGCCGGAAGAAGTGAAAGAATGCCTGGGAGAAGTAAAAAAAGAACATCCCAAGGCCACCCATCACTGTTATGCCTACCGCCTTGGCACCGCCGGACTGCAGTTCCGCGCCAGCGACGATGGAGAGCCTTCCGGCTCCGCCGGCAAGCCTATCCTGGGTCAAATAGACAGCAAGCAGCTTACGGATGTGCTCATTGTGGTGGTCCGCTATTTCGGCGGAAGCCTGCTGGGCGTACCGGGGCTCATTAATGCTTATAAGATGAGCGCAGCTATGGTGCTGCAACTGATCCCCGTGATCCAGAAAAATATAGAGGCAAAATACCATCTCAGCTTCGATTACACCATCATGAACGATGTAATGATGGTAGTAAAGCAAAATAACTGCACGGTTATTTCCCAGGATCTCCAGCTGTTCTGCGAAATGGTGATCGGCGTTCCAAAATCAGGTGAGGAGCTTTGCCTGCTGCGCTTAAAGGATATTTATGGATTACAGGTACAGCCGCAAAAACCTTAGCCATCCTACGGATGATCCTGGTTGGCAGCCACATGTTATAACATGTAGATAGGAATCCGTACATCCCGGTTATCTCCCCCAAAAAATTAACCCTGAAAATATTTGAAATAAGCCGGGCGTAATATAAATTTCCTTAAATTTATTTTTTGTTAACTAGGATTTTCTTAACCCGTTTTCCGGTGTTTTTTTGAGATGGAGATCTGCCCGTAATGCAGTCCCCATCTGCCTTTTCAGATCAGATATAGGAACCATATTAATATTAAAAGCCCCCCTGTATATGTTACATACCATAACAACCGTATCTATTGCTGACAAACAGTTTAAACAATTTCATTCTCTGCGCCTGGAACAACAGTTACAGGGACATCATCATTTTGAGCTGAAAATAGGGTACGACTGGCTGCAGGAGCTGGGCCCGGGTATTGTATCGGCCACCAAAGCCTTCCTGGGCAAGGAAGTAAGCATCACCATCCAGGCGTTTGAACAGTTACAGTCGTATGAACCGCTCATTTTCAATGGTATTGTGATGTCGGTAAGCTCAGGGAAGGAAAGCGATGGTACACACGGCTTTTGTGTAATCCGTGGCTACAGCCCCACTATCCTGCTGAACAACGATCTGCATGTACAGGCTTTTGAAAACCAGGACCTCGGCGCTATTGTGAATACTGCACTGAAAGCCTGCGGCCCTTACCTGGCCCGCCCGCAGGTAGATCCCAATACCACTTCAACGCTGAAGTACATTGTGCAATACAAGGAAACATCGTTCGATTTTCTCCGCCGGCTCTCTGAGCGCTTCGGCGAATGGTTCTTTTATAACGGGCAACAGGTGGTTTTCGGAAAATACCAGCCCCGGGAAGTATCACTGGTACACCTGGTTGACCTCATGAGCTTCGACCTGGAAATGAAAGTACAACCCAATAACCAGCAGTTGAACGGATACGATTACCGGAACAGTAAAGTTGTGGAAAACACCACCCTTGCACAACCCGCCGGAAAAGTGAACGATTATACCTCCCATGTTCAGGGGCTCAGCGAAAAATTATACAGCAATACTTCTACTTATAAAATGAATTATGCGTTTACCAGCAATGCGAAAGCTGAACTGGATACGCTGATCAACCGCCAGAAAAAAGGACGCATGGCCGCTATGGTACAGCTGAAAGGCAGCAGCAAGCAAACTTCCCTGCGAATAGGGGATCATATCTCCATCAGGGAAAATGTATATGCCAATGACGACCACGGGAAATTTATGATCTGGGGGCTCACGCATCATGTAACCGGCAACGGCGACTATTACAACGAATTTGAAGGTATCCCCGCAGATGCGGCAGCGCCACCGGTAAACCTGGAAAATATCCCCTTCAGTGAAGCGCAGAGCGCCATCGTGGTAGACAATCATGATCCCAAAGACCTGGGGCGGGTAAGAGCCCGCTTTAAATGGCAGCAACAGGGCATGACGCCCTGGATGAGGGTGGTAGCGCCACACGGCGGCGGCAGCAAAGGCATGTACATGGTGCCGGAAAAAGGAGAAGAAGTAGTAGTGGATTTTGAAGGCGGTAACCCCGAACTGCCCTTCGTACTGGGAACAACCTACAACGGGGAAGGCAAATCTGGATTTGGTACTGCTAATAACGATATGAAAGCTATCCGCACCCGTACCGGCATCTCCATCTTACTGAACGATGCCGACGGCAGCGTAACGATTTCAGACAAATCAGGTAACAAGATCTTCATAGATGGTACTGATAAAATGTCGCTCTTCGCAAAAAATAAAATGGAAATTTCTTCCAAAGAAGTTGAAATCACCTCTGAAAAATTTTCTATCGGCGCCTCGCAGCAAGGTTCTATTGTAGCGAAAAAAGGAATTTACCTGGAAGGTACGGAAACCGTGACCGTAAATAGTAAGGATGCCATCGTAAAAGGAGGAGACTCGCTCACACTGATATCGAAAGACCTGCTCGCTTCCGGAAGTAAAAATGCCAATGTTACCGGCGCTTCCGTGATGGTAAACGGCACCAAAGATGTGACGGTGAGCGGTAACGGGGATGTGGTGGTTTCAGGCGGATTGGTGAAAATAAATTCCTGATCCTTTAAAGCCAACTTATGACCACCTCACCAACTATCGGACAGGAATTTCATAAAGTAAGGGATACATGGGCTACCGCCGACAGCGACCGTCACTGGAAGCTGGCTATTTGGCTGGTGCAATATGCCGATGTGGATATCATTGATAAATTCCTGGAAACAGAACGTACCGCCATCGGTGTTTTTAAAGAGATATTTTTCCGGTTCGATACACCTTACCAGGAAGATCATACTGTATATGAAGCAGCATTGTGGAATGAATACCTGGAATGGTTTGAACCGTTGCCACGTGAAGAGTACGATGTATATCACGCACTGAAAAAAGATGGGCTGCTGAAAACAGACTATCATCCCGACCGCAGCCTGCCCCCAACCGTACAAAGCATCTGGAAGGAACTGCGCCGGCTCATGGAATGCATCCGCGGATTGGAAGATACCGGGTGCTGTGTTTATTTTCCTCCTTTAAGAACCGATCAGCCGGATGCAGGCAGCTGGTATACCGATGTACTTAAAAAAGGGTTGCCCGAAGGCATCCGGTTAGTGACCATTGATGTGGTCACCAATCCCCGTATCACCATACCCAAAGTATTTACAGAACAAATAAAAATATTACAGCCATCCCTGCAGATGGTAGCAGCTATTAACCACGAAATGGACAAAGGCGGTGGTAACTCCGATACCATCAGCACAGATGCCCGTTTCCGTAAACAGATCCGCAAAGTGCTGGATTGTACCACACAACCGGGTGCACCGGCGCTGGACCAGGAAGTGGCGGCACTGCTTTCCCTTAGCAAAAAAATGGGCGGGGAAGTACATGAAGTGGCTGGTATTATGATCGCAGCACAGGCTTATTTCATGGCACGCGAGAATGATAAGAGCGCCGGCTATGCCAATAAAGCGATCCGGTTGTCGAGGCAGCTGATGGATAAAGGAGATCCCGCTGGTTATCCCACCTGGAAATCATGTATCATGATCCACGCAGCTATATTAGCAGGTAAGAAGAAAAGAAAACAGGCCATTGCACTCTATGAAGCGCTGGCCCTGGAAGCAGTGAACAAGGGAGACGCCTTTATGATCATGGAAGGCTACCGGCTTTGCGGCCACCTGCATTATGAGCTGGGCCAGATGAATACCGCGTTTGAAAACCTGTTGCTCGCCATGACCGGAGGTAGCTACCTGGAACGGGAGGTAAGAAGACAGTCTACTTTCCTGCATGCAGCAGCGATGGCTGTGCACCTGTGTGAAAAGATCAGGGGACAGGAAGACCTCCGCATACTGGAAAGTAACTTGCAGGAATTACTGGGCGACGACTGGAATACGCTGCTGCAGGCGGAAGGCATGGACAAAGCCACCGTAAGACGTAAATCCACCTTGTTTGAGTTTAACTAAGACCATATTCCGCAAAGGAATAAAGTAATCATATCATGGCTGTAGAAAATAAAGGCTTTGGAGAATTATTCGCAGAAAAGAAAAACTCACTGGACCATCTCCAGAAAGGAATGGCCAGTATATTACCCGCTTTCCCGGGAATGCCCGCTGCAAAATATTTTGATCTTGGTATAGGTATAGATTTTCATGATACCGTATTTCCTCCCTCTCCCTTATTGCCGGTGCCTCATATTGGTATGGTGTTCGATATCATAGGAGCTATTATGGCAGCCATTGCCAGTGTAGTGCCACCACCACCGCCACCACCGCCTGTGGAAGAAGGAAAAGAACCGGAGCCGCAGCCTTTCTCGCTGGCAGCTACTGCACAAATGCTG
>NZ_DATCRD010000181.1:0-18796 GCF_036569185.1 Chitinophaga sp.
AAGTGTTGTTTTATTAACTCTACAATCTATTTAACATGGAAACAATTATTTCTTCCAATCTATTAGTGGCCCCGTTTATGAAAGATATTAATGGACTTGATTTTACAATGGTAAAACTGAAGTTGCAAGAGCCCCCTTATGAGGGATATGGTTGGTCTGCATCTCAAGCGGAAATTGCAGAAATTGAGTACAAAAGATTTCTGGCACTGAAAAGGAAATATCCGGAAAAGGACATTGTGCCTCATAGAGATGTTGATCTTTTTTGGCATCAGCACATTCTCGATACGGAGAAATATGCGAAAGATTGTGACGCAATATTTGGGTTTTTATTGCACCATTATCCTTATTTTGGAATGAATGGGCCGGAAGATGAACAAAATTTGATTAATGCATTTGAAGAAACAAAGAAGCTCTATGCTGAAACGTTCAATGTATCGTATCTCGCCAAGCCAACAAAACCAAAAAGATGTCTTGCTCCCAAATGCAGGACACAGTGTAAACCGGTAAAATGTAAATAGATCATTGGAGTTATTAAGACTAAGGTTAAATCAGGAGATGTCTGTGATAAAACTCTTTGCGATTATCTTATTTAGCTCTAATGAATCGTACAGGAATTGGTTTGGTAGTTGTTTCTCCAGCGAGCAAAAGGAAACAGCAGCAAATCCAAACGAAATATACAACCCCTGCTAAGCAAGGGTTGTATTATTTAGCGTATTTCACAAATACTATTAATCTTCACTTCTTATTTTAAATCACTATAAGATTTTCCTCCTGATTTTATGATGAGAGAGATATACTTATCCTATCACAATTCTTTAAACCCCCTCTCCGCATCATACGCCAACAGCCGTTTCCGCTGAACTAATATCTCAATATATTTATTCTTAGCTTCTTCACTTAAAAAACTATGCTGAACCATCTTAATGGCTTCGGGTGTTTTGCTGATAATTTTGTCAACCACTTGCCGGGCCAGAAGTGCAGGAATACCTGCTTTCTCAGCAAAAACGATAAAGGATACGCCGGTATACATGCCAACATCATAATAGGTTGCTTCATCATAATCTTCATCGTAGAGACCATTGTGAAGTCCCAGGTGATTATCATCAAGATGTAGTTTGGTGCATAACAAATCGTAGGCTGGTGAAAGGATATAGTCGCCCTGGCTTGTTTCCATTAGTGAAAAGTTCTTAAGGTGAGCGTCTCCGTTAGCAATAAGATAGTTAACGATCAACAGCTGAAAAAATTCTATAAGTACTACCGGGGTGGCCACTGTATATTGTTTGATTAAATTGGCAATATCGAGGTACGAAGCGTTATACTTGAAATTCACTCCTTCTCTTTCGGGTGATTTGCCCATTAGCGTAGCAAAATCCTCTAAATGATATTTACCTGTGCCATCGGGTTTATAATCGAAGCGCCTGGTCAGATAGGCGGGAGATCCATCATCAAAAAAGATTACACCGCATTCTGCTGTATTTACACCAAATACTTGTTTGGCAATCTGCATGCTTAAATGCTCGTTTGCCGGTAGATCTCCTAGTCGTTCCAACCGCTCATTTGGTATAGGTTTCAGAATGTGGGTGCCTTCTATGTCCGTTAGTTCCAGGATATTTTTTTTCTGACGTAAACTGTATTTTTCCTGTACCCCACTAATGCTGATATGTTTACGTTTTTCGTTGTATTCCCGTGTGAGTGCTGCGTTTTTGCCTGGTGGCCCAAATGGCAAAATATGTGAAACCTTCCTGGTGCGGCTTCCAAACAGGTTTGCCTCAGCCAACGGGCTGTATGTAGTGAACCCCGGCCGCAGCGTTGAAGGGCAAACATTAATTTCTGGGAGAGGCATGATCTTCCTTTATGGTTAATGGGCCAATATGATCACCATTGGCGGTGGCAAGTAAAAGCCCGAAATAGTCGTTTTCGTCAATTTTCAGTGACCGGACCTGCATCGCTTTATTAGATCCTTCGCTTAGCAGGTTAACAAAAGCCGGAAAAAGTATGTCACTTTCATAAGGTACTTCCCGTAATGGCAACGTAAGGCTAATAGGGCGGCTATCAGTTGCAGCCAGGTATTGACTGTCATATACAAAGCGGTACTTGTTTCCGTTTTTAGAAAGATATCCGGCTAACTTGTCATTATAAAAAACCTGGACTGTTTTCATTGTTCAGTATTTACAGGATGCTTTAATAACAGGTCAATACGTAATCCCAGAGGATCGATCAGCCTGATCAGCGTTTGTAATGATGGATTACCTTTGCCTTGCTCGACTAGCTGGATCGTGCGGGTACTGACACCTGATAGTGCTGCCAGTTGTGCCTGTAGTAGTCCAAGCAACTCCCGGCGCTGTTGAATCTTTTTTCCCAGATTAACGACTTCAATACGCATTATCCTTCGCTTTCAGGTAAAATTAAAGAAATAAATTCAAAAATTTCATTGAAAAGCGTATTATCCTTTGCTTTTTAGTTTCTTTATGGTCCCGTGATAAAACCGAATTAAAACCGAAGCGTTCTGTCTAGTTAGTTCTCCCCTCTCCCCCTCTCTCCACCTCCACATACTCCACCCTCTTCCCAATCAGCCCCTGCTCACTCACCCCTTCTACACTCACCTGAAATCTTCCATAAACATCCGAACAGTAAAAGCTAACTGTTGCCTCGCCATTCTCATCTGTCGCAATATCAGGCATCCAGGCAAGCGTTTTTCTAAAATCCGGGCTGCCGCCTGATTCATTAAACTGTGGAGAAATGTAATAGCCACCCGCTACCGCCAGATTGAATTTTTTTAATAATTGTTCTTCTGTAAAGGTGGGATAATGATATTTTACTTTTTGCATTTCTTCGCCGGTAAAGGCAAACGGATGCGATGTAATCTCCTGCCTGCGCTTGCCGATATACTCGCTGTATTCCTTTCCTTCTACGGGTTTGGTGCCTCCCCCGCAGGCGGGACAATTTAAGAGCCCGCATGCACCTACATAGTCTGCGGGGCCTTCCAGTTTAGCAATACTGTCGAGTTTACCAAGGTATTTGGGCCAGGCAGTTCTGGCGCCTTTGGCGGAGATCTCTACACCGGCCAATGTTTTACTGAACCGGCTGAAAACAATATTCGTATCCGTGGTGGGTATCCTTTTAAGTGATGGCGGATAATAAAAGGTTTTATTTTTTTCTGCAGCAGCGATGGCGGTAAACGGATCGGCAACACTCATTGTGAACGGCTGCCTGCTTTGTCCGGGATATTTGATATAAAGACGGTTTCCCGCCGCCAGTATAGCGGGATCCAGGAAGAAACGGCCGGCGCTGTCTGTGCTTAACAAGGTGTTGTTTTTTTCTTCTGCGTTGAATACAAAAAGCAGGTTGGGAGATGGAGGAGAATTATTCCTCCTACCCTGGAAACTTAAATTACCGGCAATGCTGTCGGTGATCACAGGTCTTGTATCAGCATTGGGTTGCCGCTGATCGCTCCACAGGTAGCTGTTTCGTTGCTGGGTAAGCAATACCAGGTCCAATGCGGTTAGCCGGTCTTTATTTTTTTCATCAAAATAGTACCCGGGATCGTCGATCCTGGCCTTCAGCTGACTGGTAAGCAGGTAATGGTCATCAATGTATTTGCTGTCATTATTATCATAAGCGTTGTAAAATATCCTTAGGCTAATCCTTGTGGCAACCGGGTTTCCTTGTTCGTTGGTTGTTTTTATTACAAGGGAAACTTTTTTCCGGGTGAGGTAATGTTGTCCGGGAAGTTGAAGACGGATGTTTAATTTTTTATCCGGGAGCACAAACACCAATCGTTTTGCCAGTGGTTGTAGTTGCTGGTCGAATAGCGTAATGGCTGCAATGCCACCGGGGCCCTGTGCTACCGGGAGTTTTACCAGCAGGCTGTCCTTGAGTAATGCGGTGGCAGCTGCCTGCATGAGGCCACGCACCTGGCTACTGATATAAATCCTCTGCGCGGCCATGCCTGGGCTGGCGGTAATGTTAAGAGAGATGCTGTCGGCGCCTGCCGGCTGTACATGCATTGTTATTCCTGTGTCTGCAGGTTTAGGAAGGGCAATAAAGCTATCTGCTACCTGTATAGTGTATGTGGCATTTTGTTGGGGAATAAGATCAAAGCTTCCCATTCCCAGGTGAGTAGTTTCAATGCGTTGTAATGGTTTTCCATCTTTAAGCAATACGCCAGCTACATGTACCGGTGCGTCGTTGCTGGTTGTTGCCTTAAATGCGATGTGGCTTTTTAACCCGGTAACGAAGGTCCCTCCCTCCGGAAATACTTCCAGCTTTACAGGCTCATTTGTTTCCGGCTGGAGTGATATGCTGCCAGCCACACGGCGCAGCGAATAGGAATCTTTGATGATGCGTACTTTGCGCAATGCATAAAACGGCCCAGGGCCTGCGGTGAAGGTATGTGCAGAATAGGCTTTCAGCCAGTAATCTCCTTCTGTAAGATGACCATCCAGGTAAATGTGACCGCTGGAAACGCCGTTGCTAACAGGGTAAAGCTGCTGCCATATTGTGCTGTCGCTCCCGGCTTTGGTTAACTTCACATACAATGTCTGATCGAATGTATACCATACGAAATGCTGCGCGTTCAGCAGGCGGGCATTGAACCAGAGATCTTCGCCAGGCTCATATACTCCACGGTCTGTTTGCAAATAAATATTCCCGGCGGGAATAACTGTTGCCGCTTCTGTTAATGCGGTGGTTAACTGTTCTGCCTGCGGAAACTGCTGGCCGCTGGAGCTAAGCGGATGCATTACCAGCAGCATAAGAGCCATAAGTACTGTCTGCCGAAATATTTCCATCTGCTTAAAATAGAAAAAATAGTCGGTAGAGCGACAGCTGTTTCCGGTAGAGATAAGTTGAGGTCCCGTTATTCATTTACGATCATCGGCTATTCCGGCAACCAGTGCTTTGCTCTTTACAATAATATCTTTAATAAAATGGGAATTTCAGTTTTCGGAGGGAATGCATTATTGCATCTGGTGTAACGCCGCGGTTAACAAAGAAAACAGGGAGTTTACTTTTCTTCCAGGTTCATTTCGATGATGGATCTTTTATCAGGGGCTGTTTCATCATCGAAACAGCCCCTGATAAAAGTGTTAATTATTATACTTCAGCTTAATAGTAACTTTCCAGATGCCTTCTTTGAGAATAGACATATCAAACCAGTAGTTGAAATAACTACCATTGATTTCGCCATTGTTATACATATCAATTCTCAAAACCTGCCCTGCCACAAAAGGCAGCGGGAACCCGGCTATCTCCAGTTCCAGGTGATCCGGGAACTCGGTGTATTTGGTCGGATTATTCAGGCCCAGGTTATGCCAGTCCTTTAAGTCCGTTACGCCCGGCGTAGAGGAGTAATCGTATCCAAACAGTAATTTCGGATCTACCGGCGTTCCATCTTTCTTTAATACATATACCAGTATTTTATTGCCGGTGTTCGATTGCCGGTCGAATGTTACATCAATACCGGTAAGATTACCGTCAATACCGGAGAAGCGGTAAGTATAGGGCAAGGCATAGCTGATATCTACTGTTAGCGCTGCCTTAATGATCTTCTCACCAGAGCTGTTTTTCACTTTTACATCTATAGTATATTTCCCTTTGGTAAGTAACAAGGTATCGGTGGCTTCAGGGTATATCAGGATATTCCCGTTCTCCGGGTTGATGTCTATTGCAGGACGGTTTACTTTTTGTCTTTTACTATCCAGCTCCTGCACTGTTTTTTCTTTCCCGGTGTATTCTGCCTGCCAGAAATAGGTATCTACCTTGTAGTTCATTACAGATTGAGCCAGCTTGCCATCCGCGGTATAAATGCCCTCAATCGTGAATTCCAGCGGCTTGGTAGACTCGTCTGTTACCATAGCGCCGGATTGTATAAGGGAGGCGCCTACGGCCACTTTAATGGAAGGATTGGTATACTTGAGCGCCGGGCTCAGGAAGCCGTCGTTTTTATCCTTGCTGCACGACATGGCAAACCCGGTAAGGGCCAGCCATATTAAGCATTTTATTTTTGCTGATATTTTCATGATAAAAGATGATTGAGATTATCTGAAATATTTCTGTTTCAATCCGGCGGCAAAGCTGGATCCGTAGGTTAATACATGTACCACGGCGTTGCCGGTAATCATATTATGCGTCTGGATGCTGCCGGTATATTTGATGGAATCTACACCAGGTATTTTCACATGCTCATATTCCAGGTAGAACGCGGATGTTTGTAAAGAGCTACCCGGGCTTACCCCGCCTCCTCTTCCGTAAATGAAAAGGCTGTCGCCGTTAAGCGCCTTGTAATATTTCTGTTTATCCTTCAGGGCCTGTTCGAGTGTTATCTGCGCATTGGGAATAATGAACCTGCCAAGTAATTTCAGCAGGGTATCTTTCCCGATAGCGTCCAGCGGCCTCAATGCCTGTCTGTCGTCAGGGTTAAAGTTCATCTGTAGCCTCATTACCGCATTGTTGGGCGCTGCGAAGAAGGTGATATTGGCCTGGTTCACCACCGATTTTGCATCGGTGAGATCTATGATTTTTACCAGGGAATCAAACATGTGATTCGACCTGCTTTTCAGGAAATCATACACCGGCATTTTCTTTTCTTCTTCAGATTGCCGTGAAAGACCACCATCTACATAGTAATCATTTTTCCTGCACGACGCCAGTACCAGCAAAGCGCCTGCTGCAAGAAGTATTGCTGTTTTCAGTGAAATAAGTTTGTTCATACTATATCTTTTCAAGAAACGGAGTAATTATTTCCAGAATTCGTTTTGTGTAATCGCGAAATTGCTTTTGGCGATGATACCCTGGTCAATAGGTAACAACCAGGCTCCTTTTTTGAACCAGTCGCCATCTGTTATTTTAGAATCTTTATCCAGCTTTCTTGTTCTTACCAGGTCAAAGAAATACTGGCCTTCGCCGATCAGTTCTTTTTTACGTTCCAACAGAATGGTGTCCTGCAGGTTGCCGCCCCCGGTGTATGGCGTGGCATATGCGCGTTCCCTCACTTTGTTGAGGAGCACTATTGCTTCTGCGGTTCTGCCAACAGCAGGCGTAGCCAGGGCTTCTGCACGTAACAGCATAATATCGGCCAGGCGGGTAACAATAATATTTGACTCGTTGATATTTTGTGAAGATGTATCTCCTTTTAACTGCAAGGTTCTGTACTTGCCAAAAAAGATCCTGTCTTCATTCACCCCCTGGAGATAAGTTTCGCGGATAAACCAGGTGAACAGCCGTGCATCGCGTGCGCCAGGAGTGAACATGGTATTGATCTGCTGCCGGGTAGGGCATAACAGGTAACGGTCGCTTCCTCCTCCTCCATCAGATTGATCTTTATACCACGGCCTTCCCAGTGTACGGTTATATACGCGGTTCTTTTGTACTTCTCTTAAATTGGCGTCGAAATTAAATTCAAAGATGCCTTCCTGCGATTTACCTATGAAAATGCTGAGCAGGTTAGAGGTGTCTGTAACCAGGCTGTAAGGTCCTTTCGTAATTACGCTGTCGCATAATTTCTCGCAACCGGCAAAATCCTGTAACCATCCCAGCACATGCGCCTTAATGGCCCAGGCGGCGCCTTTGGTGGCTCTTACAGCCCTGTCGCCGGCGCCATAATCCAGTTCCAGGTTGGCAATGGCTACATCCAGGTCTGCTTTGATCTGGTTAAATACTTCTTCCTGTGGCGTTCTGGATAGGTTATCGGTGTTAACGCTTTTCAGGTTCAACGGTACATCTCCCCAGAAACGGGCCAGGTAAAAATAAGTGAGCGCTCGTATGAAACTTGCTTCACCTATATGTCTTTTCCGCAGCGCTTCATCATAAGAAGTAATAGTGGGGATTTTTTCCAGTAACAGGTTACATTGCGCAACAGCGGTATAGAACTGGTTCCAGTTGCCGCCGCCATTATTGAATAATGCAGATGCCGTATTGGTAGCAATATTGGTTTCTACACGCACATTTGAACTCTGGGAGTAACTGGAAAATACATCTGCCCTCATATCACCCATAAGAAAAACCTTGTCTGGCACTACAGTTCGCAGCAGCGAATAGGCGCTGGCAATACCTTTTTCAACATCCGAAGCGGAAGTGATGGCATTTTCAGCAGTGGGAAGCTCTATGATTTCCGGGTCAAGTATTTTTTTACAGGAAAATAATAATGCGAGGGAGGCAAGCAACACGCATACAAGTTTGTTATTCCGGGTAGTTATTATTTTCATATTGTTTAGAATTCAAAGTTAAAACCGCAGTTGAATTTGTATGGAATGGGATAACCATTACCCAGGTCATATCCATATGGGTCTACGTTTTCAGGGTCTACGCCGCTATACTTTGTAAGGATGAACACATTGCTCATGCCGCCGTATACCCTCAGCCGCCTGATATTGATCCTGTTCAGCAGAGCGGTGGAAAAGTCGTAGCTAAGGTTCACATTGTTCAGGCGGATAAAGCTGCCGTCTTCCAGGAACATGTCGGTATTGATTTCATAGTTGCCTATGAAGTCGTAGCTCGACAAACCATAATATCTCCAGGGGTTCAGCACAGGATATTTGGCATTGGTATGTTCAGGTGTCCAGAAATCGAGGTCGGAAACATCCAGCAGGTTCCTTTGTCCGCCGGGATAGTTCACGTTTTCGCTGGCGGTCCAGCTTACACCGCGGATACGGTCGGCCTTTACTTTATTGAATACCTTGTTGCCTACAGAGTAATTGAAGAATACATCCAGCTGCAGGTTGGCGTTGTTTTTAAACCGGTAGCTGAAGCTGTGGGAGAAGCTTCCCGTAAATTTCGGATTGGGATCTCCGCAATATACCCTGTCTGAGTTATCCAGCACACCTATCCTTCCATCGCCATTTACATCCAGTATCCGGATATCGCCTGCGCGATAGGGATCCTGCGAGGTGAAACCGCTAACGTTCGGGTAAAGTCTTTTACCGGTGTATTTATTAACCGGAACAGATGCATCATCGGGATATACGCCGAGGTATTTCATGAGATAGAACCCGTTCAGGGGACGGCCAATCTGCAGGTAAGGCTGGCCTACGGCATAGTTGCTTCGCGATACGCTTCTGCCGAAATCAGGTAGCTTGGTCAGTTCATTTTTGTTGATAGCGCCAATGAAGGTCACGGAGTACTGGAAGTTTTTACCAGGCTTGGTAACATAACCGGTAATAGCTGCTTCATAGCCATAGTTGCGTACCGCACCGCTGTTGATGTACCTGGAGGCGTATCCGCTGGTGCCGTTCAGCGCATCGGGGAACAGGAAGCCGTCTGTTTTTTTATCGTAGTAGTCCAGTACCATGGTGATGCGACTGTTCAGGAATTCGAGATCCAGCCCTACGCCATGGTCCTTGGTGGTTTGCCAGGTGAGATTAGGCAGGGTAATACCATTGCCGCCTGCATAGTTGGGGGATAACAATGGAATGCCATTATAGGTGGAGTTATCGCCGCTTTTGGTAAGATAAGCGCCTACAGCCAGGTAGTTATCTTCATACTGCGTACCGGATTTTCCCATGCTGGCCCTGATCTTTCCGAAGTTTAACCAGCGGCCTATATTGTTGCGAATAAATTTTTCTTCTGTAAATACCCATCCTGCTGATGCAGAAGGGAAGTATCCCCATTGATTGTCTTTACCGAATTTGGAAGAACCATCGGCCCGGATCACGCCCTGGATCAGGTATTTTTTATTGAAGTTGTAAGACAGCCGGGAGTAGTACGACAATAATCCATACTGCAGGTTATGCGTTTCCAGTTTAAGGTTGGCCTGCGGGTAACCGAGTATCACCTGTTGCGCATCGCTGGGACCGCCGGTGGCAGCGCCATAGATGTTGTTGTTTTCACTGGTGTTGATGGTATTACCCACTACGAGATCAAAGGAATGTTTTGATTGAAAGGTATGGTATAAGCGTAGAAATGTTTCACTCAGCAGGTTTACCTTTTCCTGTGAATAATAAGAGGCCGCCGCCTTCAGGTCGGTCCGGGTGGCAGAAGGCTCAAAGGTGCGCGTACGGTAAAATTCATAGTTGCCCGATGCCCTGGAAGTAAGGTTGAGGAACTTGAATATATCGTAGCTCACCTCAAGCTGTGCCAGTGCTCTCCTGGTAAGATCAATGTTTACGCCTTTGTTATAGGATTCAAGAAAGGCGTCAAAAAATCCGCTGTTGGGACCTGGACGAAAGGACGACGAAAAGTTATTTCCTACCACGGCGGCGTTGTAGGTATCTCCTCTTTTCTGGCTCGCATCTGTCTGGCTAAGATTGGCTCTGCCGGTAATAGTTAATTTGGAAGATGGCTTGAATATACCGTTGTATGTTAATGAAAAACGGGAGAAGCCGGATCCGAGCACAATACCTTTTTCTTTGTAATAGTCCACACCCAGGCGGTAGCTGGCGTTTTCAGTAGCCCCACTGATACCGAGGTTAATGTTTTTCAGATCTGCATCACGGAAGTAAAGCTTTTGCCAGTCGGTGGAGTTGTTATAAAAGCTATTCAGGCTATCCGTTAATTCAATGGGCATATCGGTAAAACCGCCACCTACTTTGGATGATTTGTATTGATTGTACAATGCGATTTTAAAGTCGCGCTCTGCTTTTCCACCCAATGTTTTACGAAGGGAGGGATAGTAGCTCAAACCATATTGTGTGTTTAAGGATACAATAGGCTTACCGATCTTTCCGCGTTTGGTATTGATAATGATAACGCCGTTGGCGCCTCTTGATCCGTAAATGGCGGTGGCGGATGCATCTTTCAATACGTCAACAGACTCCAGGTCAAAAGGGCTGAAACCTGCCAGCACGCTGGTAATGGCCTGGCGTGGATCGGATGGGTTGAATACATCCTGTTCCAGTGGCACGCCATCAATAATGAACAGGGGCGTACTTACCACGCCGGAGTTGGCGGAGTTGGAAAAGGACGCCAGCCCCCTGATCTGCACCATGCTCCTGCCCCCGGGCATACCGGAGTTGTTCTGCACCACCAGTCCCGGCGCCAAACCCTGCAGCAGCCCTTCAATAGAGCCGGAGGGTTTATTTTGCAGTTGTGATCCTTTGATGGTGGAAATAGCCGCGGTGGTTTCCCTTCTTTTCTGGGTACCGTATCCAACGGTTACATTCACCTCCTGCAGTTGTGAGGAGGATGGTTGCAGGGTGATCAGGAGGTTTTGTAAGGTGCTCCTTACCAGCTGACCTTTAAACTCTTTGCCGGCCGTAGTTAATACGCCGTTGTTCAAACGCAGCGTTAAACTGTTGAAGCCGATGGAAGTAATAACGATGGTCGCATCTTCAGGAACGCCGTTAATGGTAAAGCGGCCGTTCTCATCTGCATTGGCGCCGCGTTTTGAGCCCTGTATCATAATAGTAGCGCCAATGATGGGCTGGTTATCCGGGCTGAGGATTCTTCCCGACAACGATACCACAGCTGCCTGCACCGGCGCCGGATGGGCCGCCGTCACCGTCACAATTTTATCGCTTATCTCAAATGTGAAAGGCTGATCTTTAAATACTTCTTCCAGTGCTTTCTGCAACGGGGCTTCTTTAATATTAACGGTCACCGGCAATGCGTTTTTAGCGAACCGGGCATCAAAAACAAAAGCGTAATTCGTTTGGGCCCTGATGGAAGCGAGCACTTGTTCAAGCCCTGCATCGGTAACTTTCAGGTTTACCTGTTGTGAGTACACAGGAGCGGCCGTTGCCAGCGAGCAGAAGGCAGCAAGCATCAGGCTGCAGGCATAACGCTTCCAATGGCCCACAAAGTGGCCACGTTTAATTTCCATAAATGTGATTTTAAAGGATTGACAGTTGGTTGATAAAAAATCGGTTATTAATGCGCGGTTAATACCCGGTTATTGCTCATTTTTAGTTTTATATCACTTGTTTTCTCTATAGCATTCAACAGCTGTGGCAGTGGTGTGCTGCGGGGCAGCTGCCCATATAATCTTGCATGGGGAAGGGATGAATAATCCACTTCAATATCATACCAGCGTTGCAGTTGGTGGGCAACGGTATGCAGGTCTGTGTCTGAAAAGTAGAACATGTCCGACATCCAGGAAATATCTTCTCTGGTATCAGTTTTACTGACTTTCAATTGGTTGTTTTCCAGTGTGGCCTGCTCACCCGGGCTAAGCACCTTTGCTGCCGTGCCATTCCGAAGATCTATCTTTATACGGCCTTCTACCAGGGTTGTTTTGGTATACGGTTCATCCGTATAGGCCTTTACGTTAAAGGCCGTGCCCAGCACTGAAATGGTTTGTTTCCCGGTTACCACTGTGAATGGGCGGCCGGCATCTGTGGCTACATCAAAATAGGCTTCACCGGTTAGCTCCACCTTTCGCTGGCCATCGCTGAAAGCGGTAGGATAACGAAGGGAGGAAGCGGCGTTTAAAGAAACCCTGGTGCCATCGGGGAGCACAATTTTATAATACTTTCCCCGTGGTGTGGTAAGGGTGTTAAATACTACTTCTGTAATTGCTGCATGGTTTTCGGGTGTGGTATAGGTAAGCGCACCTTTTCCACTGTTCACTGCCTGGGTGCCTTTTTGTTCAATAACCTGTTCTGTTGCTGCACTGTCGAGTGCTACCTGCCGGCCGTCAGACAGGGTAAGCATTACATGTGCTTTTGCTGCCGGTTGTGTTGTTGCCTGCGCAATTGCCCTGGCTGGCCTTGCCGGTGCCGGCCGGGTAAATAAATGATACGCTGCCAGCCCTAATAACAATGTTACGCAGGCGGCTGCCAACCAGGCCAATGTGGCTTTTAGCTTAAATACACTGCCGGAATGCGGCTGATTGATCTTATTAACACGCTCCAGCAGGGCATCTGCCTGGGGAGCGGTAAATACATCTTCCTTCCCTTCCGTTTGTGTTGCGCCCCATTCAAACAGGCTGTTATAAAGCTGCTTCGCTGCAGGATCCGCCAGTAAAACAAATAACTCTTCTCTCTCTTTTTCGGAGATGCTGTTATTTATGGCTTTATGGTATAAATATATTAACCGGTCTTCCTGCATAATAGCGGCTTAAAGTCTGTTCCTGTATATAAGACAGTAAAAGGGGTATAAAAGGAGATATGGAGATGAAAAAATTATTTAAAAAGACGGAAAGCCAGGAGTGATAACAGGATTGTTTCCTTTACGTACCGTGAAATAAACCTGATAGCCAGTTGGTTGTATTTCTTTACGGAGTCGGTCGACAAATTCATACGGTGGGCAATTTCCGGGTTCCTGTATCCCTGGGCCCGTAGGAGGAAAACCGTTTTCTGTTGCATGGGCAGTGCGTCAATTGCCTTATCCAGCATATCAAGGCGGTTATCGGGATGGGCCCCGGCTTCTTCCCGTAACGCATGGAGGGTATATTGTTGCTGCTTCTTTCTTTCGGCTACAACATTGGTAAGATAATTAAGGGTATGATTGCGCAGGAGAATAAAAAAGTAGGCATTGAATTGTTTCACCGAAATTAATTTTTCCCGGTCTTTCCACAGCTTCACAAATAAATCCTGCAGTATTTCCTCGGTTTGTTCCCTGGAACCGGTAATGGTATAAACAATGCGCCCGGCCTGGTTTACATAGCCGTGAAAAAGCCTGGCAAACGCATGCTGGCAACCGCCGGCGATTTGCGCCAGTATTTCTTCTTCATTGTCTATACTTCTTAACCCCATGATTTAATGACAGAATAACTTGGTTGATATGTTTGGCAATAGTAAAATAAAGGGATTAAGACAATATTAAGTATTTCATATAATATTTCCTTATGGAATTTTAGCAAAGGAATATAGTAACTTATCATGAAATTGCGTTAGGCCCGCACTGTTGTGCGGTTCCGTTATCCATGATTATTTTGGAATCCAGAATAATTCCTATAATTTAATATTCATAAATCCCTACTCATGTCAACTTCATTATCAGAGTTAACCATCTGGCACAGGAACCTGCTGGGAGAACCCGTTTATGATAAGGAATTCATGTCTTACTTCGGTGCTTCCGGTGCCTGGCAGATCTCCCGGCATAAAGATGTGGAAGCTGTTTTAAGCGATCACCAAACTTTTTCTTCCGAGTACATGCCAAAACAGGATGATAATATTTTTACCAGGAATCTTAACCTGGCAGATCCTCCACGGCATAAACTGCTCCGCTCGCTGGCTACCAAAGCGTTTTCACCGGCTATTATTGCGCAATCGGAAAGCTGGATAACGCAACAGTGTGAAGAGTTGTTGGCGCCGTGGCTGGCAGGTGGTGAAATTGATTTTGTAAACGACTTTGCATTATTGATCCCGCATCGGGTGATTTCAAAGATCCTGGGAGTGCCGGATCACGATCATGAACAGGTAAGGGTTTGGATCACCGCAGTAGCAGGTGATCCAAGGGAAATAGGCATGGAAATATTCGGGAGAAGCATGCAGGAAATGAGCGTGTTCTTCGGGGAGCTGATAAAAGAAAGAACAGCCCGCCCGCAGGCAGATCTCATCAGCCATCTCATTACTGCGGAAGCAGACGGGCAAAGACTGGAACACCTGGATATCATAGCTATGTGCGTAGCTATCTTTTTGGGAGGTTATGAAACTACCAAAAGCTCGCTGGCCAATGCGTTATTCGTATTTACCGAGTTCCCGGAAATACAGCAACACCTTGCTGCTAACCCGGGCGATATTCCTAAAGCAGTAACAGAGGCGCTGCGGCTATTGTCGCCGGTGCGCGGCTTCCCGCGAATAGCTACCCGGGATGTGGAATTATCCGGGCAGCAGATAAAGAAAGGCGACCTGGTAAACACCTGGATCAGCACGGCCAACCGCGATCATGATGTATTCCCGGCCCCTGATGTTTTTGATCTCAACAGGCCCAACCTCACCCAGGTGATGAATTTTGGTCATGGCATTCACTATTGCCTGGGCGCTCCATTGGCCCGGGTAGAAACACGTATAGCCTTTACCGTGCTTTTCAGTAAAGTGAAAAATATACGGGTGAAGGATAAGTCACAGTTACAACTGGATAAAAGCTCCCTGGTATACAGCCTGAAAGGTTTACCAGTCCTCTTTGATACCGTTAAGCCCTGACGAATTCAAAGTTATACCGCTTGGTTTCCGCCGAGCTCCAGTCGATATTACCGATCAGGATGGCGCTGAGTATCCGGATATATTTCCGGAGGTCGGCGTTATCAGGGTCCACACCGGGGAGTTCATTGGCCAGCGTTACAAAGCGGTGAATGTCTTTATCGTGGATCATCACGGTTTCCCGGATAGCGCTTTGCAGATCAGTTTGGCGTTCTTCTTTTACGATGATCACCATATTGTGCTTATCGCCGTGTTCCAGCTCTTTGGTGAGAGAGAACAGGTCGTTTGCCCAGCAAACAGCATTGCGGGCAAGCACAGTCAGTTCATGTACGGTAGGGTGGTCCAGCAGTTCCTGGCTGATATTCACTTCTTCAATAACGGAGATCATATCAGTGGAAATATGCGCGGCGCCAAGGAACTGACGGGTATTATAAAATTCCGATACAGTAGGGATTTTACCGGTAGATACGTTATCAAACTCCCATACGGCGGCCTGGAACATCATCTGCAGGCTTTGAATAAAATGCTGCTGCCATTCGGGGGTACTGATGGCCATAAGCCGTATCCATACATCATGAAAAGCGGCGAATACGCCGGTAGGCGACCCCGCATAGGTTCCGGGATGATGCAGGATGGCATTGCATTTATCGATAAACTCCAGCAGGTTATTCTTTGTTTTAATCATATCGGCCCTGTCTACCTGGTTATCCATGGCATCGTCCATTACAAAAAGCAGGCTGTTGATATCATTGGCCAGCCACAAATTTTTTTCGGATGCTTCCGGGTAAAAGCGGGCGGTCATGTAAGCGAAATTGTCGCCGAGGAATTTCTCGAAATCAGCGCCTTCATGTAGTTTGAACTGGCGGATCCAGTTGTTGGTATGCTGTTCGGTAGACGCAAGGTGTTTGTTGATTTTCGACTCAAAAGGGCAATAGAGGGCAGGGATGGTAATGGATTTCATAAAATTTTTTTTGAGGGTGATCGCAGGATAAGATACAATAAAATTTATTTTTCTGAAAGACTAACAGGCACTCCTATACGGGAATGCGCTTCGACAGGTACCGGCTGATTTGCTGGTAAAGCAGATCTGCTTTTACCGGTTTAGGCACAAACCCGTTCGCCATCTCCCTGGCTCTTTCAATAATTTCAGGATCCATTTCACCAGACACCAGGATGATAGGCGTGTATAGCAGTGTGATATCGTTCCGTATCATCTCTATAAATTCAAAACCTGTTTTATCCGGTAATGAGTAATCCAGCAGGATAAGATCCGGCAGGATCTCCCTGGCTGTTTCAAGGCCCTGCTGCGCGGTTTCAGCATGATAACAGTTGCAGCCTACCCGTTGAAGCTGCAGCTCTGTTAACCGCTTGTTGGCATAATCATCTTCTATCAGCAATACGTTTGCACCGGAAAACTGTTCAAAGGTGAGCGCAGCGGGATTATCTTCCGCGCTGGCGGCTTCGGTGGTTTCTTCCAGCGGAATATTGATGGTAAAGGTGCTGCCCCGCCCCGGCGTGCTGTTAATGGTGAGGGTGCCCTGTAGCTCTTCTATAAATGTTTTGGCCATCGACAGCCCCAGGCCGGTGCCCTCTCCTACCCGCGAGGTAGAGATGAAAGCATCAAAAATGTGTTCCTGGTTTTCGATGGAGATTCCGGGTCCCTGGTCTGCCACGTCAATGATCAGCCGGTTTTCGGACACGGATGCTCTTACCGTGATGGTAGTGTTCTTTGGTGTATGCTTAATAGCATTGGATAGCAGGTTGCTTACGGCACGGGTAAGCAGGGCTTTGTCCGACCGGATCCTGCCGGGAACGGGCTGCCTGAAATCCGTTTCAATCCGCAAACCCTTCAGCACCGCCGCCCGCTTGTAGGAATCTACCAGGAGGTTAAGCCAGTTGTACAGGGTGAAAACGGTGTAATTGGGCTTATCAAATTTACCCGCTTCTATTTTAGACATATCCAGCACATCTGTGGTCATGTCTATCATATTGCGGGAGGAAGAGTAAAGGATATGGATCAGTTCTGAAGGCACAGAAATATTTTCAGGATCTCCCTTTTCTTCGATCTGCCACACCAGTTCCCGCAGGATGCCATGCAACGGATTGATCTGGTTCCTGAAGTCGTGTGAAATGCCGTTGAGATAAATGGTTTTATACTTGTTCGCTTTGGCCAGCATACCGGTCCTTTCGTCTACACGGGTTTCCAGCTCCCTGTTGTTTTTATTGATGGCCCGTTCATAAAAGTACAGTACCGCGCCATTCATGGCCAGTACGGCGCCGGTGGCAAAAAGGTTGATCAGCTTACGGTTTACAACATTCAGCGGCAGCTGCGGGAGCAATTGGTTTTGCCATACTATTTTCAGTAGAAAGGTCATGAGCAGTACCAGGATAATAGTGCCCCAGCGGTAGGGAGTAGATTTTATGATCAGGAAGGAAGCGCCGCAGAGAAATACCGCCAATGCTTCTATATTGATGGCATCGCCCAGGATAGCCCCGTAATACATGGCGCTGGCCGATTGTATAATAAACAGGATAAAGGTGGCTGCATTGTGCCTGTGAAAATGATTTAAAACGGGGATAGCAAAATAGATGGCTCCCTGCAGCAGCCCTACTCCTGAAATCATTGGTTGCCGTGCAGTGATCCAGAGTGAGATGGAAATAATAATACAAAGGGAAGTGATCACCAGGGCAAGGGTGTTAACAATAATGATGGTCCTTTTTTTGTTTAAAGGGTCTGTTTCGTCCACTCCGGCATATCGTATGGCATTTATGAGGTTCAATAAACGATTCATAACAGGAGGTTTAAAATAGTTTTAGTATGGTTTTTCTGAGCATTTGAACACAACATGGATTAATTATTCTTAATGTTGGCATCGGGGCATAAGTAACAGTGTCTGATGATTGCTGGACGATCTATCTGAACTGACGTCTCTAATGGGTAGAACGCTTAACCGAAAGTACATATTATAAATCTATTTTAGAAACAACGGAATTATCATTCATAAAGATAAACACCTATGTAGATGCGCAAACCTGCGCGTTTTCACAATATGGCGATTAATTAATTTAATGTTATTTCTGATATTTAAAATTTGTAACGTATTAACAGAAGATAATCATGTTAAATATGTTTGGCTAGGTATTATTTATTGTCTTTCCCCATTTGTGCAGATCTCTTTCAAACCCTTTTCCACAGAGGGAAAGCTGATCAAGTCCACCTTTACTCCATTTTCATAGCAGCGATACAGGGGGCTTTATCTATCTGTACGGCTATTTCTCTTTGTATGCCACACAATAAAAATCAATATGATCTGTACATTTAATCAAATATTTAACTAGCTTTGCCGCCGATGTTTGCAAAAAAGGTAAATATCTGTTAAGACACCTTCATGTTGAATGGGCTTATCATCTTATTCCTCCTTAGCTCAGTTGGTTAGAGCATCTGACTGTTAATCAGAGGGTCGCTGGTTCAAGTCCAGCAGGGGGAGCAAAGCCTGGTATTTTACCAGGCTTTTTTATTTAAAGAAGGAGTGCTTCGCATTCCCACTCACGAAGGATTTTATTTAACTTCTGGATTAACAACATGCCATCATGGATAAAACCAGCAAATTTATAGCGGTAGAAGGTTTAGACGGCGCAGGTAAGTCAACGCAAATTGAACTGCTGACACAATACCTGGAGTCGAAAAATGAAAAAACCAGGTTTGTACATTTCCCCCGTAGCAACAAGGGAATGTTTGGTGAGCTCATTGCTAAATTCCTGCGTGGTGAATTCGGAGA
>NZ_DATCRD010000182.1:0-6589 GCF_036569185.1 Chitinophaga sp.
AAGATGTTTTCGATATTTTTTAGCGAGGCATTGAATAACATTAATTCGCTTTCCAGATAAATGATTTTTTGCCTCGCTTCAGATTTTATCTGCTGATATTCGGATGGCTCAATGCTATTGCTGATCCAAACCAAAACGACCAACGGTTTCTACACCACTGGACCCTGGCCTTTTCTTATATATTTACATTCCCTATCTTCCATCAAAAAATGGCGATTAGCTATCTGGATAAGATAATGCCATCCGGCACGTCACGCTGGTTAATGGGACAAACGCTCCACATTCCGGAAAAAGAGAAGTTTACAGGATACAAAGGCAAAGCTCTCTCATGGGGTACTATAGACCAGGATAAGCTTGATGTCATTGATATACTCGAGCTGTGGCCAGATGATAGTAATACAACACAAATACCGCCGGTGGTTTCCGCTCTGCCTAACCTCAAAATGTTGATCATCCCTTCCTGGTTCGTTGCGACACTTAAACCTGCCGATTTTCCAGAGAGCTTAGCAGCGCTGCAAATTGGTGTCAAAAGCGAAAAGAAACCAAAGGTATACTGGAACCGAACCCTCACGTGGGGCAATATTCAAACGCTGGACCTGGTCAACGTATCCTCCGACTTTTACGCCAGTTGTTTTCCTGGACTCACCAGAACTTTATCGATCTCCGCTGATAACAGGAAACTTTCATTAGCAGAAATTGGCCAGTGCGAAAACCTGACCAATCTTTTTCTTCATAAAGCCCAATCTGTTGAAGATATAAATAATGCTGGCGGGGCTAATCTCAAATTTGCGGGCTGGATGGAAGCGAAGAATTTAGACTTTAATGGCCTTGTTGGCTACAACGAGCTGAAGGAAGCAGAGATTAAATGGAATAAATCGCTCTTATCGCTTCAGGGGCTGGAGCGGCTTTCTAAATTAGAACAGCTCGAAGTCTCCGGATGCCCCAAATTAGCGAACCTCGCAGATATTGCAGGAATTAAAAGCCTGAAATGGATACGTATTATTGATTGTGGTGCGACATGGGCAGCAAATGAACAGGATTTGAAGAAAAGACTTACCCTGGCTGGATTTGAAAAGATCCGTCTTGAGCCCTATGGAAGACATACCTTGCTGGAAGCCTGGCGGGGGCTCTAACCATAGGTTGCAGGAGAGGATATTCAGGACTTGGCATTATGGCAGTTCTATTGGAGTAAACACACAAGTTATGCTTAAAGTCTTTATACATACATGCACCCTTTTACTGATTCCCATGTTTTTGCATGCGCAGTTGGTCATCATTCATAGTAACAGCGACTTTACGAATCTGCGCAGCAAGCCTGGAAAAAAAGGACGTATCATAGATCGTGCTCCGGGCGGTAGCATTTGTATGCTGAAAGAAACACCAGTTCCGGCCAGTCAATCTTTGGCGCGCTGGAACCGGGTAAGCCGGGGCTCATACTATCCCGTTGCCGATACAGTATGGCCTCGTTTGCCTGAACCAGAAGGATATATCCACGAAGCACAATACACAATGCTGGATGCTCTGCCGGCATTAAAAATCGGGTTGGCACAAGATAGTTTACTTGTTCTTGAAGGCGATACAATTGGAGTAACTATTAGCAGGCGCCTGTTTCAAGCTAAGGTGCACCGAATAACCTGGAAAAACCATATAGCCACTGAAATAGACGGCCGGCATATTTGGGGAATGGATGGAGGAATACCTACGACTGAAATCAGTAGCATGACGATATATAAAGCTGGGCAAAAATGGGAACTTCCGGCTTCAGCCTTTCATAGCTTATACCAACCTGACTTTGGCAGAACTGCCGTATACCTTACCGGGCAAGGCGGTATTTACATCGTTATGGCCGGGGGAGATGGTTCCGGCTCCTATTACGCGGTGTGGGCCTGGAAGGATACGTCGCTGGTATCAACAAGTATTTTTAGCGTTCCCTGATGATTCCCCAGCAGTGAAAAATCAGTATCGTAAAAAGAAGTGCGATGCAAAATCAGCGTGCGAATTGTTGATCTATAAAATTAAATTAAAGAAAAACAGATGAACCCCATTTTGAAAGAATTTCTCGAATATTTGGAATCAGAAGATGAATTTTCATATAAGATAAGAATGGAAAGAGCGTGGGATGACCATGAATATGAGAAATATATAAGCCTATTATTGCGCGTTATTGATAGCTATAGAGGCACTGAGGTTATACCAACATCGGTCGTATTGTTTTTTACAGGATTGCAACATTTAATCGACCAGATCAGCCACCCTGATTTCTTCTATAACACCGACCAGCACTATAGAGCTCTGGTTGAGAGAAGAAAAATGGAATTGTTGGAACTAAGACAGAAGTTCTGCTCCGGAGAACTATTTAATGCATCTTAGCCCCGGACAATTTCAATTTACCTTAATCAGGGCTAACCATTACTTATGGTCAGCCCTTTTACGAAATGTTATCTGTAAATTATAAGAAGCTATTACACCCGTGATACTATTTCATTTTAAACTTTGTTTTCAGAAACTGATCCAGATCCGCTATATAACCATCAAAAAAAGCCTCAATAATCTTTTTATTATTTGTGTTTACCACCTTGCCATCCGGATCAAAAATGCTGTCGGGGTAAGCCAGCTTGTAATCGATTTTACGTGAAGTTGCCTTGCCTAAAAGGCCGCCATGCGGGGAAACGGCACTCTGTGTACGACCGTCAGCTGGCTGTATATACTTAAACTCGTTAAAAGGCACATCCTGCTCGGAAACCACATCGCCACCCGGACTGATGCGCAACTTTGCATCAAAAACGGTAGCGAAAATTTTTGAATTACCTCCAGGGCGAATGGAAATATACCCTTCTTCAGGTACAGCAAACATATAGATAAGCCCTGTGAGATCAGCAAAACAGTTTTGCTTGCTCCCGATGGTGGCAAAGTCGCGGTAAACCACAACAGTGCCACCATTGAGCACTGTATCAATTTTCAGGGTCGGCCTGTTCTTCAGGTAGTCGAGTATGCCTTCCAAAAGCTGTTTGCGGTTTTTGCCGCTGTAGGAAAGTGTCACATCGTACTGCCCACTAATTGGCTTTATCATCCCGTAATTTCCATATGTTCCCTTCTCAATAACCACTTCAAAATACTTACCCTGTGAGAACCCTGAGAAATTCAGGATCAGCAGCATAGCTGCAAATATGGTTTTGAATGTGATGCTCATATCAAAAATAGTTACCTGCCCGCGAACTGTTTATGTTATTATCTACTTTAGTAACGATGCCATTTTTGTCTACAAATAAAGTAGTAGTTTCAACATACTGGCTGGCCCATCGTGTATCCTTTGCCTGCACCGTTTCAGAGTTTACGGCTTGTCCGAAAACATTGTACCCTGTGATGGTATACCCTGGCGTATAACTACCTCCCGAATAATTGGATACTTTTTCATACACCACTACCTGCCCTCCGTTCCCATCCGGGAAAGCCTTGGTAGGAGCGCCCCATTTTTTATAAATATCTGCGAGGCTAACCCCTACCCACGAATTCTTCCAGCTCTCCCGGTTATATATACCCCGTTGAAAATCCGCATAATACTTATCATCTTTATAACGCTGTTCCAGCGCTTCTTTCATTCGCTTCTCAAGTTTGGCCTGTGCGCCGGCAGCAAAGGAAAAAAGCATCAGAACAATAGTAGCAGATATATACTTCGGGTACTGCATGAAAAACATTTTATCGCATTAAAATTTGTAATTAAGCATCACAGATAATACCCTGCCTGGAGTGGCTGATTCTTCTTTTTTCAATACTCCATCAATGTAAATGCCCACTTTCAGCGCAGAGGCATCTGTAGTGCCTGCCCCATTTACAAGGATATTGGCGTTGTATGCACCGGCCGGGGCAGTAAGCTCGGGGCTGGTCCAGGAAGTACCACTAAGATTATTGGCAGTATGGGCATCGCCATCCACCCCGTAAGAGGCGGTGCTAATACTTCCACCTGCTGAAGCGGTGGCTATAAACTGTACCTTGTGCGTAACGGATGTTGGATTATCATCCTTATCTTTGGAACACGAGGAAGATGTAAGCATTGCTGCGAACAGGATACTTACAATGGATAATTTTCTGTACATATGCTATGATTTGTAATTTGGCCTACTCTGAATTAACCCGGTTTTCGGCTACCCCGTTTGTTTGTGTGCAGCGTAAGCTGATTTTCTTTGGCGCCTGGCCCTACTGGGAAAGATCACATCTTAAAAAATACAGAACAATCAATTCAAACCTGTTATGCCAGTACCTGGAACAAAATTACTTATGAAAACAAGGGTAGCCAATGCCGGAAAATGGCCATTTTCCATATAGCTGTTTTCAGTGATTCTTCTGATATATCTTTATTATTATAGTTATATGTAACAACTTGCAGATTGTTATGAAACTACTTACACTCACGCTTATTCTTTTGCTGCTGGCTACCCGGGGAGAAGCTCAAAAGGCTCCGGGGAAATTTGACAGGGATAGTCTTGCCCGCATTCTTAACGAAGCGGTGAATGACAGCATCAAAGCCCGGGCAAGCTTCTTCCTGTCTGATGAATGGAAAGAGGAAGACTCCACCCTGTCAAAAAAGTATACGCAGCTTGGCATCCGGTTCAGCAAAGGATACCCGTTCCTGGAAGGAGTTTCCGTTTTATACCAAGGCCGGCAACTTACAACTACAGCGCCCGATTCAGCTGCTAAACTTTTCATGCAGGCAGAAAACATGTTAAAGAAATTCCCCGGCAAAGAAGCTTTACTTTTCCGCGCTATGTGCTGGCATGACTATGCACGGGTATTCCACTTCGAAAAAGATGATCCGGAAACCTATGTGAACCTGCTTATAACCCAGGCGATACCGCTGGCGCAAAAGTCCGGCGACCAGCTTTACCTGGGAAAGAATTACCTGGATCTTGCCTATGGATTTAAAAACCTGAAAGAGCATGCCAAAGCCAAGATATACCTGCAACTCGCCATTGAAACATTACGGAACAGGAAGGGAAATACCAGCTACCTGGCTACTGCTTATCATACCCTATCGGAGAATTACTCGTTGTCGGGTGATTCGGTGAATGCCGCGTTGTACATCGACAGCATGCGTGTGCTACTGGCCCCTTACCCTGAAGCGAGCGAGTGGCTGGATTATTATGCAGGAGAATGTATGCGGCTTACCATTGCAGAAAAGTTTGACCAATCACTTGCAGTGGCCGAAAAAGGTATTGCCCTGGCCCGGCAACTGCATCAGGCATATCCCGAACAACGTTTGTTGCTGCAAAAATTTTATGCACTGTATAATAAGAAGGACCTGGCACAGGCCCGCAGCGTGGGTCTTGATCTCTACAGCAGGCTGCCGTTTATGAATACTTCCGCTAACCGGCTCTTATTATACTACGGCATGACGGCCACCTATGAAGATCTGAAGAATATTCCCGAAGCCTTCATATGGCTGAAGCGCTATAGCTACCTAAGCGACAGCGTTGCGCAAACCAACCTGGCAACAAAGATCAATGCGCTGGAAATAAAATTCAGGAATGCAGAAAATCAACGGAAAATTGTAGAATTAAACGCATCCAACGACAAAGTAATTTATGCGTTAAAACGAACCATCCTCTTAAGCTGGTCACTGGGTTTAATAAGCGTACTCCTGTTGACAGTTTTACTATTGGGATATTTCTTTTATAAAAATAAAAAGAAAACAGCCATACAGCAGGAACAGATAAAGATCTCGCATGCAATGCTGCAAGGCCAGGAAGAAGAGCGCAAACGCGTGGCGCGGGATCTTCACGACAGCCTGGGAGGCTTACTGGCATCCACTAAAATCAATCTTTCCAAAATCGCTGCCAGCAGAAATGCGGACCACCAGCCGGAACTGGAAAGTATCATTGTCCAAATGGATACCTCTGTAGCAGAACTAAGGCGGATCGCCCACAATATGATGCCTGAAATGCTGCTCCGCCTGGGACTTGAAGCTGCACTGAAAGATCTTTGCGATACATTTAAATCAGAAAAAACAACGATCCGTTTCCTGTGCTTTGGCATCCAGCCAAACATTCCACAGGCTGAGCAGGTCATCATTTACCGCATTGTACAGGAGTTATTAACCAATGCAATAAAACATGCTGATGCAAAAAATATCCTGTTGCAATGTAACCAGCGAAGCAACAGGTTCTTTATTACGGTAGAAGATGATGGCGCCGGTTTCGATGAAGGTGTTTTAAATGAAAAACAGGGCATGGGCTTCATCAATATTAAAAACAGGGTAGCCTATCTGAATGGTAAAATAGATATTCTTTCCAAAGGTAATCAACCAGGTACCTCCATAAACATTGAAGTGTATGTTACAACCGAAATACAGGCTGGCCATTCTTGACGATCATCCCGTAGTGCTCCAGGGATTGGTGAATGTGCTTTCGGGAGAAGACGCATTTGAAATTGCCGGTACATTTACCAGCGCCCGCGACTTCCTTCAATTTTTCAATAGCAACCCGGTCCATGTAGTGTTGCTTGATATTATCCTTCCGGATGGGAACGGGATGGATCTGTGTAAAGACATCAAAACAAAAGCACCCGATACCATTGTACTGGCATTGAGCAATCA
>NZ_DATCRD010000183.1:0-49173 GCF_036569185.1 Chitinophaga sp.
GATATTATTATCCAGCTAAAAGAACAACTGGAAGATAAAAAATGTACGGTTAACCAGATCACGCTGATACGTTAAATGCTATTAAGGCAAACCTGTTAATACAGGTTGTAAACTCTCATAAGATAAACTACTGGAATAAAAACAGCGCCTTTTTCAAAGCGCTGTTCCTTTTGCCTAGTACTCCTGGAAATCATAATACGAAGGGCTGCCGCTACCGCCGCTTACAGAAACCTCTACATAGGTGTTTGCATTGTCTGCTGCATTACAGTAAACCGGGTTGGATGGAGAAAGGAATCCATAGCCATTCGCGGAATATACAATGTAATTTCCTGAAGAAACATACAAGTAATTGCCTGACCAGCTTAAGCCGGGTATGGGGCCACCGCCGAAGGCATAAATAAAGTTCCATGCAAAAGCAGGGGCATGCAGAAGAGGTACAGATACTGGTTGTCTGAACGCGGAATTTGCTTTCATGCCAAAACCGCAGCTAAGGAGGATGGCAGCGGTCAAAAGTAGAGTCCTTTTGGTCATAAGATAATTTTTAGAAGGTTAATGTGGTGAAACTTTCTAAAAGTTAATGAGACTTTCTTTAACCGTTTCATCAATTTGTATCATATTGTCGATAATTTGTATCATTATAGATAAAGTAATCATGTGCTGCCTGGTGATTTCCTACTACAGTACAGCCTTTTAACGAATCGCACCCGCTCCGGCCGCTGATACAATTTTATTTAAAAGCCTGTAGGATTTTGATATCATTATTTATATTTGGCCCCAGAGTTATGAAATTCTCCCGTTATATTATTTTGCTGGGTTTACTGTTACAGGTTGCCATTTCTTCATGTTATGGGCAATATTATTTTAAGCACTACCAGGTAGACGATGGGTTGGTGCATAATGCAGTAACGGCTGTAATACAGGATAGCACAGGTTTGATATGGGTTGGAACCCGTGGTGGGTTAAACCGTTTCGACGGGTACTCTTTTAAGGCCTATAAAAATAATAACGATAAATTCGGCAGCCTGGGAAATGATGTTATCAATTGCATAGCCGAAGATAAAAACAGGATGATCTGGATAGCTACCGGCAAAGGTCTTTTTAAATATAACCCTTACAAAGAAGTGCTCACCGAGCTGGAAATCATTCCCAAAGAATATACAAACAATCTGGTAGTAGACAATGACAATAACCTGTGGTTTCTCATCCGGTTTTCCCTGTACAAATACATACAGGCAGAGAACAGGGTAGAGGACTTAAAAGTAAAGGCATCCTGTATTGCATTGGATTCAAATAGGAATTTATGGGTGGGAGATAGTGATGGTAATATTCATATCTATGACCCGCAGAAAAAGCCTGGAGCCAGGATAAGGATTGTGGATAAAAGTTTGCCTGCAAATGCCCGGTCTATCAGCAAAATATATCCCATCCATAATGATGAACTACTGATAGGTTGTTTTAAGCAGGGACTGAAAAGTTATCATACCAAAACCGGCAGCATCAGATCATTATCATTGAACGATGAGAAAGATAAAGACATATTTGTTCGCGACATTGCAGCAGGTAACGATGGCCAGTACTGGATTGCTACGGAGTCAGGTATTTATATTTACGACCTGGCCGCCAACAAAAGCATACACCTGCAAAAACGGCCAGGTGATCCTTACGCCCTGGCGGATAATGCCGTTTATACAGTATGCAGGGATAACCAGGGCGGTATGTGGGCCGGTACTTTTTTTGGCGGGTTAAATTATTATTCAAAGACCAATGCACGATTTGAAAAATATTATCCGGTGCCGGATGCTAACGCTATTTCGGGAAATGCGGTAAGAGAGATATGTGCTGATAGCAGCAACCACCTGTGGATCGGCACTGAAGACGCAGGTATTAACAGGCTGGATTTAAAAACAGGGCTATTTACCAACTATACAGCCACCGGCAAAAAAGGAAGCGTATCTTATCCTAATATACATGGCCTGCTTTCCTGGGGAAACCAGTTATTTATCGGCCCTTTTTTACAGGGGATGGAAGTAATGGATATGCGCACAGGTCTGGTTACAGACCGGTTTAAACTTATTCGAGATAAGAACGGAAGGGTAAGCGATTTCGTAATCTCCATCTACCGGACAAAAAACAATAAACTGCTGGTAGGTACCGCATATCGTAATGCCGGGTTATTTGAGTTCGATATACCACACAAAACATTTAGGCGTATCAGCCAGATACCTTACAACACCTACATTTACGATATATTTGAAGACTCAGAAGGAAATATCTGGACCGGCAGTGTAAAGGAAGGCGCATTTTATTATAACCCGGAAACCGGCCGGCACGGGAATTTACGTTTTGGCGATACCACTAAGGGAAAGACCATTAACGAATTTCCTGTGTACAATATTTTTGAAGACAGTAATCACGCGCTATGGTTTGCCACCACCGGCTCCGGGCTTATAAAACTGAACCGCGACCGGAAAGCCATCCAAAGATATACAACCGCAAACGGACTGCCCAGTAACGTATTGTACAGCATCCTGGAAGATAATTCAAAACATTTGTGGATCAGCTCTTCCAAAGGCCTTATTTGTTTTGACCTGCAAACGGAACAGGTGAAAGTGTACACACAGGCCAATGGATTAATAACGGACCAGTTCAACTATAACTCGGCGTATAAACATACCGATAATAAAATGTACTTCGGCTCTGTTAAAGGAATGATCGCTTTTGATCCCGCCCTGGTTAACCAGAAGGAACCAAGCCCGCCAACCTATATTACAGGCTTCCAGGTTAATAATGTAGAAGCCGTGCCCGGAGGGCATAACAGCCCACTTTCCAGGTCTGTTTTATACACAGACACGATTGTATTAAACTACGATCAGAACAATTTTAGTATCGAATTTGCCGCGTTGAACTTTTCATCGCCCAGAGCAACGCGGTACAAATACCTGATGAAAGGTATTGACCAACCATGGACCTATCTCAACACTAACCGCAAAGCCTATTTTACCGATCTCACCCACGGCACTTATGAATTTGTTGTACAGGCGGAAAGCAACACCGGAAGCTGGACGGGGAAGGAACGGCGACTGGTTATCAAAATTCTCCCGCCATTCTGGAAAAGTAACTTTGCTTATATTTTATACCTGCTGCTTTTAGGCACTATTATATTCATCACAGACCGTTTATACCGTAGATATCTTGAACATAAGAATTTACAAAAGCTGCAACTGTTTGAGCACGAAAAGGAGAAAGAAATTTACCAGGCCAAGATCGAATTTTTTACCAATATTACCCATGAAATACAAACCCCGCTTACGCTTATAGCAGGCCCTATAGAGTGGTTGAGCAGGAAATTCGACAAGGAGCCCGATGTCAGGAAAAGCCTTGAAATAGCTGAAAGAAACACCCGTCGTCTGAAAGAGCTGGCCAGCCAGCTGCTCGACTTCAGGAAAACGGAAGCAGACCAGTTCAGCCTGAATTTTGTAAAAACAGATATCGTCGGGCTGATCACCGACCTGGTAACGAGTTTTAAAGGACAGGCAGCCGCTAACAATATTAACCTGGATGTAACATTACCGGAAAAAAATTTTATGGCTTTTGTAGACAGGGAGGCGCTTATTAAAATATGCACCAACATAGTGTCAAATGCTGTTAAATACGCAGCTACCCGGGCTACGGTTAATATAAGCACAGTGAAAGACACCGATGAATATTTTACGATCAGGTTTAACAATGATGGCAAAGGCATACCAGAAGAGTTTAAAGACCAGATATTTGAGCCCTTTGTAAGGGTACGGGGAAATGATACGCCGGGGACCGGTATAGGACTATCGCTGGCCAAGTCGCTCACAGAGCTGCATAACGGGTCGTTGCGATTGATTTCCGGCGAAACTGATTTAGTTATATTTGAACTGCAATTGCCCATACACCAGAAATTTGAGTTTCAATTGAGCAGTTGGAAAAAGATAAAGTAGTATGACCGAAAGTATTCTTATTATTGATGACAATGAAGATATCCTGGAGTTCTTATCTGTAGTTTTGAGAGATTCCTACCAGTTGCACCTTGCCTCCAACGGTGAAATTGCACAGGCCGTTTTGGGTAGAGAAATCATTCACCTCATCATATCGGACATTATGATGCCGGGAATTGACGGGTTTGAGCTGTGCAGGCTGATTAAGTCCAATGTTGAATACTGCCATATTCCCATCATTTTATTAACTTCCAAGAACACGTATAAGGCGCACATCGAAGGACTGGAAGTAGGAGCGGACGCTTACATACAAAAGCCATTTTCATCAGAATTGCTGCAGGTGCAGATTGCCAACCTGCTTAAAAATCGCCGTAAAATAAAGGAGCATTTTGCCAGTTCGCCTTTTGAGGATGTAAGGGTAATGGCGCATTCAAAAACAGATGAAGCTTTTTTAAAGAAACTGGATGAATACATCAAAGCAAATATTAAAGACCCGAATATTGATATTGACATGCTTGCGGGGCATATGTTTATGAGCCGAACTACACTATACCGGAAAATAAAATCCTTATCTTCATTATCTCCAAAAGAATTAATTGACATCACACGTCTTAAAAAAGCGGCCAGTTTAATTGCCATGAATGAGTTTTCATTGTATGAAATTTCAAAGATGATAGGTTACAGCTCTCAAAGCCTTTTCAGCCGTAATTTTCAGAAGTATTTTAAAATGTCGCCCCTGGAATATTTTGATTCATTACCAAGGGAATAAGCATGTTGTGTATCTTCGCTCACCTGTAAAAAATAGCCAGGCGAAGCTCCTGCTTCGCCTGGCTATTTATAAGGCTGCTATTGGCATCGGCTTAATTTTTGTCTTCATCATCAACGGCATTTTTCCAATTGGTCCACATCTCTACACCGGGCGCATAGCCGTTATAGCCAGGATTCTGACGCAGTTTTCCATACAGGTTTGCATCGATGGCAGACTGGGGAATTGGCCAATAAATGTTATGTGGCGCTATGGTATAGGATCTGCCCTTCACTGTTATTTTGTTTTTGTTGTAATAGTTGCTGTAATGCTGTATACGCTGATACCAGTAATTGTTGTCCGACAGCGTATTCACACTATAGCTATTGCCCCATTCGTCCGGTTTACCGCTTAAAGCCAGGCTGTACGACATACGGCTTAGCTCCATATGCCGCCATTCTTCCATCCATAATTCACGGGCGCGTTCGTTGGCAATGTCGCCGATAGTAACAGTGGCGTATAATTGCTGGCATTTTGCTCTTTGTCTCACAATATTTACATCCGCTGCTGCGGCGGCCATATTCCCTTTATAAAACTGCGCCTCGGCGCGAAGCAGGTAGGTTTCGGCAAGACGATAACAGTACCAGTCGGCCGACCCACCCCTGTTATTATTACTTGCAGGATTGCCAATATGATCAGGATCATTTACAAAAACTTTATAGTGCGGCCAATCGAACCAGTTACGCACGGTATCAGAGCACAAAATTTTGTTGCCATTATAAAGTCTCAGGTTTTTGCCGAAATACAATGCATCTGAAGGATCATTATATTTCATAGAATCCATTCTTGCCCAGTTGCCTACGCGGCTGTTGTGCCGCAGATCAGCCGTATCATTAAGCCCGTTAACATTCCAGAGATCATGTTGTGCAAAATAGGTGGGGCTGATCATGGCTATACCACGGCCCACGGCTGAGTTATAATCCAGGTTGGCCCGGTAGGACCCGCTTGATGAAGCATAGCATTGCATAAATTTTCCTGCAGGCGAAACCAATGTGGAAATATTCCACATCGGGCCCCAGTTCCGCATTGTGCGCATTTTTATAGCAGCATCTGTATTGTCGCGGTTAGGCATTGCAAGAATGGCTTCTTTATTTGCCAGGATACATTTGTTCACAGGACGGTGAAGGTCCCATATCACGTTCCGCGTAATGTGCCAGGTACTTTCCATAGGGCTTTCAAACGTACCAAATGTAGTCGTCATTAATGAATAGCCTGAATTATTGATCAGGGTATCGGCCTGCGCAATGGCTTTATCCCATTGACCGGTAGCCAGGTAACATTTGATCAATAACTGCCGGCAGGCGCCTTTATTGATCATTCCTATATAAGCCATCGCAGACTGATCCGGCACCCATTGCACCGCATCTTCCATATTTTTGGTGATCATTTCTAAAATGGCTTCACGGCTGGTGCTCTTATAGTTTTGTTTTGGGGAAGATGGAATCCGGGTGATCAGGGGCACGTTGTTAAACTGAAAACATAAGGCAAGATAACGGAACGACCTGTGGAAATAGGCCCTGCCAATGTATTCGCGCTTCGTAGCTTCATCCAGCCCGGGAACTTTATCAATAAACGAGGTGATTGTATTGGCATACTTAATACCATTATAAGTTTCTCCCCAGAAGTAACTCATCATGTTTACATCATTCGTATACATCCCGTCGGTTGGAGTAAGGCGGGTGGCCACATCTGCAAAAATATTTCCATCATCTGTTTTCCCGGATACCGCCATATCAGATAACATATACTCGGTGTTGATCGGCACGGAAATATCCCTTGTTGTAATGTAGCTCCAGTAACTTCTCAAATGCTTGTCGCACATGGCTATGGCAGCATCCAGTCCCGATCTGGTGGTGAAAGTAGCTTCCGGTTCATAAAAAGACAAAGGATCAGGTTTAAGATATTTCTTACTACAGGAGGCGATCACTGTTGATGCAATCACCACGAAGAAAGTTTTTATTATATAGTTATTTTTCATGCGTAGAAGTTTAGAATGTCAGGTTTAATCCAAGCGTGTATATTCTCGGCGCCATATCACCGGTTTCTATGTCCCAGTAATTCCAGTTTTTATCTTTTTTCCAGACAGCCACATTGCGCACCGTAGCATATAATTTCAGGTTTTCGATCCCTGCCCGTGAAATAATTCTTTGCGGCATTTTATAACCAATTGTTACATTATCAAGCCTGATAAAGGAACGGTCAAATACCCTGTTGGGGGCGGCAACCCCGGAAGGGCCTCTCGCATCCAGCCGTCCAAAAAAATCGTCCGGCTTATCAAGCGTCCAGTATTTTTTGTCGTATGTGTTGGCATTGTACGTCACCAGCGAAACACTATTATCCTGGTTCAGGTAAGAAGTGCTCAGGCTCTTATGCCCCCAGTAAGAATAGATATTGAAGGAAAAATTGAAGTTCTTATAGGTGAAATCATTTCGCAACGACCACATAATGGGGGGAGTGGTCTGCCCCAGGAATTCCTTGTCATTATTATTATACACCGGCTTTGTGGTTCCGTCGCTGTTTTTAATATCATCTGCCGTGTAAGTGTTAGCTACTTTAGGATCACCGGGACGCTGGCCATATCTGGCAGCTTCAGCCGCTTCGTTCACCTGCCATATTCCTGTTACGCGGTAGTTCCAGATAGCGCTGGCGGGTTGCCCTATGAACCATCCGTTGGATATATCATCAGATTCTTTGGTAGCCACTACATTTCCATTTGCATCCAATACATCCTCATACCGGTAGTAAAGATGTTTGATCGTGTTTTTATATTTCGAAAATCCAAAGGTGGTATTCCAGCTGAAATCGGGCGTTTTTATATTTTGTGTGTTGATTGAAATCTCGAAACCCTTATTTTGTACTTCCCCTAAATTGGTAGTGATACTGGTGAATCCCGAGAAATCAGGCAGCGACTGACTCATGATCATATTGGTAGTGGGCATGTAATAGTAGTCGAGCGTAGTAGTGATCCGGTTATTTAAGAAAGCGAGATCCAGCCCTATATTATATGCAGTGGTTTTTTCCCATTGCAAATGAGGATTTGCCATACGGTCGATTCTCAGATAGTAGTACTGGATATAATTGCCACTGGCATCTACGTATCCCTGGGTGGTTGCGCCATTGGCAAGATTGGCCAGTGCGATATAGGGATTGGCCAGCGACCTGTTCCCATTTTGCCCGTACGACAAACGCAATTTACCGTTGCTCAATACATTCCATTTAAAGAACTGTTCATTGGTAAATGTCCAGGCCAGGGCTGCTGAAAAGAAGGTAGCCCGGGGGTTGGAAGTACCAAATGCAGAATAGCCATCACGGCGTACAGAGGCTGTTAGCATATAACGGTCATCATATGAATAGAACACGCGGCCAAGCATACCATCAGCTGTTTCATGGGAGTCGTCTGTATTAAAACTACTGTTAAGTTTATCGCCGGTGGAAGTTTCATGGAATCCCAGGGCATCACTTGGGAGAATGTTACGTGCATTAATAACATCGCTCCAATATTTCCGTTCTTCTGCCTCCTGGGCCAGGGTTACATTTACCTTATGCTTTTGGGCAAAGGTTTTTTCCCAGGTGATGGTATTGTTCAAAGACCAGTCGAAACGTTTTCCCCAGTTCCTGTCCACACCATGATTAATAGGCAACCAATCGGGATGCTCTGAGGATTCGAAATAGCGGTTATAATACCACTGGTACCTGGGAGAAACATTAAAGGAGTAAGTGATATTAAAAGGCAGTTTTACTTTCGCGGAAAGAATGGTGTTCAGCACAGTATAGCCTCTTTCCAGTTTCATATACTGTTTGTTGAAATCGAAGTTGTATCCTTTGCTGGCAGTCATTTCATCGCCCATAGGATGTATTTCCAGGTTGCCATCCTCATCCCTGTAAGAGGCAAAGGGACTGTTGTTGATGATCTGCGATCCCCAGTTAACGGCAATATTTCCATCGGAACGGTCCTGAAAATTCACATTGGCGCTGATATCCAGCCAATCAGTAACTTTACCCTCTACTTTTAAATTGGAGCGTACCGCCCTGTAATTATCACCTATTACTACTCCCTGGTTTGACAAATAACCGGCAGACAAGTAATAATTTATTTTATCACTGGCGCCGGAAACGCTGAGGTTATAATCCTGGTTAAAACCGGTACGGAAGCTATGATCATACCAGTCAAAGGTTTTGCCTTTCAGATAATTATCCAGGGTGGTAAATTGAAGCCCCAGCCGTTTTGCCCATATTTCGTTATCGGATGCGTTAATGGTGTTGGTGGAATAAGCTCTCCATTCATCAATGGTGATACCGTATTTTTTCAGCATTTCATCAGTAGGCTTTTCATAATATCCCAGTTTACCTGCTGTTGCCGACTCTGCTATATAAGGCTCATAAGCGCCTGTTGCTGAATTGACGCCGTAGGTAGCAGCCGTATACCAGTCCTGCCGGTATTGCATATAACCCTCCGGACCAAAAACTTTCCTGTTGGCAGCCATATCAGAAAGCCCGAAATTGGTGGTCAGGTTGATGGTGGGCTTTCCTTTCTTACCTTTTTTTGTAGTGATGATCAGTACCCCGTTTGCCGACTTTGCTCCATAAATTGCAGCAGCAGAGGCATCTTTAAGGATATCGATCTGCTCAATATCGTCAGGATTAATTTCAGATAATTCTCCATAGAAAATCATCCCGTCGAGGATCAGCAGCGGATCATTATGCCCGCCATCTGTATAAACCGAACGCTGCCCTCTGATCCGTATGGTGCCTCCTCCTTTTGCAGATGGGTCAAAACCTACACTCACACCGGGTGTTCCGCGTATGATGTCTTGCACTGTTTTAGGGTTCTCGTCTGCAATCTTGCCCGGGCGGATAGAAGTGATTGCCCCGGTGAGATCTTTTTTCTTCATGGTACCATAACCAATCACCACCACATTGTTCAGGTCGTTGGTAGCTTGTTGCAGTATAATAACCAGGGGTTTTCCATCTGGTGTGAGTTCCCTGCTGATATAGCTTACGTGCGACGCTCTCAGGGGCACTCCTTTGCCTGCCTGGATGCTAAAATTACCCGAGGCGTCCGTTTTTGCAATTACTGTTGTTCCCTTGGCGGCAATTGTAACGCCAGGTATCCCGTTACCCAGGGAGTCTGTAACCCTGCCCGTTACCGTTTGAAGCTGTGCATGGGTAAAAAAGGGGAACAGTAAAAATAATAAAGACCCGAGTAATCCAGGCAGCAGGCACCTCGGGCACAAAGAAGAGGGCTGGGTCTTCCTGGTTTTTGTATAGTTTTTTTCCATAATGATAATCGTTATCGCAGTGAAATTTATAATAGCATGTTTTGGTTATACAGATGGGATACCGTTCTGCCCATTAATGAGCGGATGGTTCATGATTGGCTGATGTAATGCTTCTTCATAAGTGGACACGCCTTTTTCCTTTGAGTAGCGGAAAACTGCATTAAAAGCTTTTCAAAGCTAACAGCATACTACACACCTGATTTACGTGGTCTGTCTTTGTGGAATCATTAATCTTACATTGCAGTACGAAGTAAAAGTTCTTTTTTCGTACGTTTTATTCAACTTTTTGTCGAATTATTCCAAAGTAAGGGAGCGCAAGGGGAAGCTATTAAATCACAGGTAAAGGGAAACAGGTTTCCAGGCTAAGCTGCTGGTGTTACAGCCACCAAAGGCTTAGCCTGAAATGATCCGGTTATTTACCTAAAAGTGCAGTGGCGCACCACAGGTAGGGTGCCTGCCCGTGAAGGTCGCCCGCATTACGTGGACGGTCGTGATAATATTGTTTATCGTTCTTTTTGCCTGTGCCAACACAAACTTCGGTTACGTTATTACGTGCATCGATATACGAAACCATTGCGGTCCATGCTTTCCGTGCTGCCGGAGCATACTCCGCCGCATTTAACCAACCTTGCTGAACACCTGTAATAAATGCGTAGGTAAACATAGCGGTGCCGGAGGTTTCCGCCCAGAAGCCTGCTTCGTCAATCAGCTGGTTCCACATTCCATTGGGTCTTTGGTGTTCTTTCAGGCTTTTCATCATTGTAAGATAGCCTTCCATAATACGTGGGCGGTCTTTATGATCTTCAGGCAGGTCACGAAGCAGGTTGGGCATACCTACAGCCATCCAGCCGGCTCCTCTTGCCCAGTAGTACGGAACATCAGGAGCGTGGTAGAAGAGCCCGTTAGGGCGTTGCAGCTCATTGAGGTAAAGCACCATTTCTTTTGCGGCCCTGTCAATATATTTACGGTCGCCGGTTACTTTATAGGCTTCGTTTTGCACCACGGTGATCATGTACATATCGTCGATCCATAAACGGGTTTGCCAGGAATATCCTTTCTCCGCCCAGGCTTTTTCATCGGGCTTGGCATCCTTTGGCACTTCCCACTGTGAATCGGCATAGGCCAGTCCTATTTTCTTATAACGTTCATCTTTTGTTACCTGGTAGAGTTTCAGGGCAATGCTGCCAAACATATTATAGTCCACATGATTCATAGGAGGCAGCAATGCTTTTTCCAGGCCGAAGAGCGGCTCAAATTTATCCCGCAAAAGCTGGATGAGTTTTTGGTCTTTTGTTTTTACAGCATAGTCCAAAGCGCCATTCCAGGCGCAAACTTCGGCATAGTGAATGTACTTCCCGGCATAGAGTTCATGTCTGCCATCTACGAAATGGTAGGCCAGCCTTTTGCCCACGTCGGTAGGGGTAGCTCCCTTTGGAAATTGGGTCAGAAGATTTTGCTGGGCAAACAGGAACTGAAAAGATATAATAGCCAGCAACGATAAAAATAATTTACTCATAACGCTTTTTTGTAGAACTTATTTAAATTTTAATGAATATTTTTAATACGATAGCAACTGTACCAATACTTTCATGCGCGGTTTTACCGGTGTTTACCGGGATCTCCCCAACCGTATTAGCGGCCTCAGAAGTATCAGTTCCGGGACAGGAATTCTGCGAAGAAATAAAATATCCTTTTTAAATTTTGTTCAGTTTTTTGTCGATTTGATCCGAAAAACGGGAAGGGGGATTGGTATGGGGAGCAGCATAAACGAGTGCTGTGCTCAATGCAGGTATTTATTACTCTCTGAAGTTTTAAAAGGTTAACGGCAATTATAGCATCTATTCATTTTGTTCATTATGACCATTTTAATTTGCGGGTTGTTTTTTTAAGGATAATCTGGTTAATTTTAGAAGATGCAGCGCTATATGCAACGATAGTAATAACTGCTCAGAAGCCTGCCGGTTGTTGGCAGCCGCATGGGCACCATCAGCTGTAGTCTGCTGCACTCAGAATAACCATTTAATAACTGTAATATGCTTCCCTCGCTAAAGCTACATTCCATCAGGGATCCACCCTGTCGTACCCGATCTGTAATCTGTTTAACCCGATAAATCAAATCTAAGCATATAAATCTATGGAAAGCCTGCAAATAATTAAAAGCACTGATATGATGGAGATCCAATTCAAAGCGATCGCGTTGGACGAAACAAAAGGTGCTGTCAGAAAACTATCAAAAGAAGATATCTTTCAATTAATAGATGTTCATGAGCCTTATTATGCCTTGCAGGATGTAAGTGCAGACGCCAATAATTTTGCAACTGCCAGAATAAGACCCGAGCAGCCTGTGGGGCATGAAATCCTTCCTGTAAGTGCGGCTGAAGCCTGCCGGCACCTTGCTATACTGGGGTCAGTATGTTGCGCATTGGTAAACCCGGTAAAACAAAAACATTATTACCTGGCACATGCAGGAACATATAGAAGATCCATGGAAAGGGAGTATTATGCAGCAAGCGAACTGATAGCAACAGCAGAATGTACTTTTTTCAGCAAAAGAAAAGCCACAATAAAAGCATGTTTACTGGACAACCAAAATCAACTCATCTGTGGAATAGATGCGACCTTTCATGTGCTGCACCACACCCTTTTTGAGCGCTTCTATGTCGACTTATACAGAGAGGTACCGGTCTTCGGGCAAAAAAATCCCTATTATCAGAAAAACCCGCTTTTTGATCTGTCATTTTCCGGTCCGTCGGCTTCTGCTTCTTTGGGCAAAATTCAGGATACTAATTGCGCCGGGCACTTCCCGCAGTTGCCTGCCCTGCCAGTGGCTATCCTGATGAATTCCCTGCTGGACCTGGCCACAGCCTATATTCATCATGTTACAGGAAACCACCTGTTGAAACTCTGTGTAAGGGAAATGACATTGTTGGCCGATAACCTGGGGCTTTCGGGGGAAACAGTAACATTGTATCTTAAACAGGAAGCGTCTTTGGATAACAGGTTCAGGCTTCGTTGTACGGCTGTATCAACCGGTAACAAAAGTATAGGCGATATAACAGCAATAATAGAAACCATAGCGTAATTTTGATGACAGCCTGCGCCTTCGGCGCAGAAATTGTCCTGGTGCTGGATTACGCGGATTATACTGATTAATTTGATTTTTGATTTTTATAAAAATAATGAAGCGCGATAAAAGCATATAATTACGTTTTATCTCCCCTTATCTCTCTAAAAAATAAATAAAATCCAGCTAATCAGTATAATCAGCGTAATCCAGCACCAGGACAATCTAAAGCGCCGAAGGCGCCATTACCTCCTTAACAGCTCCGCAGGTAGCCATTTCGCTGCCGAAATAGGGGTTCTTTATTTCTTTTGATTCACTCAGCCACAAGGCGCCTTTGTTATTGTTGTACATAGGGCAGTGATCATGGTACAGCGCCTGACCGCCACCAAAAGATTTTACAAGCGCATATACATCTTCGCTCATCTGTGCAAAGTGCTCACGCTGGTGCTCAATATTATTTCCGTTTTTGCTGATGTGCCCTGCATGCTCTTTCAGATCATCTTCATTTTCGGTATATAGTTGCTGCTGTTCGGATGTCATTACTGCCTTATCCACTTTTTCCATGGCTGCTGCCATTCCTTTGCCGCCATTGGCGGCTTCGCTGGCATTATCTCCAGCCAATGCGTTTTTAATATGCAGGTAATGATCTACTACCAGTTTTAAAGATGCTGCAGTGGCAGGATCTACATTTGTAAACTGAGGCTTTACTGCTGCAGCTTCCTGTTGCACGGCTTCGCCTGCTATGGCGGAACTGTCGTGTTCATGGCCTTCATGAGATGGATGACTGCTGTTGCAGGCAGCAAAAGTAATGGTGGCCATCGCTAAAGCGCCGATAATGATCCTTTTCATTTTTCTGTTTTTTGATGTTTAAAGAAATTTATGCAGGTTGTATTAAGCGTTATTGAATGGTTTCCTTTACTTCTCCGCAGGTCATCATCTTTTCACCGAAATAAGGATTCTGTATAGATTTATCTCCGCTTATCCAATAAGCTCCTTTATCATTCATCGCCATGGGGCAGAAATCAATATAGAGCCGGCCGTTAGTAAGACCGGATTTTTTTGCCAGGGAGATGAAGTCATTGCTTAATGCTGAATAGGCCGCCCGCTGAGCTTCCACATCAGCCGTAGCGGTGATTTTTGATGCATGTAAGCCGATAGATTCGCCGCCTGGTATTTCCCTGGCGCCTGTTGCAATAGCATTTCCCGCAAGGCGGGCTTCTTTAACATCTCCTTTTATCAATGCTGTTGTCAGGAGGGCATAGTGCTCGTATACTGCGTTCAGCTTATCATCTTTCAGCCGGACACCCGGTGCAGCCTCGGTTGCAGCCGGCTGCTGCTGATTAACGGAACCGGCAGTACTGTTTTCTTTGTTTGTCTTGCCGGTGTTGCATGCGGCGAGGAACATCCATGCAAATACCGGAGCTACGGCTACTTTTGTGAATTGTTTCATTGGTCTTGGATTTTTATATTGGTGAAATTACATTCCAGGCATACCGGCCATTGGGTCGGCGCCTTTTTTAAGGATATATTCGGAATACAGCAGGTAAGCCCCGGTTACAACTACGGTATCGCCCGCGTGTAATCCATCTGTAATTTCTACTACATCAAAATTTTCCATACCTGTTTTTACCATACGGGGCTCAAATTTTCCACGGGCTTTTCCGATCCACACATGAGCGCCTTTACCATCCCTGATAACTGCATCTACCGGTAAGCTCAGTACATCGCCTTTGCTTGTAACGGGCAATAGTATATTTGCCTGCAAACCGGGTTGCCAGCGGTTATCGGGGTTAGGAATACTTCCCCGCACCTGCATCAGCTGGCTGCCGCTCTGCAATGCCGGATTGATAAATTGTACGGTCATTTGCTGCGGCTCATTTTCCCATCCGGCAATAATGACTTTCACAGATTGTCCAACACGGATAGCAGCTGCTTCTGCGGGATACAGATCGGCTTCCACCCATAGCTGGCTATAGCCATCCAGCTGCATCACGGCGCCACCTTCCGGTACATATTGCCCCTCAGCGGCTGTAAGTGCCGAAACCACGCCGCTAACAGTAGCCGGATAGGTGACATAAGGATGCACCTTTTGAGCTTGTATCAACTGGTTGATATCGGCGTCCGACTGATCATACAGTGCCAGTTTTTGCCGGGCCGCTTTTTCGATCTGCCGGAAACGGGCATCATCCGGGAATTGCTTTACCTGTGCCACTGCCAGCAGGTATTCCTGCTGAAGGGAAGCCAATTGCTCAGAGTATATTTTATACAAAGGCTGACCTTTGCTCACCTTCACACCGGTTTCTTTTACATACAGCGCTTCTATCCTTCCAGGTACCCTGCTGGAAATAACAGCAGACTTTTCCGGATCTGTTACCAGTCGCCCATTCAGCTGCCTGAAGTTGGATAATGCACCAGCGCCGATTACCGTAGTAGTGATGTTAGCCAATGCTATCTGGCTTTCTCCCAGGGTAAGAGAAGCTTCTTTATTATTTTTATCAAATGGTACCAGGTCCATACCACATATGGGGCAGGCGCCTGGCTTATCCTGCACTATTTGCGGGTGCATAGGGCAGGTATAGGTTTGCTTCTTTTCATCTGCCATTGTTTTTTTACCTGCTTCCTTACAGGCAGCCAGTAATACTGCCGGCGTAAGCGAAACAAACGCAACTGCTTTTAAAAAACTTTTTCTTTCCATATTGCTATTGTTGCAGTTTAGTTATTGATTTTAATGAAGCTCTCGCTATCCACCAGGTAAGCAGCGTTGGAGGCTACTTTCCAGTCGCCGATGTTGGTGGTTACCTGTATCATATCTTTAGCCACTACGCCCGTTTCTACTGCAACGGGAACATATACATCCTTCTCCCTTCTGAACAGCATCGATTTATTACCCAGCCGCCATACCGCTTTTTTAGGCAGCCACCAGCCGTTGGTATACACAATTGGAACATTTGCATACAGTAGTTGTCCCACCTGGAAATGATCATCGGCCAGGTATACCCTTGCCAGCGTAAAGTTCACTCCCCCCCGGAATACCGGCTCAATTAAACCGATGGCGCCAGCCTGCATGGCATTGTCATCGGTTGTGGGGTAGAATAATAATGGCTGCCCGGGTTTAATGCCGGCTGCTAACCGGGATGGAAAGGCAAATTCAGCCACCAGGGATTGGGCCTGGTAAATGGTAAAAAGCGATTGCCCGGCGTTTACATACTGGCCTTCACGCAGAAGTACAGGAGTAGCCGCAGGTGCAGCCGGAGCCGGGGATGTTGCGGTCGTGGAGGCGCCGGCTCCCATGCCTGCCATACCATCACCGCCAGGGGCAGGCGCTGAAGCCGGGAGCGCGACAGCCGTACCAACTGCTGATTTTTCCAGTATATAACCATCGCTGTTGCTGTAAACAGGGATGCGGTAAAGGACATTGCCTGTTCTCAGCACCTGGTCAATCTGGCCCGGCTGCATGCCAAGCAGCTGTAACCGCTGCCTTGCCCCGGGCAGCATATCCGGGCTGCTATGCGCTACGTATAGGAGTTCCCGTTGGGCTGCCGCCAGGCCCGGGGAGTATACTTCCATGATCAACTGTCCTTTTTTTACCGGCTGATAATTATATTTTATCAGCAACCGCTCTACGCGTCCTCCAACCCGGCTGGAGATACTGGTCTGATTACGGGTATCATAAGTAACAACCCCATTTACTTCCGAAGCATAGATCCGCATACCGCTTTCTGCGCTGATAGCGGGAATGGTGGCGAGCACCTGTGCATTCACCGGTTTTGTAAGGCTGGCCATACTGCTGTCCATCGCCAGCTCATTATGCCCGGCATGATCAGTTTTACCTGTTTTATTTTTACAGGCAGCCAGTCCGGATAAAACCAGGAGCATACCGGGTAACATTTTAACGATATAACTGTTTCTCATAATCCACTATCATTTCATAGAGTTTTAATTTCTCATCCAGTACATCAGACTGCATCATGGTGAGTGCTTCCCAGGAGTCGATCACATTAGATAAAGCCAGTTTGTTTTCCTGGTAATTCAGGAAGTTGGCATCCAGGGTTTGCCGTAGTGCAGGAATGATTTTTTCTTCCATCGCTTTAATGCGCTTTTGCATAGACTGTATTTCATACTGCATACCATACAGCATTCCCTGTGTTTCCTGCAGCATAGCGGCTCTTTCCTTTTCCATGGCCTGCACATTATACTGCATGGCTTTGATGCCTGATTTATACATCCTGGACGACCAGGGCGCAATCGGGATACTGATCATACCCATGGCGCTGAAAGCATTGGGCATCATTTTATCGAGCGGATACATGTGATCAAACCTTGCTTTGAAATCAGGTTTCTTTTCCCGTTTCATGCTTTCAATATTCAGCTGCATGGAGCGGATGTTTTCATCCATTTTTATTACATCCTTTCTTGCAGTAGCAAGAGAAGCGGTATCATAAGAGAAGGCTGGTTCAAATACCGGCTGGTAAGCAGTGTCTATATCAAATACCTGGCTGCCCGGTGCGTTCATCAGGCTGTTGAGCCAGGACCGGGCTTTTGCAATGGTACCTTCCTGCATACGGATCATGTTATGGTTATCCTCAATCTTTGCATTGGCTTTAAATACGCCGCTGAGCTGAGATTGATTGTATGGATAGCGCACTTCTTCGATCTTCTTCATCGTTATCATGATCTTCTCATTCTCCTCTAATACAGCAATACGCTGTTGAGCAATGATCCAGTTAAAGTACAGGCGTTTAGCCTGCGCCTTCAGGTCATTCAGCGTGATATCCCTCGTGGCCCGCTCAATATTTCCCTGGGAAGCGATGTATTTTTTCCTGGCATTCAGCTTGGCCGGGTTAGGTATATCCTGTTCCAGTTGCAGCATCAGGCTGCCTTTATCCCTGTTGTCCATGATCGTTTGCCCGGGATATGGCGTCATAAATGTGCCCACGCCAACCATGGGCGCCATCCAGGCGGTGGCTGCATCTGCACTGTATTTATAACTTTCTGCTTTCAGACCGTATGTTTGTAACAGGATATTATTTTTATCCACTCTTTGCAGAATGGTATCCAGCGGTAATACCGGCGTTTGTTGGGCCGCCAGTTTTAACGGCGCCCAGAACGTTATGATCAGTATATATTTAGTGATGTACTTCATGAATCTCTATTTTTCCGTACTTGCGTAATTCATATTCCTTCGACAGTAAAAAGATCAGCGGCGTTACCAGTAAAATATGTGTGGAAGAAGTAAGCACACCGCCAATCATAGGCAGTACAATTGGTTGCATCACATCTGTACCTACGCCGGTGGCCCATAGAACAGGCACCAATCCAAACAGGGATACGCATACGGTCATGAGTTTGGGCCGTAAGCGCTTCGCAGCCCCGTGAATAACGGCCAGTTGCAGGTCCTCTTTAGTAATTGTTGCTGAAGAATTGCCTTTCTGCTTTACCAGCTGCTGCATGGCATCGTTCAGGTAAATCACCATCACGATCCCCGTTTCCACGGCTATGCCAAACAACGCGATAAAACCTACCGCTACTGCAACAGAAAGGTTCACTCCCCAGCAATAGATCATATAGGCGCCGCCAATCAATGCAAAAGGCACGGTAATGAGGCTCAGGAATGCTTCCCTTACAGAATTAAATGCAAAATACAGGGAGAAGAAAATGATGATGAGCACGATGGGGGCAATCCACATCAGTGTTTGCTGGCCACGGATCAGGTTTTCATACTGCCCGCTCCATTCCAGGTAATATCCTTGAGGGAGAATGCCTTTAGCCTTACTCATCTTTTCTATGGCTTCGCTCACAGTGCCGCCCAGATCGCGCCCGCGTACATTGAATAATACAGCGCCGCGCAGCATCGCGTTTTCAGAGGAGATCATGGGTGGCCCATCTACAAATTTCACATCGGCTACAGACGACAAAGGCACTTCACCAAACGTGGGCGACATCACCGGTATACGTTTAATGCGCTCCACGCTATTCCTGTAGTCCTGGGCTAACCTCACGCTGATGGAGAAACGTTGCCGGCCTTCCACGGTGTTGCCGATGGGAGCGCCACCCAGTGCAGATTCCACGGTCTGGTTCACGTCGTCTACGTTCAAACCATAACGCGCCAGGTCCTGCCGGCGAACATCCACATTTAAATACTTGCCGCCTGTAACCGGTTCCACATACAGGTCCATAATACCGGGAGTGCCTTCCAGGGCTTTTTTCACCCGCTCGGATACTGCCGCAATAGTATCGAGATGCTGACCATATACCTTTACCCCAACATCTGTACGAATACCGGTGGCCAGCATATTGATACGGTTGATAATAGGCTGGGTCCAGCCGTTTACAACGCCGGGTATCTGCAGCTTGCTATCCAGTTCATTGATGATGTCTTTCTTGGTTTTGCCTTCCCGCCATTGGGATTTGGGCTTCAGCATAATGATGGTTTCAATCATACTGATGGGCGAGTTATCGGTAGCAGTGCTGGCCCGCCCGGCTTTCCCCAGTACCTTATCTACTTCAGGAACGGATTTGATGATCTTGTCCTGTACCTGTAAAATACGCTTGGCTTCCCCGTTTGAAACGTCCGGTAAGGTAACCGGCATAAATAATATGCTTTGTTCATCCAGCGGCGGCATAAACTCACTCCCCAGGCTTTTCAGCAAAGGGATGGTAATAACCAGTGCGATCACATTAATAGCGATGGTTGTTTTACGCCATTTCAGTACGCCTTTTATAATGGGCTCATAAATTTTCTCCAGCACCCGGTTTACGGGGTTATCATGATCCGGCCTGAACCTGCCTTTCATAAAGAAAGAGATGAGCACGGGTGCAAGCGTTATCACCAAAAACGCATCCACGATCATGATAAAAGTTTTCGTATAGGCGAGCGGGTGAAACAGCTTACCTTCCTGGCCGCTAAGCATAAATACCGGCAGGAACGAGGTAATGATAATGACCGTTGCAAAAAATACCCCCCGGGATACCTGTTTGCTGGATTGTTCAATGATCTTTAACCGCTCTTCTTCTGATATCCATTGCGGCGTTTTCTTAAATATATTCTTCAGCCAGTTCATAGTTACTTGTTTTTTTGCTCATCCTGCCACTGCGCATACCGCTCTGCCAGGTGTTTATAGGCATTTTCGCTCATGATGATGCCGTTGTCTACAATAACGCCAATGGCCAGTGCAATACCGGTCAGCGACATAATGTTGGAAGAAATCCCAAAGGCGTTCAGGAGTATAAAGCTGGCTGCCAGCGTGATGGGGATCTGGATAATAATGCTAAGCGCGCTTCGCCAGTGGAACAGGAAGATGATCACCACAACAGATACCACTATCATCTCCTCTATAAGCGTATGTTTGATGGAGTCTACAGATTCCTTGATAAGCTCGCCCCGGTCGTACACAATATCAAACTTTACTCCCTGTGGAAATCCTTTGGCTACCTCCTCCATTTTTGCTTTCACTTTATCTATTACGGCTGCTGCATTTTCACCATAACGCATTACAACGATGCCGCCTACACGCTCGCCCTGCCCGTCCTGGTCGAAAATGCCCAGCCTGGTTTCTCCCGTCATTTGTACTGCGGCCACATCGGCCACACGGATAGGTATACTGTTCTGTGTTTTAACGGGAATGTTTTCTATCTCAGCAACCGACTTCAGGTAACCGGATGTTTTAATGATATAGCCTATGTCGCTCAGCTCAAATTTCCGCCCGCCGGATTCATTGTTATTTGCACGGATGGCGTTGATCACTTCTGCTACGGAGAGCTTATAATAAAGCAGTTTGTTAGGATCTACGGTAACCTGGTATTGCTTTTGAAAACCGCCAAAGGAGGCTATTTCACTCACCCCTTCTACATTCTGCAGGGCGAATTTTATGTACCAGTCCTGCAGGGCGCGCTGTTCTCCCAGGTCCATACCCGGTGCATCCAGCGTATACCAGAGGATATGTCCTACGCCGGTGCCATCAGGCCCCAGTTGCGGTGTAACCCCGGTTGGCAATGTCCTGGAAATGGTACTTAGTCTCTCCAGTACTCTTTCCCTGGCCCAGTAAATATCTACGTTATCATTAAAGATGATGTAGATGAAGCTCATGCCAAACATGGAAGTACCACGTACATACTTGATTTTGGGAAGCCCCTGTAAATTAGTCACCAGCGGATAGGTGACCTGGTCTTCGATCAGTTGAGGGCCACGGCCCATCCATTCTGTAAATACAATTACCTGGTTTTCGGAGAGATCGGGGATGGCGTCAATAGGGTTTTTCTTTACTGCAAAAATTCCCCAGGCAAACATAGCTGCCGCCATCACCAGTACGATAAACCGGTTGCGTAATGACCATTCTATAATACGATGTACCATATCTGTTCTTTTCTGTAATCAGCTGCAGCCGCAGCTATTGTATATTGTTGTATTTCTGGCATGAGACAGCCGTTACTGCGGGAGGCAGTACAGCATAAGCCATAGCGCTGGCTATGTTGCCAAAAAGATCAGGTAATTACCGGGTAGTAAACCGGGGCAGGAATCAGATAAGGAGGGTACAATGGAGGATATGGGGCGGCACTTTGCTGCTTCGGGGCGGCGCATTACCGGTGGGGTATTCCACCATCAAAGAAGCTGCATATACCTGTAGAAGCTCAAAAAAGGAAAGGGGAGCAGCCACTGCTGCCACCTGGATAAAATGAAAGGCATATTCAGCGGCTTTCTGGTCTTTTTCCAGCTTCACCGTTTTATGTTCATCCCTGCAACATTTTTTGGCGCATGCCTGGCAGGGTTTAGCAACGCACTTGCTGCATTTTTTTGCTTCCCCATGCCATAGCATCACTTCCACCAGCTTGCCCATACAGTAATGCATATGGAAGGTGGCGCCGGTAGAGGAGCTTACATAAAGAAGTGCTAATATGAGTGCAAGTGCCTTTTTCATTTCGTGGTAAAAATAGGGGTAACTCCTCCATTGAATGTTATATAATTTTGTGTTTGTTTTATATTTTAATGGGAGATGGAAACAAGGGCAGTTTCCTTAGCTTTTATCAGGTTCCCGGAATGTGTTTTCATATCAGGTATTATTTATGTTGCATATTCATTTTCATCAACCCTGGATAAAGTCTCAGGTAAACCTCCAAAGCCATAGGATTTTTTCCATACAACCCGTACAGCGAACGCTCATTAAAGAACACACTGAACTGTCCGCCCAAAGCAAGCCGCGTTTTTGCTATATTCAGCAGATCATAGCTGATGCCGGCAGTAAGCGCATTCACCGGAAAAATGGTTTCTTCTCCATACTTCACCGGGTCAAGGTCCAGTTCTTCCACTGATTTCTGCACCCATTCGTACCGGGTATATACCTCCGTCTTTTTCAAACGTAAAGCACCTTCCAGCAACACGGCATTCTCGCCGTTATGACCGGTAGTTTTATTCAGTCCCCATAGCGTTGTTACATTCACCCAGCGGTCATTTTCCAGCGGCAGGCTGAAAACAGCAGAAGCAGTGGTACGGTTAACGTTTTCATCCGGGTGCAATAACTCGGGGCTTTTGATATACCCGTGCGAAACCTGGAAAGCCCAGTGCTGTGAAGGATTGTATGATAATCGGCCGCTCCAGGAATCGAACCGCATTTTGTCGAAATCATACCTGTTCTCATCCGGCTCCCTGCCGGTAAAAAGAGAGCCTTCCAGCTTGAACCTGTCTAATCTTACGCCAAGTGTAGCCACCCCGAAAGTGATATGGGTGCCATCATTCCAGTGATGACTGATGGGGGCATCAGGATTTGAAAGCGCAGAGGGCCGGTGCATAAATGCCACAGAGCCAATGGCCGGCTCCCCGGGATAACCAAAGTAAATAAACGCATCCACTTTCCTGGAAAAAGCGTAGGTATAACTGACAGACAGCTCAGAAAAAAGGTCATGCGGATGCTGCCTGTCCACCAACGGCTTGTTATGCCAGCTTTCGCCGGACTGGAATAACAACGGGTATCCTGCGCCGCCTTCCGTAAGCCTGTCGAGGGAAATCATCACATTATAATGAAACAACCCTTTGCTGCCCACCTTACGCTGCGCCATCAGCATAAACCAGTTGGGTGCATCCAGCCTGCTGTTGCCCCTGCTTCCTTTATTGCCCGCATCCTGGTTGGTGTACCGCAGGAACAGGTTGCCATGTACCATATACATCCACTTTTTTGAATGCAGCATATAGCCGTACATTGGAGAAGCATCCGGCAGCCAACCGGTGCCGGAGCCATTCCTGTTCATAGGCAGATGAAGCGAAAAAGCATGGCTCATCGGGATATCTCCTTCTTCCTGCATTGCACTATCTTTTATCGGCTTACCTGATCTGCCTGTATCTTTTTTGTTCATATGATGTTCATGTTGCGCATGCACAACAAGCGCTACTAACAGCAGTATGGTTACAGATAGTATGAGCTTCTTCATATTCCGGGGTATTATCTGACAGCTGTCATAAATATCATACCAGCACTGGTCATTAATGCAGCGGTCCGGCTGTAATGGCCTGGTTGAAAGGAAATTAAAACCCGCAAGAATGTATGTGGCAGCTTATTGGGCATAGTAAAAAGGGGAAGGCTATCTACGAAGTGGGATGTTATAATAGCTGAGATTGGTAAGGATATAAATAGCCCGGTAGTTAACCAGCAGTGAACAGAAAATTGATCCACTGTTTTTGCTGATTAACTACCGGGCTGTGTGTTTAAAATAATGACGGTATTAATTTAGGCTACTGCTTCTGCTTTATACCCTGCCTTTTCGATGGCCTGCTGTATTTGCTCTTTTCCTGCCTTATCTGTAGAAACGACCAATAATTTATCCGGGCTGAGAAGATCTACTTCCCAGTTATCCTGACCAGCTACTTCATTTAATACCGGCGTAACGGCAGCGATACAACCTGAACATTTAATATTTGTTTTGAACTGAACTGTTTCCATGTTTATTTCTTTAAAAGTTAAATTATTTTGATTTGATGATGTAAAGTTACTGCGGGTACGGATGTTGCATCTTATACTATTGCCTGTAACTTTTATATAATTATTATCAGTCAATTTCCACGGTTACATCGTTGGTTAGCGGATAGCTCTGGCAAAGCAGGATAAGCCCCGCTTCCAGGTCCGGTTTCCTCAGTGCATAATTGCAGACCATGCTCACCTTCCCGGATGTTAGCCTGGCAGCGCATATTCCACAGGTACCTGATTTGCAGGAGTAGGGGAGCGGGATTTTATCCTCGAGAGCGGCCGCCAGGATAGATTTCCCGGGATGCACCTCCAGCAGGTTGGACTGTTCAAAAAAATGCAGCAATACTTCCTGCATATTTTCCGGTATGGAAGTATCGCCTGCTTCCTGCTCCGGCGCAAACCACTCCATGTAAATGTTATCGTCCTGTACCTGCTGACTGGTGAGCATATCCCTATACATCTTCATTAATTCAACAGGCCCGCAGAGAAAGTAATGAGCAGTGTCCATCGCATCTCCTACAATTAATTTGATAAGTTTCCTCGCAACGAGTTTATTGATCCTTCCTTTAATGAAGTCAGGAGATGTAGCATCAGTATCTTCTGCCTGCGATATAGCATGGTGGATATTTACCCGCCCCTGATGCCGGGCCGCCCATTCTTCCATCGTTTTGCGGAAAATGATCTCTTCTTTGGTGCGACTGGAATAAATAAGCGTAACGGCAGTATGTTGGGATCGGTGGATGATTGAACGGGCTATGGAAAACAGCGGTGAAATACCGCTGCCGCCGGCCAGTAGTACAACATGATCTTTATGGTAAGTGTCCTGCGCTGGCGTAAATGAACCAAAGGGGCCTGATACCTGCCAATACTGAATCCGGCTGGCGTTATCAGTAATATAACTGCTCATCAGGCCTCCCGGCACTTTTTTAACAGTTATAGATGGCCTGGCATCTTTGTCAGGCAATGAGCTTAGGGAATAAGACCGGGTAACAGGGGCGCCATTGATTTCAAGTGTAATATTAATGAACTGCCCTGCTTTATATTGAAAAGGATGCCCGTTTGTATTAAATACTATCGTTACAACATTATTGGTTTCATGGATAATTGCTGCAGTGCTCCATATCTGTGAACTCATTCTTCGTACATTTTTATTTTCCGTATTATAACTTTGCCGCTTTCAGTCGCAGGCTGTTGCTCACTACGCTCACAGAGCTGAGGGCCATGGCGGCGCCGGCAATCATGGGATCCAGCAGGAACCCGTTTACCGGGAATAATACACCGGCGGCAATGGGGATACCGATCACATTGTATATAAAGGCCCAGAAAAGATTCTGTTTAATGGTGCTCACCGTTTTGGTAGAAAGCCTGAGCGCTTTTGGAATGCTGTTAAGATCGGAAGTGATCAGCGTCATTTTAGCAACGTCCATGGCTATATCGGAGCCTTTGCCCATCGCAATGCTTACATCGGCCTGGGCCAGGGCCTGGGAATCGTTAATACCGTCGCCCACCATGGCTACTACTTTGCCGGCCTGCTGCAGCTCTTTTACAAAGGCTGCCTTATAGGAGGGCAATACCTCCGCTTTATAGGTGGCTATGCCTATCTCTCTTGCTACGGCTGCGGCAGTATGCTCATTATCGCCTGTAAGCATATATACTGCAATTCCATCACGTTGTAATGACTGGATAGCCTGCCTCGAAGTTTCTTTTATTTTATCTGCAATAGCAATAATGGCAAGCAGTTCTTTGGTATCAGCAAAATAAATAACTGTTTTGGCTTCTTCCTGTAAACCCGCTGCCTGTGCGGCCAACCTGTTGTTTATAATAATATGGTTTGCTTCCAGTAAACGTTTATTACCCACAAAATAGGTCTGCCCGTTATAAGTGCCTGTTACGCCTTGCCCGGTAATACTTTCAAAACCTTTTAACGCTACCGGTCCTATGCCGGCGGCCGATAAGTATCCTGTTACAGCTTCTGCCAGCGGATGTTCCGACTGGTATTCCAGCGCAAATAATACAGATTGCAGTACCTGTTGATCTGTTTCTACGCTGTTCCAGTTGATGTCGGTAACTAGCGGTTTGCCTTCGGTAATGGTACCGGTTTTATCCAGTATCACAGCATCTACCTTATGCGCAAGCTCCAGGCTTTCTGCATCCTTAATAAGAATGTTGTTTTCCGCTCCTTTGCCCACGCCCACCATAATGGCTGTGGGCGTAGCCAGGCCAAGCGCGCAGGGGCAGGCTATAACCAGCACGGTAACGGAAGTCAGTAAGGCATGGGTAAAAGCATTATCTCCACCCAATACCATCCAGGAAATAAAAGTCAGGATAGCAATGCCAATTACTACGGGCACGAATATCCCGGCGATCCTGTCTACCAGTTTCTGTACCGGGGCCTTACTGCCCTGGGCTTCCTGCACCATTTTGATGATCTGCGCCAGGAGTGTATCTGTACCTACTTTTTCTGCAATAAAACGGAAACTGCCTTTCTGGTTGATGGTACCTGCAAACACGCTATCGCCTTCTTTCTTGGCAACAGGTACCGGCTCGCCTGTGATCATGCTTTCATCTACATAAGATTCGCCGGCAGCCAGCTTACCATCTACAGGGATCTTTTCACCGGGTTTTACCAGCAGCAGGTCGCCTGCTTTAACGGCCGCAATGGGCACTTCACTGGTATTGCCGCCGGGGCCAACCAGCAACACTGTTTTAGGTTGCAGCCCGATGAGTTTTTTTATGGCAGAAGAAGTATTGGATTTGGCTTTCTCTTCCAGTAGTTTACCCAGTGAGATGAAGGCGATTACAACGGCAGCGGCCTCAAAGTAAACATGCGGATGCAAACCACGCTGGTGCCAAAACTGGGGATATATGGTATTAAATGCACTGAAAAGCCAGGCTATGCCGGTACTGAGCGCTACCAGTGTATCCATATTGGCTTTCCTGTGCCTGGCCTGCTTCCAGGCATTCACAAAAAAGCTGCGGCCCAGGACGAACACCACCGGGGTGGCCAATGCCATCATGATCCAGTTGCCATATGGCATATTCATAAAGAACATACCAATGATGACCACCGGCAGCGATAGTACGGATGACCAGACCGTTCTTCTTTTTATTTCCTGGTAATGCCTTCGCCGGGCTTCTTCTTTAACTTCTTCCTGGTTTTCTTTTTCAATCAGCAGATCATAACCTATAGAGCGGATAGCATTTTGCAGGTCTTCAGGTGTAACGCTTTCATGGTTATATTGTACCCAGGCGGTTTGATTGGCAAAATTAACACCGGCGTCTTCTACACCGGGCACTGATTTCAACATCGATTCCACGCTTACAGCGCAGGCTGCACACGTCATTTCCAATACGGGAAAGGTTTCTTTTATACTTGCTGTTTTTTTCTTTCTGACAGCAGTTGTTTCCTGCTGTGCTGATATAGCTGTAGACATATTTCCTGATTTTTTACAAAGCTACACCGGGCGGGAGGCTGGGATGTTATACTATTACCTGTGAATTGTATATAATTTTAAGACCGGGGATCCTGACCATGGGAAAGGGATAGCTTGGTTTTGCGGATATTTTTGAAATACGAGGGATTCAGGCCTGTAGTGGATTTAAACTGGCGCGATAAATGCGCTGCGCTGCTGAATCCTAATTTAAATGCAATATCTGCCAGGGTTTCATCGGTATAAACCAATAGCTCCTTGGTTTTTTCTATCCGGTATTCCATGATGTATTTTTCCAGGGTCACATCTTCAGCGGCTGAAAAAATACTGCTCGCGGTATTATAGTCTTTATGCAGCTTGCTTACTACCAGGTCGGAGAAACGGAAATTATCAGGGAAATCATAATTGCCTGAATACACTTGTTCAATCAGTGATTTTATATCGCGTACAAGCCTGGTCTTTTTGTCTTCCAGCAGCGTAAACCCCAGCGCTGCCAGTTTTTTACTGAGCATGGCAATATCCGGGGCCGATAAAGCGGATATAGTAGTAACTTCTCCGAGACGGATGTTCACCACGGCGATATCCAGCTCCCGGAACACTTCCCGGATGGCCAGGATACATCTGTCGCAGACCATTCCTTTTATTAAAATCCTATAATTATTCAGCATAAGACCTGGTTATTTGAACTTATGCAAAGATTAGGTAAGCCATGAGAGATGCTGTTATACAATTATGGGGAAGATTTACATAATTATCAGCAGTGGTTGGCGGGTGATAAAATGCTTCCTCTGGTTGAATTACCTGTGTTACTATCTTGCAGGATCAAATTATAATGTTTACAGGTAGTTCCACAAAAAAAGTGGTTCCTTTACCCGGATCACTTTCATACCAGATGCGGCCATTGTGCGCTTCTACGATCTGCTTTGAGATAGCCAATCCCAGTCCGAAGGAGTGCTCCCCGGCTGTACCTTTCCTTTTAGCCCGTGTGAACATATCAAATATCTCTTCCTTCATCTCCGGGGGGATGCCAATGCCATTATCTGCTACCGAAATGATAATTATATCCGGCTTAACTTGCAGGCGTACTAAAATTTCTGCGCCTGTAGCGCTGAATTTGATCGCATTGGTAATCAGGTTACTCACCACCCTCCATATTTTTTCCCTGCTTACATACACTATCGCAGGCTCTGCCTGCAACTGGATCTGCTGTGCTTTCGCCGCTGCTTTAAAATGTAGCAATTCTACGCAGTAATGCAGCAAATTCCGGATATCCACTGATTCCCTCTTTAACTCTTCCGCACGGTTATGTATCTGCAACAGGTCACTGACCAGCTCCAGTGAATGCTCACATGAGGTCCTCATCATTTCAAGCATATTCTTGTCTTCCATTGACCGGCCCGGATCCGCCAGCATCAGGTCTGCAAGAGAAAGTGATGCGCCAATCGGATTACGCAGGTCATGGGCAACGATCTTCATCATCCGGGTATTATCAGTTTGGCTCTGTTCCAGTGAATTGAGCGCTTTTTGCATGTGATTGTTCTTTTCAGATATTCGCCCGTTTAACAAACGGGTGGTCCGGAACTGCCATAGTATTAAAGCTAATAATACGAAGGTGACGCTAAATGCTGCCATCAGCAACCATATTTTGGTTTGTTTATTCCGGTTGCTGATTTCCAGAAATTTGTTGTCATCTTCTATTGCGGTATACCTGACATAATCCCCGATGAACTTCTTCAGATTTTCGTTCTCCGTAGTCAGTACCGATGAGATCAGATGTTGTATATGGCTGGTATCTGCTTTATTGCTGGATAACCTGGTAAATTCCAATATTGCTTTTAATACCGGAACTTTAACACTGGAAAACCCCATTTCCTCTATCAGTTGGTAGGCTTGCTTATAATAATGAACAACACTATCCGGTATATCGTTGTAATAATTGGCATACAGCCCATATGCATTTATCTCAAAATATTCCATCCCGGTGCTCACAGACCTGGACAGGGACTCACTAATCAGGGGCAGCGCTTCCTGTCTTTGCCCCTGTTTAAGCATATAGTCAGCTTGTTCCTGCATTGACAAAACCATCATCGCCTCATCTTTGTAGCGGTCTGCGATTTCCCTGGATTTGTGGAGATAATATCCTACGCTGTCTGCAGAAAGGGACGGATTATTGATACAATAATTGATATATAGCAAGCTCACAATACTATCCTGCTTCAAATGGGCGACTGCCTGAAGGGCGTACCGGGAAAATATTACAGCTTTTTTAGTGTCTCCCATCGTTTTATAGGCAGTGGCTATATTGCTCAGTACCTGCCCTGCATTAGCTGAGTCAGACTGCGCCTGGTAGGCAATTAGTACCTTACTATATAATTCCAACGATTCTTTAAACAAACCTTTCAGCAAAAGCATTGTCGCAATAACGTTATCTGCATCAGTTATCCCTTTACGATAATGCAGTCTGCTCGCAATACGCTTGGCTTTCATCGCATAATAGAAGCTGCTGTCAAGATCTTTTAAATGATATAGCAATCCAATCTGATTCAGATTATCGATCAACGCGATGCTGTCTTTAATAAAAGGCCATTCTTCCTTTTTTTGTTTAATAAGCGTTGATTGAGCATGAACTATGTTTAGAGAGAGACAGCATAACTGTACCCAGATAATATGAATAATCAATTTCTGTTTAAACATATACTTTAGGTCAAAGTAGCGACAGGATATGGATATTGCCGTTTTGATATTCTGGTATTAATTGATAAACATAATAAATTCAAGGGCAGGTTACCGGACAGGCCCTGTATAAATTCAGCTCATTGCCATAAGCTATAAGGGATTATGCTTGTCAACAATATACAAATAAATCTGCCAAATGGAAAACCTGATGTGGCCGGACGGCCACCTTCGCCAACCATGTTTAGAACGGCGCTCCCCTTCAGGGGGAGCACCTGTTTATAAGTATCCTTAACGGCCGGTATCCTCCACAGGATCAGGGTCTGCCGGGTGTTTTGGGTCATAAATGGCTACTCCCACCCTGGAGTCGGCACAGCCGTAATAGAGGTGCCATTTCTGTTTAAACCATACCAGCCCTTCTATAAAAACAGTTCCGCTTGCATACTGTCCCCGTTTCTCGAAAGCTTCACGGGGCCTGAAAAATGGCTCATCGAGCCGCGCTATCAGTTTGGTGGGGTCGTTTTTGTCAAACAACATCTGGCCGGCGCTGTAGGTGCCTGCCGCCAAACGTTTATCGCCTTTGGTGTTACTGTTCCGGCCATTGTATAACAGCACAATGCCCTTATCGGTAAGCAGGGCAGGAGGGCCGCATTCGGTCATATCGCTATCAAAATAATCTTTTCGGGGAGAGGCCAGGATCAGCAATTCGCCTTTATCGTCAACTAAAGGGCGCCAGTCGGTAAGATTGGTTGAGGTGGCTGCATACACATGCCGCTCGCCCCAATACATGAAGTACTGCCCGTTTACCCTGGCAATCACCTGCTTATTACCCTTCACCTGCGTGAGAATGGAGGCTGATTTGGTTGCCATGTTGAAGAACTTACCGTTATAGGCGTCCTGGAAAACAGGCCCGTGCTTGGTCCAATGCACCAGGTCTTTTGACGTGGCTGCCGCCAAACGCGGTACCTTACGGTTCCACTGGGTATACAGCATCACATAAGTACCATCTTCAGTGATGGCTATTCGCGGATCTTCACAGCCACCAGGCCAGTCAAATGCTTTTTGATCATCCTCCGCCGGGAAAAAAACAGGTTCTTTTTTCCGTTTGAAATGCAGTCCGTCCTTGCTTTCGGCATAGCCAAGGCGTGATGTACGGCTACCGATCTTTATACCGGTGTTATCTTCCGCCCGGTAAAGCACCACTATTTTACCTTCTTTAACAGCAGCTCCGGGGTTAAAGGTATCGTTGATCTCCCATTTTATGACCGACTTGCTCATCGGGTCGGTGAACTCGGTAGTGGTGTCCGGTGAAATGATAGGATTCTTCCCGGGTGGTCTTACAAAACCTCCCAAAGCCCAATCCGGCAGGGGAGAGGCCGACTGTGCAAATGTTACCTGAACAATAAAAAACGATAGGAAAAGAATGCTGCTGAAATATCTTTTGATCATGATTGAGTCTTTATACTTTTTGAATCAAAGGCCGGTATAAGAGAAAATGGTCCGCGGATCTGTAAGCGATCCGCGGACATGCAAAATACCTGGTCAGTAACCGGCATTCTGCGGGTACTTATCACCGGTAATGGTCCGGTCTATCTGGCTTTGAGGTATTGGCCGCAGCAGATGCTTGTCTTTAATATTCACCCCGGCATCCGGGTTATGTAATTTTACACGCTCTATCAGTTTCTTTGTTCTCACCAGGTCCAGCCAGCGGGTTTGTTCTCCGGCTAACTCACGCGCTCTTTCGTCCAGGATATAATCCAGCGTTACATCAGCTGGCGTAATAGCCATGGCTGCTGCATTCCCGGTGGGAAATGCGGCCCGCGCACGTACCGCATTAATATATAGGGCGGCGCTGGCGTTGTCGCCAATATTGAAAGCTGCTTCCGCCGCCAGCAGGTAAGTTTCTGCCAGGCGGTAGGCAATTACCGGTCTTACTGATGGATCATTAATACCCGCCCTTTTAGTATCCTGGTATTTGAGCATGGTCGGAAATAACTGCAGGGTATACTTCCGGGGCGGTACCAGCAGGTAGCGTGTTGCGTTAATCTCCGCATCGCTCACATCAACTCCGGGCATAAAAATAGCGGTGTCGCCAAGCGCATATTTGGGAACACCATTTACTTTCGGGATTTTATCGGCGGAATTGGATAGCCATACCGACTGGAACGTTTTATAATACCTGGTATCGTTTGTTTTATCAGCAAAGCAGGTGTCGCTCATCCAGCGGGTGGGCTGTACACGCGCAAACGGGCGCCCATAGGCCATAGAGCGAACCAGGCCGGGGAAGTTTTCATATCCCATTACATAGTGAAAATTTAATTCGCTGCTGTTGTTGTTATAGGTAAGATTGGTAGTATGTTGTACACTCCACAGCACTTCCTTGCTGCCCTCGTTGCCCTCGGCATATACGGAAGCAAAATCAGGCAGCAGGCCAAGACCTAAGCCTGCGCTGTTATCGATCAGGCCTTTTGCAGTAGCATAGGCATTCTGGAAATCATCGGATTGTTTAGCATCAGAGTAAGCCCTGGTGAGATATACTTTTGCCAGCAGGTGCGATGCCGCCGCCGCAGTGGCTTTACCTGGCAATACGCCGTTTTGCACAGGACTTGGTGGCAATCCGGCAATGGCGTCTTTTAAATCCTGGATAATAAAGTTGTAAACATCCGCAAGAGGCGCCCTGGTAGCGCTGGTGCTGGGCTCTGTGATAAAATGGGTGTTAAGCGTAACAGGGCCCCAGAAACGGACCAGCAGGAAATAGTAATTGGCGCGCAGGAATTTTGCTTCAGCCACTTTCTGCTTCACAGTGTTAGGATCAAGGCCGGTTACCACCGGTCCGTTGTCAATGATACCATTGCAGTTGTTGATGAAGGTGTAACAGGCATTCCAGATGCCAGACACCCAGCCGCTGCTGGCGTCGAAGCTGCTGGAATAAATATTGAAATCATTATTACCGCCGCCGCCGGATTTGAATTCATCGGTGCCGGGCACGGTCATGGTCATAAAGTTTTCAGTTCCCCATATATTCCGGTTACCGGCATACGCGGCATCCAGGCCCGACTGAAAGCCCTGTGCAGTATTGAAATATTGTGGAATCAGCCCTGAATGAGGCTCTTCAATCAATTGTTTGTTACAGCTCAGACTTAAAAAAGCAATAGCTGCCAGTGGAATGGATTTATATATAATAGATCTCATCGTGATAGAAATTAAAATGTAACATTTAAACCAAACAGTATCGATTTATTCGGCGGTGTATCTACGCCCAGGGTGCCTGCGGATTCGGGGTCTACACCTGGAAACCGGTTGTGCAGCGGGGAGAATAAAATGATGGCGTCATTCAAACTGCTATACACCCGGAGCGCCTGTATACCGAGTTTACGGATCATCTGAGGCGGCAACGTGTAGCCAAGATTGATCGTCCTTATTTTAAGATAAGTGGCATCATAATAACCCAGGAGGTCGCCATAGGTGGGCGAGCCTACGTTAAAATTAGGTTTAGGATAGGTGTTTTCGTTATTATAAGGGGTCCAGTAATTAATGTTCAGGTTATTCATCTTCCCGTTTAGTGCATTTACGTTACTGCCGGGCTGAAGCCAGTAAGCGATCTGTGTGCCTCCCACGCGGTAGGTAGCTACCACGGTCAGATCCAGGCCACGATAACTAAAGCGGTTGGTGAAGCCACCGAAAAATTTTGGCTGCCGTGAGCCCACAATCGTACGGTCGTTCGAGTTAATTACACCATCGCCATTCAGGTCTGCTACTTTTATGGTACCGATCACAGAACCCGATCCCAGCATCGTGAGGTTCAGCTTCCTGGCCAGGGCCGAATCGGCTGCTGTATTTTGCCAGATACCCAGCCGTACATAGTTATAAAGCGCATTAATAGGAGCGCCTACAAACCGGTTATTACCGATGTCCTGGGTGACGCCGTTTTGCAACGCGGTAATTTTATTGCGGTTAAAGGTGATATTGAAATTGGTGGTCCAGCCAAAATCTTTCCGGCTTGCGGCCCTGATATTGACAGAAGCAATATTGATCTCCAGCCCTTTGTTTTCGGTTTTACCTACGTTGGCAAGGAACTGTGAAGTATAGCCCGTTGTAATGGGCAGGTTTTGTGGAAGAATAAGATCGCTGGTGCGTTGCTGATAAACATCCACTGATCCGCTGAGGCGGTCGTTAAACAGGCTGAAGTCGACGGCCATGTTCAGCGTTGCTGTGTATTCCCAGCCCAGGTTGGGATTGGGCACATTATTAGGATAAGTGCCGGTAACGTTGGAGGAACCGTAATTGTAATTGATGGATGCCAGTCCCCCCAGTGTCTGGTAAGGATTTACGGCCGCATTTCCTACTGTTCCGTAGCCGGCGCGCAACTTCAGGTTTGATATGGCTGGAATGTTTTTCATGAAATCTTCCCGGGTGATGTTCCAGCCAACGGCTGCCGATGGGAACACATGATACTTATTCCCCGGCGCCAGCGTAGAAGAACCGTCGGATCTCATGGTGAGGGTTAACAGGTATTTGCTGTTATAGTCGTAGTTAATACGTCCCATAAAGGAAACGATGTTGAACTTCGAATAACTGCCCTCTCCTTTGAGATTGGCGCCCAGTGCAGGGTTGAAATACTGGATATAATCTGCCAGGATATTGTTGTAGCTGAAGGTGGTAGATGATTTATAATCCTCCTGGTAGCTAAACAGGCCGGTAGCCGTTAAGTGATGATTTTTGGCAAACGTATTTTCATACACCAGCAGGTTTTCCAGCGTATAATCATAGTAATCGTAATTGGTATTTTTTGCAGTGGAAGGACCGCTCAGGTTCTGATAAGTGGCGCTGCCATAAAACTCGCCATAAGTTTCCGGAGTAATTTCCACGCCCCCGTTAAAACGGTATTTAAGGTGCGGCGTAATCTGTGCTTCTGCATATGCAGTGGTAAAGGTATTATACCGGGAACGTTTCTGGACCACTGCGCCAGGCTTCAGGTTGGCCAGGGGATTATAAGTTAAGGAGCCGCCTCCCGGGAATGGAATGAGGTTGCCTTTTTCGTCGTAGGGAACGGTAAGCGGGCTGGATGTAAGCGCCTGGGCCACCGGGTTGATGCTTTCCCCGTTAATTTTACTCACCGTATTCATCGAGCTGATGCCCACTTTAAATATTTTTCCCAGTTGCTGGTCAATACTTGCTTTGAAGCTATAACGCCTGAACGATTGACCGGGAAACAAACCGGTTTCGTCATAAAAACCAGCGGAAACCGCATATTTGGTGGAGGCTGTACCGCCGGACAAGCCCAGCTGGTGATTGGTTTTAAACCCGTTCTTAAAAATCAGCTTTTGCCAGTCGGTAGCAGTGCCGTTTTTTATACCGGCCAGTTCAGCAGGCAGGAAGGTGATCCCATCTGTATAGAACTTAGGATCATCTATTCCATTATATGGATTGGGAGTACCAATGGTATTCGGATTGTTTGCATTGTAATAGCCCCATTTTTTGTAGGTTTCATAGGCTTTGGGATCCATCACATCATAGTAACCAAGCGGGCTTACCACGCCGGCATAACCACTGTAAGTAACTACCGGCGCACCTGTTTTGCCCCGTTTGGTGGTGATCAGTATGACTCCGTTGGCGCCTCTTGAACCATAAATAGCAGTAGCGGAAGCGTCTTTTAATATTTGCACGGCTACTACATCATCCTGGTTAAGGTCATTAATATAGGTGCCGTTGAAGGGTATGCCGTCTACAACATACAATACGTCGTTGGTGGCGCCCAGGGAACGCTGCCCCCGGATAGAGATGGAGGGAGTGGCCCCCGGGTGACTGTTACCGCCGGCTTTTTGTATGTCGAGCCCCGGCGCCTGGCTTTGCAGCGCGCTTACCAGGTTGCTTGCCGGCACGCTTTTCAGCGCTTCTTCATCTATAGAGGCGATAGAGCCGGTAACATCCGCTTTCTTTTGTGAACCATAACCCACCACGATCACCTCGTTCAAAGCCGATGGCTTTTCTGCCAGGGTTACATTGATCACCGTTTGATCATTCACCGCTATTTCCTGGCTGATAAAGCCAACCGAGCGGAATACCAGGATGGCAGATCTATCCGGCACTAAAATGCTGTACTTACCATCGCCATCTGCAATGGCGCCGGTGGCGGCGCCTTTAACGGTGACCGATACCCCGGGAACAGGCGAGCCTTTACTGTCGTTTACCTGCCCGGTTATCCTGATGTCTGCCACGGGTGCGGCATGTGTTTCCGGTACCGGGGTCTTGCGGCTGATCACTACGTTGTTCTGAGTGATCACGTATACTACGGGCTGGTCTTTGAAACATTGATCCAGCACTGCTTTCAGCGAGGCATTGGTAACTGTGACGGAAACTTTCCTGGTTTCCTCCAGTACACTGGGATTGTATAAAAAGTTAAACCCCGTTTGCAACCTTATCTGTGTAAATATTTCTTCGAGGGATGCATTTTTAACTTTCAGATTAATCGATTGAGCGTATGTTGCCGCTCTGACCTGCAATACGGTTGCAAGTAATAGCACTAGTGTAAGTTTCATAACTGAGGAATATTTAAAGAGCGCATAGGATACCCCTGCACAGATATGTATTTGGGATATCGTACAAATAAATGTTTGGTTTTATAAACTGGCTGGCATGTTAGTTAGCTATTCCATGACAGGTGCCACTGAGGCTTGGGCCCGGTGCGTCGCGCGCCACACGGGGCTTTAAGTAATAGCAATGCAGCGTAAAGATGTTACGGCATAATGGTTACCCTCCTTCCCTCAATTTTAAATTTTAAGCTTTTGGTTAATTCGATGGTCTTTAATAGATCTTCCAGTTTTTCGTAACGGGAAACGGTTCCGCCAAGACGCTGCTGCTTTACATCGCCCTGGTAGGTAACGTCTACATCATACCAGCGTGCGATGGTTCTCATAACGCTTTCGATGCTCTCATTCTTAAAAAGGAAATAGCCGTTTTTCCAGGCAATAGCATCGTTGGGATTTATTTCATTGATGTGGAACGCTTTATCAGTCGCCAAAGTAGCCTGTTGCCCGGGTTTAAGTAATACCTGGTTGTTATTGGCAGATAATTTAATGGAGCCTTGCAGTAACGTAGTTTGTGTGATGGGTTCATCGGCATAGGCATTCACATTAAAACTTGTTCCCAGCACCAGTACCTCCGCATCTTTAATCTTTACTTTGAATGGCCGGGCAGCATTGCCCGCTACTTCAAAATAAGCCTCCCCGTTCACCTCTACAAGTCTTTCCGGACCTGTAAAAGCCGTGGGGTAACGCAGTGTGGAAGCTGCGTTCAGCCACACCTGCGTGCCGTCCGGGAGCATGACCCGGAACTGGCTGCCCCGGGGAGTTGCCAGCGTATTATATTCAACGGCGGCGGGGGCGCTTTGGGCATCATATTTTAACTGGCCGCCCTGTTGATGGATAGCGGTTGCGCCCTGCCTGATCACCTGGTTGCCGGTGCTGTCCAATGTGATGGCAGATCCATCTGATAAGGTCAGGATGGCCTTGTTGGAGCCTGGTATTATATGGGCGACAGGCGGCTGCACTGCCGGGTGTTTGGCCGGCCGTTGCAGCCATAAATATGCCCCGGCTATGAGAGCAAGTATGGCGGCTGCGGCAGCCCATTGATAACGCCGGGGCCTGATGGTGCGTACAGGAGCCGTTTCCTGGTGGAGACGCTGCATGATCAGTTGCCTGATCCCTTCATCCGGTGTTCCTTCATAGGCTCCTGCCACCAGTTCCCCGTAGACCGTTTCGTCCAGTAGCTGCGCACAGGCCGGGTCTTCCAGCGCAACCGTCAGCCGCTGGCGCTCTTCCGGCGAGATCCTGTCATCCAGGTATTTTTCCAGTAGATCCTTGAATTCTTCGATGTGCATATACTATAAAGACGCATCAATGTAAAAAGAGGGTTGGTCCGTTTAAAAAAAAATCTGGAACAGGAATCGCAACGCATGCCGCATAAAGGTTCGTACCTGTGCCAGGGCCTTTATCATATGCCCTTTCACCGTTTCCCGGGAAATTCCCAGTCGCGCTGCAATCTCTTCATACTTTAGCCCTTCCTGCCGGCTCAGCTCAAAAACAGCCCGGCGTTGGGGAGGCATCTGGTCTACCGCCGCCTGTACCAGCTCCCGGAGTTGTTTGGTGGCCAGCCGTTCATCTGCCGGTGAATCGGCTGCCGGTTGCAGCTGTTCAATATGGTCAGGGATCGGGATCATCAGCTTCTTCCTGAATTCACTCAGTATCCTGTTTTTGGCCATTGTATATAAATAGTGCTGCGGCCGTTCTATGCCTGAGAGGGAGCTGCGGTTTTTCCAGATCGTCAGAAATACTTCCTGGACTACATCCTGGGCTTTGTGAGAGTCTTTCAGGTAAGCCATCGCCTGCCCATACAGGTTATTCCAATACTGATCCGCCAACCGGGTAAAGGCTTCATGATCGCCGTCAGCAATCTGTTGGAAAATATCTTTCTCAGTATGTGGGAAGTTCTCTGGCAATATAGTGCATGCTTTGGCTGTGCTAAAAATAGATAAAAAATTTCTACCCCTTAAAAATTCGGGTACGTTTTGGTGGAATACCAAACAGCGAAACGCAGTTTGATAAAAAAAAGTGGCATTAAAATGGAGGTGTGTCCGGCTATGAAAAATAAGTTTCCCGTCATCATGATCACGCTGGCGGCTATCGCCGCGGTGAACAAAGCCAAAGGCCAGCAGCCGGCCATTGATACTGCCCTGGAAAACAAACGGAAGGTGATCGACTCGCTCGATAGAAAGCTTTTCGAGGTGCTGGGCGCAAGAGAAAGGGTGGTCCGTGAAATAGGCGTTTACAAAGCGCAACACCATATCGCCCCATTACAGGCTGCCCGTTTTCAAAAGGTACTGGAAAAGGGGATTGAGGCTGGTAAGAAAGAGGGCCTGTCGGCTGAATTTGTCACTGAAATGCTCAACGCCATTCATAAGGAAAGTTTGAGGATGGAAGAGGCGATTTCAGATGATAAACATTAGTGCGGCTTACGGAATTATATTTATAAAGAAGCCCAGCTTATTGAAATGATCCTTACCTGTTAAAGATAACTGATCATCGCAATAAGCTGAGCTTTCCTGTTATTGCCCTGCTACTATGACAAATCCCCCATTTGCATTGATAGCAACGGGAAGCATGCCTTTACCAGGTATAACTGTTTTTGTTTCTTTTAAGAGGTTGGTATCATCATCTGAAATCAGTGTTATCTTTTTGTTTTTCAGGAAAGATAAATTAAGCGAAAGGTTTTTCGCTACAGGCTCGCCATTCATTCCTGCAATAAACCATTTAGTGCCTTTACGCCTGGCGATCACCACCAGCTTGCCGGGATAGCCATCTATAAAGCGGGTTTCATCCCAGGTATCAGGTAGGGTGCGCAGGTAATTTTTAACAAACTCCGGTACATGTTCCATTCCTTCCGGCGACTCCGCCATATGCTGAATGCCCGACAGGAAAACAACAGTGGTCGCTAATTCAAAAGCAGCGGTGGTTTTGCGGATACTTGCCGACTGAATTTTGTAGAGGTTCATGGGCGTGAAGTCCATCGGGTCGAATGCATTCCGGGTGAAGGGCAGCATGGTGGCATGATTTGCTTCCAGGTTCGCATCCTCCTGGCTGAAGGTGATGTACTCGAAACCCCTCACAGCCTCGGCAGTTACCAGGTTGGGATAGGTGCGCGCCAGGCCTCTCGGCAATGTGGCTCCGTGAAAGTTAACCATGAGGTGATGACGGGCTGCATCCTGCAGGATATCGTGGTAATACTTTATCATTGATTGTCCGTCGCCGCCAAAGAAATCAACCTTAATCCCTTTGATGCCCATTGCCTCTATAGCGGAGAATTCTTTTTCCCTTCCTTCTTTGGTAAGAAGGATATTCCTGGGCGTGTACTTTACAGTGTTCCAGTCGCCGGCAGAATTGTACCAAAGGATCAACCCAATATTTTTTTGCCTGGCATAATCCGCCAGCTCTTTTATCTTTTCATAGCCTATCTTCTGGTCCCAGCTTGCATCTACCAGGCAATACGGCCAATGCATGTAGGCAGCAAAATCAATGTATTTCTTCTGCTCATCGTAAACAATAAAATCATCTTTACTGTTAATCCAGCTCCAGCTCGATTTCCCGGGCTTTATATACGAAGTGTTGGTAATAACTGAGGGATCGGCAACATCAGTGCCCAATGTTGATTCCACGATGGTTTTTAAGGAGCCGATGGTGATAACGCGCCAGGGAGAAAACCCATTCATTGGCTGCCGTGGTAATAGGCCATCCTTATACACTACTTCCCTTGGATCAGGGAATTTTACCTTATAGACCGGGCTGCCTGCATCACAATCAAGACGGGTGGCGCACCAGTCGGACCCCACTGCGGCTTCGGTAATCAGCAGCCAGGTATTGTTAACCTTAAACAGTGCCGGGTAAATGAAGCCGGCGCCATATTTTGAAGGGGTGCCTGCGGGCACGTCCTGGTCATAATGCTCTTCATAAGATGGATTTGCTTTTTCCCATCCGGATTGGGTAACGGCAATGGGCTGTATAAAGGCTTTGGCGGAAGGAGGGAGTTGGAAGGAAGTATTTTCGGAACGGATGATCTTAGTATCCTGGCCGTCTGAAAAATGATACCTGAAGGCGATACCATCGTTCGACACCTGGAAGATCACGGAAAATTTCCTGCCGTCTTTATTTTGAAATGTAAAGCTGGCCTTTTTTGCATCATACTGAATGGATAGTTTTTTACCGCTCAGCATATTGTATTGATCGTGCACACTGCCGACAGCAGATACATTGACTAATTGTAAACCGTTGGAAAAATTGATCCCGTCCGGCTCAATTCCTAAGGACGAAGGCTCCAGCACAGTTAGTTTATTATAGGTAACGGAGTACCTGGGAACGCCGTTATTGTCTGTAAATACCGTCACTGCGATCTTTCCATCAGGGCTGGATATACGGTTCTCTGCGAATAGCTGCAGGCAAAGCAATACACACAATGCCATCAGTACTGTAATTCTTCTCATCAAATTATTGTTTAATCACGTTTAATAACTATTGCACGCCTTTTTTGATCCACAGGTGTGCAGGAATTGAGTTGTTTTATCATTTAATTATTGCGAAGTACATGGAACTCACCACCTGCTTATTCAGCTTTTAAGGTAACTGTTGCCACAGGAAGTGAACCACTCCTGGCAGTAATGGTAATGCCGCCTTTCCTGCTGGTAGATTGAATAATGGCTAAACATTTTCCCTGCCAGGCTTCCATCTGTGTTCCTTTCAGCGGCGTATGACTTTTCTGGTCACCGTTGCCTACGGCTACCAGTTTGCCTGCGCCGCTTACTTCAAAAGTGATCTTATCACCGGCAAAAGGCACGGGTATACCCTGGGCATCCAGCAGCTGTACCGAAACATAGCTCAGGTCCTGCCGGTTGGCGGTAAGCACTTTCCTGTCAGCCGACAATGCCATTTTAACCGGCTCGCCTGCGGTTTGAACCGCAAAGGATACTGTTTTCCCATCTTTGGTTTTTCCGATGGCTTCCAGCTTACCTGGTTCATAGGGTACTTCCCATACCAGGAAGGCTTCCTCTTTAATATTCCATTTACGGGTTCCCAGCGACCTGCCATTTAGTTTCAGTTCCACTTCCGGTACATTGGTATATACCTGCACTGCCAGGGTATCGCCTTTTTTATGATGGTTCCAGTGGGTTTCCACTTTGGGCCAGTTCCAGAAAGAGCACTGCTCCCTGTTCCTGGCGGAGGTATCGGTTTGCACGGCGATATGCACCATGGGGGTATCATTCCAGAGCGCTTTCCTGAACCAGTAACCGGGTTTCGGAAAGTTGCACATATCGATCACGCCACAGGAAGCGCCACGGGATGGCCATTTGGGCCATATTTTCCAGAAGTCGCAACCGCTGCCTACTTCACCAATACCTGATTCGCCCAGGTAATCAAACCCTGTCCACAGGAATTCGCCCGCTACATAGTCTTCCTGCTGCCCTTCCAGCCATTGTTCGTAGGAGCGTAATTGCTGGCAGGTGCCGGGGTGGTAGGGATACATCACTGTTTCGGAACCAAAGATCACCCGGTTGGGATATTTTTCATGGTCGGCTTTATACCAGGCTTCCTGGTAGTTGTAACCAACCAAATCAAGTAATTCGCCCATTCCAAAGGAATTGACGTTGCGGATTTCGTTACAGGCTGCGGTAAAAGGACGGGTGCTATCATATTTACGTGAACCATTCACCAGCATACCGGTTATTTTTAGGGCGTTCTCTTTGTTATACTGCTCTCTCACTTCATTGCCAATACTCCAGGCAATTACAGAGGCATGGTTCCGGTCGCGCCTGATCCAGCTTTCAACATCCTTCTCCCACCAGTTTGCAAACTGAGAGGAATACCCGCCAGTTGTTTTTCCATCCATCCATTCGTCAAATATTTCGTCGATCACCACAAAACCCAGGCTGTCGGCATAGGCAAGCAACTCCGGCGACGGCGGGTTGTGGCTCATCCGCAGGGCATTACAGCCCATGCCTTTTAAAATTTCAAGGCGGCGTTTCCAGGCGCCATCCAATACGGCGGCGCCCAGTGGCCCTCCGTCGTGATGAGTGTTGACCCCTTTTAGCTTTACATGTTTCCCGTTTAACAAAAATCCTTTATTGGGATCAAAGCGGGCCGTTCTTATACCAAAAGCAGTAGTATAATTATCGGCCACCTTTCCGCCTGATTTCACTTCTACTTTTAACTGGTATAATGCAGGATGTTCTACAGACCATAATACCGGTTGGCTGACACTGATATGTTGTTCGATTTTCTGCGGTTGTCCGGGTATGGCCTGCACATTGGATTCCGTTCTTCCGGCTTCTTTACCGGCGGCATCTGTCAATGTTGTTATTATGGTGCAGGACTGAGCAGTATTATTTTCATTGCGCAGATCTATAGAGAGGTCTACCCCGGCATTATTACTGTCTGCTTCCGTGGTACGGGCGAAAACGCCCCATTGATCAATATGCAGCTTGTTTTTTGTTACCAGCCATACATGCCGGTAGATACCAGAGCCGGTATACCACCTGGAATTGGGCTGCTCGCTGGTATTTACTTTTACCGCGATGATATTTTCCTGTCCTGCCGGGTTCAGGTATTGCGAGAGATCATAATAAAAAGAAGAGTAGCCATAGGGGCGAATGCCCAGGTAATGGCCGTTGATCCATACTTCGCTGTTGCGGTAAACGCCATCAAACAATACCCAAACCTTCCTGCCGGAGAAATTTGCCGCTGTTTTAAAATGTTTCCTGTACCAGGCGATGCCGCTGTAAGTATAGCCTCCGCCTGCTCCTGTAGCGTAGGTGGAATCGAAAGGATGCTCAATACTATAATCATGGGGAACGTCCAGCAGGCGCCATTGGGAATCGTCAAAGTCTGCCTGCTCTGCGCCGGGATGATCATTTAAAGCAAATTTCCAGTCAAAATCAAAAGGAATCTTCTGTTCTGCTTTACATGTTATTACTGCCAGGATCACTACCAGTAACGGAAGGCATAAAGTTCGGATCATTTGTCTATAGTTTATCAAATTGATTGCTAAAGGATATATTGCTGGTTTGTATTCGTGGCATCACTGTAATAAATAAGCAGGATTTTTTGTTTCATCAATGTTTGCGGGAGCGCCGGGCCCCGGTTTTTCCTACACCGGTAAGTCACCCGGCCGGGCCTGCCGGAACAGGCAGGTTATTTAGCAGGGATGAATCTTCAGTAGTAAATTTACTGATCAGGTCTTGTTTTTAATAGTGTCAAAATGACAGTTATAATAATTAATGAGAAGACTGGATAACAGTATTCGTGATTTCATAACGAAGAATTATGAGTGTGGAACAATGTATCAAAATTATATAGTCTCACTGGAAACAGGGGGGGCGGATGTTTTGAATTAGGGTATAAAATGTTACAATTACCGCAGAAGGGTGTTGTGAAGTTGCCTGCATATCTCCGCGGGGCGGATGAATAATTGTTGGGGCTACAGGAAGTCTTATACCGTTTGTGGTTACTTTGCCGGCATCATTACCGGTTATATGTACCCGCTATCTGCATATGGTGGGCTGATGCCGCACCGGGAGCCATGCACAGGCCAGCTGTTCCCCGGACATAAAGGCAGTGCTGAATTATTGAAGTGCACAAGGTTGACAAAGCAGCCGCGTTAATTGAGAGATTATTCACCGTAACAGGTAGGCAGTCATCATAGCCGGATGGGGTTTTTAGGATATACATCCCGATTTTTATAAAGCACATCCCGTTGAAGTAATTCACAACGTTCTTAACTCCTGTTGGTAAAATGCTCCAGGAGCTCCCGCTTATAGGTATTCCCTACAGGCAGTATCAGCCCGTTTTCCAAATGTACCTGGGTTCCTTCCAGCTTTTGTATCCTTGAGAGCGCAACGATGTATGACCGGTGTATACGCCTGAAGTACCGTTTGTCCAGTTGTTGTTCTATCTCGATTGTAGTGGATGCGCTCAGGTACATTTTTTCATGTGTAAATATCTTTACATAATTACCATAGCTCTGTATATGTGAAATGGAACTGGTGGCGATCCTGGTGATCCCTGCGTCAACTTTCAGCATCAGGGAATTGTTTGCCTGCCGGACTGCCGGGGAGGCCGCGTTGCTGGCAACCGGCGGCTTATACCGGGTAAACACTTTATCTACCGCCGCCATGAATCTGGCAAATTCAAAAGGTTTCACCAGGTAGTCTACCACCTGGTACTTATATCCTTCCAGCGCATACTGTGTGTAGGCCGTGGTTAGCACTATCAGGGGCGGGTGTGACATTGCCTCCAGCATCTCCATCCCTGAAAGGCCCGGCATATTGATGTCGAGGAAGAGCAGGTCTACCGGGTGCTTAAACATGAAATCCATCGCGTCCGCGGCGTTATAAAAGTTCCCCGTCAACACGAGGCTGCTGGTACCTTTTATATAATGACCAAGTACCAGGTGCGCTCCTTCTTCATCATCAACAATAATGCAACGTAGTGGTTCCATAAACTACCGGTGATTTAATAATATCTCTAAAACGGCCCTGAATTCGCTTTCATCCCGGGAAATATCCAGCCGGTAATCTCCTGCATACAACAATTTCAGACGCTCGCGGATGGTGGCCAGGCCGATACCTGTAGAATCCCTGCCGGGCGGGTTATCCCCCCGGGAATTTACAATATTCACCAATAACGTCCGCTGTTCCAGCTGGATGTGTATATGTACATACCATTTCCGGGCCACGGTAATGCTATGCTTAAAAGCATTTTCAATTAACGTGATAAGGATCAGGGGTGCAATGGAAAGCTGCTCCGGTTGCTGATCTCCGTACTGTACGGTATAAGAAATTTCACAGCGTTTTCCAATCCGTTCTTTTTCTATCGCTATATAATTCTCTATAAACGTTATTTCTTCCTTCAGGGAAACAAGTGGCTTACGCCCTTCTTCAAGTTGATACCTGATCAGGTTAGATAATTTCAAAATCAGATCAGGGGCACGTTCCGGTTCTGCTAAGCTCACGCCATAAAGATTATTGAACATGTTGAAAAGAAAATGCGGATTTAACCGGGCATGCAGTAACCTGATATTCATTTCAGCGAGGAGCAGCTTATCTTCCGTTCTTTTCCGGATCTGCGAGGCGTGCTGCCTTACCAGGAACAGGAACATAATTGTAATTATGCTGGCAATACTGATCACGAAATGATAAAGTAAAATAGACGGCATGCTTTCCTGCTGAAAAATATCCGGCTCAATCCAGAAACAATCTATAGGAAAAAGTACCAGTGTACCTGCCATTAACGCGCAGAGTGTTGCGATGGCATATTTCCCGTATTGCCTGCTCCAGAACAACGGTAATATAAAATGCCAGTGAAATTTTGCCTGTGCATACAGCACCACGAAGAAAACCAGTCCTTTTATAACAGCCATGAATGAATCCAGCTGGAACCATTGGTTCACCATCGTCAGGATAAACATGGCGGCAAAAATTCCGATTTCCTGCAGGTAACGTTTGTTGAACCAATTGATCGTATATGCCATCTCCTGTATATTTTCCGGGAAACCCGAAGGTCATTTTTTCAGGTAGAAAGAAAAAATTCAAATGACGAACGTCGTTCGTCATCCGGATAGCGGTTTTGCTCATTCTCTTTTTCTGGTGGGAAATTAAACATTTTCCTTTGCCGGCAGATACAATTTCAATATTAAAAACCGGTATGTCTGATGGCTGGAAAATTTTTTGTTTTACTATTACTTACTATCACTTCATTGGTTGTAAAAGCCCAATCTGTTATCTCCGGTGAAAAGACCTCTTTTCAGATAAAAGGGGTGATAGTGGATACCTCCGGCAGGCCGCTGGAACGGGCCACTGTGGTGTTGCGGTATAAAGACAGCGCCATGGCCAAAACCAGTGTTGGCGGTAACGACGGACGGTTTGCTTTAACGGCGCCTTTAAAGGGAACTTATGTGCTAAGCATTTCACATACCGGTTATGCACCCTATTCCAGGGTAATAGAGATGAATGTGCCGGAACAGGATATGGGTAAATGTATCCTTGCCAGGCAAAGCAAACAGTTAAACGAGATCGTTGTACAGCACCGCAAAGCGCTGATTCAGAATAAAGGCGATAAACTGGTATACAACGCCTCGGCTGATATTGGAAATAAAAGCGGATCGGCGGCGGATGTTTTGCGCAAGGCGCCTATGGTCACTGTTGGCTCCGATGGTGCTGTAAAGCTTCGGGGAGATGCCAGTATCAAAGTTTTACTCAACGGTATCCCGTCCGGCATTTTTGCTAAAAACCTTAAAGAGGCATTAAAAATGATCCCGGCCAGTTCTATACAGTCCATAGAAGTGATCACTGCGCCTTCGGCCAGGTATGAAGCAGAAGGTGCGGCTGGTGTGATCAATATCGTTACGAGAAAAAAAGTAAAACAAACATCCGGCAACCTGGACCTGAGCGCAGGTAACCTGGAACAGTCGGCCAGCCTGGGCCTGAACCTGTCGCGGGAAAAATTTGATGTGACGCTCATGGCAAGTGGCAGCTTTGAAAAGGAACGGCGGAAAACAGACCTGGACCGGAGCTTGCTGCTCAACGGGCAAACTGCAGGTAATCTTATGCAGCGTTCTGATATTACGCAGAAAACCAGGGGAACAAGTATAGAGCTGGGCACAGCGTACCGCCCCGATTCATCACAAAAGATAGGCGCTACCCTCTCTTACTGGCGGGAACAATGGCCCGTAAAAAGCAGCCTGTATAATTATTATAAGGATGCCAAAAGTACTACTGAATACAACCAGCTTGCAGATCAGAAAGGAGGGTATCACTACTATGAGCTTGCGCTTAGCTACATAAAACATTTTAAACGTAAAAAGCAGGAACTGCAGTTATTGGGAAATATCAGCGGTTCGGCAGACCGGTCCGATTATACCACGGATCAGTTCAGCCCTGATGGCAGGCATTTCTTTCGTGAGCTGAGCCCTAATAAAGGACACTCAAAGGATTACAGCTTCCAGCTGGATTATACCCATCCGCTCAGTAAAAGCGGTCTGAGTTTCCTGGAAACAGGTATGCGTTGGAGTAAGAACAATGCAACCAGTAATTATGCCGTGTTCAATAACCTCCATCAGCCAGGTAGCACTGATCTGAAGCAGGACCTGGCGCGTAGCGATTCGATGAATTATTTCCAGGATATTGCTGCTGCATATATAAGCACATCTTTTGAAACCAAAAGCAGGTGGCGGTTCCGGCTGGGCGCCCGTTATGAGTATACGCGGCTGGGCGCCCGCTTCAGGGGGGCAGTGCCCTCTTTTGCCACTCATTTCAGCAACCTGGTGCCCAGCATCCTGTTGGCAAAAAATATAAATGAGGAACAGGAGCTTAAATTCAATTATACAGAACGCATCCGCCGGCCTTTTATATGGGATCTTAACCCTTATACGGATGCGAGCGATCCCCGTAATTTAACAACGGGCAATCCCCGCCTGCGGCCGGAAATTACGCGTTTACTGGAAGTGTCGCACACCTACAACCCGCCATCCGGTTTTACTTTGATCAGCAGCGCTTACTTCAGCTTCAATTCAAATTCAATAGAATCGCTTGTGGCGGTGGACAGTAACGGCATATCCAGGACCATGCCTCAGAACATTGCATCCAACAGGCGTTTGGGCGCCAATGTCAATGTGTATACTGCGGTAAACGATAACTGGACCATCAACGGCGGCCTGGAATTATACCAGGTATGGTTTAAAAGCCCCGCGTTGCAGATTGGCAACAGCGGGTTGTTCCACTCTTTTAATATCAACACTTCCTATACTGTTCCCGGCGGTTATATATTTGAATTATCCGGCGATTACAGCAATGGATTTATTACCCTGCAGGGTAAAAATACGGCCGACTATACCTACCGCCTGGCTGTTCAGAAAGAGATCATGCAGAAAAAGGCAAGTATTACGCTTTCATTCAATAACCCTTTCCGGAATTATTTAAAACAAACCAGTATAGCCACGGCGCCTACTTTTCAGAGCCAGTCGGTGACCCGGTTTTATAACCAGTCCTTATCCATTGCCTTTAACTGGCGGTTTGGAAAAGTCCATAAAAATGAGGACGAAAAGAAAGCAGAGCATGCGGAATATCCCGGCCGGCGGAGAAGGAGCCGGTAATTTACATCGGCGTTAAATATCCCGCAAAGCCACCGCAGCGGAGCAGTTTCACTTCTACCGTATCTGATTTATCGACCACCATATACCGGGTGACAAAACTTTTATCATGTTGGCCATCTGCAATCAGCACCAGCCTGAATTTTACCCCTTCAGGCAGGAAGTCCAGTGTTATGGTTTTTTTCTTCTCTTTTCTTTCGGCGTTAATGCCGCCGAGATACCATGAACTGCCTTTGCGGCGGGCCATAATAACATCCTGGCCGGGGTAACCGTCTACCAGCCGGGTATCATCCCAGGCGTTAGGCACCTGTTTTAAA
>NZ_DATCRD010000184.1:0-10400 GCF_036569185.1 Chitinophaga sp.
CTGCTGTACTTTAACGCGGCGCGCACCGATGGCGCCGTCTACGGTAAGCTTGTAATTGGCAACAGGAACGGAGCCGCCGATGCTGATATTACCAGTATTTCCATCTGCAATCATAAAATAATTGGCACCGCCGGTGCCATCTGAGTTAACATGTGAAAAATACAGGTTTGTGCCGGAAGCGCCAAGGCCGAATGATCTTGCTGATCCTGTAAATTCAATAGCCGAGCCATTATATAGTTTCATTGATTTCTGCCAGTTGTTGGTAGTCCAGGTAGGGCCGCCTGATACATCCAGTTTTGCAGCTGAAGAAAAGGTACCTAAACTAAGGTTTCCTTGAATGCCTATAGCATCACTTACAATAAACGGAGCTACTGATGATACATTATCGTCCTTTACTAAAAGAAGCGATTCTCCACTGGCATAACCAGTAAATGAAAAATAATTCAGGGAGGCACTATTCACAATCTCAAGCGCCATGTAATTTACATTGTTATAAACAAGGGTAACTAATCTGGCAGGCTCATTATAAGTGATGACAGAACCTTTGTTAGCGTTATAAGCCGTGCTGGTATTAACTTCTACGGTCCATTTCCTGTTAAAAGCTCCTGTAGCACCCCTAATACCTGTAATTTTTCCCATTACATGTTTATCAGGCATTAAAGTACCAGTATATAACTCATGTAAAAGAATGTAATTTGGTCCTTGTGAATCTTCTGTAAGCCCCGCAATAGGCCGGTTCACAAAATAATTCCGGTTATTATCCACCACTTGTAATTTACTTACAGGATTAAGAGTACCAATTCCTACATTTCCGGTGTTACCAATCACATTGGTTTGGGCGTTTGCAGTTGCAAACGCAAATACAAAAAGTACAGGGAGTAATTTTTTCATGAGATTTTATTTATCAGGAATAATATCAGGGCAGAACAGAAAACGCTGTAAGGGTATAACTGCAACGTCAGGCATTTTAAAGATAACGGGTTAACCATTCTGAACTCTTTCCGTCCGGGAACAAAGGAAAGGAGAATGAACAACAGTTTCGCTCACACTTTTGTGTTAATCTGTCGCGGATGTTGTCTGACTCACTGATTACGCTGATTATACTGATTTCTCTGAGTTTCCTTCCGGATTTTTAACGGATTTGCGAGATAAAAGCGAATAACCAGCACGGATGTTGTCTGACTCAGGGATTTTGGGAGATAAAAAGCGGATATATCATCTGCTTTTTATCTCCCAAAATCCTTTAAAATCAAAACTGATCAATCACAATAATCAGTATAATCAGCGTAATCCTGCTCCAAGACAATTTCATCGCCGAAGGCGATTAATTCATAAACGCCTCTATCTTTTTCTTTTCATCCAGCTTTACAAACTGGCCATATTTATCGAGGTATTCTTTGGCTATTGGTTTAAATGCCGTTTTGTCCTGTTTATTGAGAAGATAAATAGTTCTTGCCCGCAGGTATATTTCCTCTCCAGGCGCACCATAGGGTTTTACAGTGGTGTAAATGGCCTCCCAGTCGGGGTTGGCGCCATTTTCAGGCAAAGAGGGCGCAATGAGATCCTGGTAAATAAGGTTCATCATTTTTACAGCGGCTTGTCTTGCGCCCATTGCTTTATCGATGGCCTCCATGTTATTGCGGATAATGGAGAAGCCGGTATCCTGGGTACTGCCGGTTACCAGCATTACATAACGAAGATCATCTTCTGAATAGGGTTGTTTCATGACGGCGAAGTAGTCGGCCCCCGCGAGTGCAGCCCCGTCTTTATCGCCCGATTGTACCGCCAGCATCGCCAGCTTTCTCAGGAACTCCGGATCCTTTCTGCCATCAATATATTCCTGCAGCATGGCGCTGTAAATGGCGGCCGGCTCTGTAAGATCGGCATCCTGTGCAGCTACTTCCGGGATGGCGCCCATGTCTCTATTCAATGGCGCGTGAATCTTTCTGATTTCCGCGAACGGAATTTTCACCACTTCCCGGTCGTAGGTCAGCAGCCCGTTCTGTTCTCCCTCCACATCAAAAGGCTGGGTATAGATGCTGGCTGATAAACCCTGCCGTTCCAGCAGCTGCAGATGCTGGTTCATAATAGCATACTTTGATTTCAGCGCACCAGGCTTTTCCTGGATGTATCCCCAGGCGGTGTTGGTGTTCCACTGGTGATCGGGAATAAATACGCCAATACCGCCAAACTCGCCCAGTACACGGGCTTTCCCGGGCATCTTTATAGCGTTCATGGGATTCGGGTAGCTGTGCACATCGGTGAGGTCGGCGCTGATATACGCATTCGGGCTTGGGCTGCGGAGCTTTTCGTTTACATACAGGTATTCTCCCGAATGACCATTCACCAGCCGGGAAGGATCGCTGCGTTTGATCCATTCTGTTAAGCGCTGCTGATCGAACTGGCCCCATTTTTCATTAAACAGCACCCAGGTAGTTACACAGGGATAATTATGCAGCTGCGCCAGCGTTTCCTTACACTGCTGTTCAAAAGCGGCTTTGGCGCCTTCCGGCAAACTGTGGTTGGGGCTCACCATATCCTGCCATACCAGCATGCCCAGTTTATCGGCCCAGTAATACCAGCGGTCGGGTTCTACTTTAATGTGTTTGCGGATGGTATTAAAGCCCATCGCCTTGATGGCTTTGATATCAAATGCCAGCGCTTCATCAGTGGGCGCCGTGTAAAGTCCGTCGGGCCAGAAGCCCTGGTCCAGGGTACCAAGATTAAAATAAGGTTTGTTGTTAAGGAAGATGCGGTCTACTCCTTTTTCATCTTTTGCGATGGATATTTTACGCATGCCGAAATAGCTTTTCACTTCATCGGCTACTGTACCTCCTTTCAGGAGTTTCACGGAAAGATCGTACAGGAAAGGGTTTCCCGGCGACCATAAAACGGGATGCGCCACTTTTAACTGTAACGGAACACCGCTTTTACCTTTTACGGCGCCTGCGGTTTTACCGTTGGCCGAAGCCACTGCTTCCACGGTGTATCCCGCGGGTGCATTTACCGTGAGGGTAAGTAATTGTTGATCTATGTCTGGTGTGAAATCCAGGCCGGAAATATAATTGGTGGGCACTTTTTCCAGCCATACGGTTTGCCAGATACCGGAACTGGGCGTGTAATAAATATTGGCGGGGTTCAGTACCTGCTTACCGGAAGGGCCTATTCCCCTGTCCGACGGATCATAGATCTTCAGCGCAAGAATGTTTTCCCCGTTCTTTACCGCATTGGTGATATCGATAGTAAACGACGTATAGCCGCCGGTGTGAGCTCCTACTTCTTTCCCGTTGAGGTATACTTTGCTTTGCCAGTCCACCGCCCCGAAGTGCAGCAGCGTTCTCTCTCCTGCCGCCTGGTTAATATTCAATTTCCGGCGGTACCAGAGCCGCTGTTCCGGCAGCAGCGTTTTCTTTACGCCTGACAATGCTGATTCCAGTGGATAAGGCACAAGTATCTGCCCATCGAAATTATAAGGCGCTGCTTCATCCACCGTGGTGATAGCATATTCCCAGAGGCCGTTGAGGTTTTGCCAGTTCTTCCGCTCCAGCTGGGGCCGTGGATAAGCGGTAAGCGCATTTTGCGGGCTCACTTGCTTCGCCCACCTGGATTGAATGGCAACAGGTTTCATTTTATAACCGGTTTGTGCCTGTAACGGGGCATGACTGCAGAAAAGCAAGGCAGTGGCCAGTAATAGTGGTGTTCTCATCATGGAATTACTTATTTCTTTTGTGGTTAAATTGAGTGGTTGACAGGGTTGTGATCTTTCAGTTCATCTTAATGGCTAAAACAGGTACGGTAGCAAAATATACATAATTCCCGGTGAATAAACAGGCCTGACCTTTAAGGTTTGTTAATCTGTTTATTTTGCATTTCTATTAATATTATTATAAATAATAATCTAATATATTAATACAAGAAATTAAAAAATCAACATAATTATCTTTAAATAATTAATTTTTTATTCATAAATTATACAAAAACAATACATCATTATGACGTAAATAAAATATTAGTAAAATGAATACTATAAATATCAACCACTACAATCACATTTCTAACACCTGGGATGAAATGTACATTACTGATAATCAGCTGAGGGAACAATACCACCGGATTATCAGCTACCTGGAGAATGAATCCGCCAACGACCTCAATAAGAAAGAAGAACTGGCCAAACGCCTGTTTATGAGCCAGGGAATCACTTTTACGGTGTACGACAGCGGGGAAGGGATTGAAAAAATCTTTCCTTTTGATATTATTCCCCGTATCATTACCTGCGCAGAATGGGCCATTATCGAAAAAGGTATTAAACAGCGTTTGAAAGCCCTTAATCTTTTTCTGAAAGATGTTTACAGCAACCAGTTTATTATCCGTGACGGGGTGATCCCCGCTTCTCTTATTTACTCCTGCCCACACTTCCTGCGGGAAATGCACCAGTTGAATGTTCCCTACGATATTTATATCCATATTGCCGGCATAGACCTTATACGGGATTACGACGGCACCTTCTATGTACTTGAAGATAATCTCCGGACTCCTTCCGGGGTAAGCTACATGCTGGAAAACCGGGAGATCACCAAAAGGCTTTTCCCGGATCTTCTGCCACAGTGCAAAGTGCGCAGCGTAACGGAGTATCCCTCCATTCTTTATAAAAACCTGTTATCGCTCTCGCCCCGTGCAGTGTCCAACCCTACCATAGTGCTGCTAAGCCCCGGCATGTACAATTCCGCCTATTACGAACACACCACGCTGGCCCGCCTTATGGGCGTGGAACTCGTGGAAGGCCGCGACCTGGTAGTGCGCGACCAGAAAGTATACATGAAAACGACCACCGGCCTGCAACAGGTAGATGTGATCTACCGCAGGGTAGACGACGAATACATTGATCCGCTGGTATTCAATCCCAAAAGCGTGCTTGGTGTTGCCGGCCTGATGAGCGCCTACCGTAAAGGTAATGTAGCCATCATTAATGCCATTGGTAACGGCGTGGCAGACGATAAAGCCGTATACAGCTACGTGCCTGATATGATCAGGTACTACCTGAACGAAACACCCCTGCTGAAAAATGTACCTACCTACAGTTTAGGCAACCCCGAACATAAGGAATATGTGTTCAGGAACATGCATAAAATGGTCATCAAAAAAACCAATGAAAGTGGGGGCTATGGTATGTTAATGGGACATGCCGCTTCTGAATCCGACATCGAAAATTATAAAAAGGAAATACTGAAGGATCCCCGCAATTTTATTGCCCAGCCCACCATCAGCCTCTCCACCGCCCCCTGTTACCTGGACGGTATGCTGCAACCCCGCCGGGTAGACCTCCGGCCCTATGCCCTCGCAGGCCCCGACGGCATCTCTATTGTTCCCGGCGGATTAACCAGGGTGGCGCTGAAAGAAGGCTCCCTTGTTGTAAACAGCTCACAGGGCGGCGGCAGTAAAGACACCTGGGTATTGGCATCATAAACAAAAAACAAAACGCCTATGTTAAGCAGAGTAGCCTCAAGTTTATATTGGTTAAGCAGGTATGTGGAAAGAAGCGACGGCATTTTAAGAATGCTGAAAATAAATTACGCCTCCTCACAAGACACCATCCAGGAATTTACATGGACACCGGTAATCCGCATTTCTTCCGGCGGCGCTGAAGCCGATATTTCATCTATCAAAAACGACAGCAGATCGGTGATCGAGTACCTGCTCTTTAACCGCGACAATCCCAACTCCGTTATCAACATGATCACACTTGCCCGTGAAAATGCCAGGAGCGTACAGGAACATATCGCAAAAGACCTGTGGCAATGCCTTAATGAATATTATCATACCGTAAAAGACCCGAAGCTGCTGTGGTATGTACAAAAAGACGACCCTGTAACAGCGCTGGATATTCTCATTAAACAGGTAATGCTATATTATGGCACTGCAGGCAGTATCATGGAAAGGGGCGAAAGCAGAAGCTTTATGAGCATCGGCAAATACCTTGAAAGAAGTATACAGTCGATCGATATCCTCGATATCAAATTCATCTCCATCTCCAACAATCCCGACCTGCTCACAGACACCTCCTACTGGCAACACCTTTTACTGTCGCTGGGCGGTTATGAACTTTACCTGAAAACTTACCGCAAAGGCTTTGAAGCAGAAAACGTACTGGAGCTGGTAATGCTCAACAACGATTTCCCCAGGTCTGCAAAATACTCCGTGAATAATATTTACCGGTATTTTGAACGGCTTAAAAGCGATAAAAATATAGAACACTATAATAAGCTGTCGTTTAACATCGGCAGGCTGAACAGCACCATCACTTACAGCTCGGTAAACAGTATGAAAGCGGAAGGACTTCACTCCTATCTTGTTAAGATCAGGAGCGAGCTTTACGGCATCGGTAACCTGCTGAATGAACACTATTTCGCAAACGCTTAACCATTAGATTATTTTATGCCTGTTTTCAAAATAAAACATATTACGCATTACACTTACGAAACACCGGTACGCGACAGCGCCAACCAGATTATCCTGTATCCCGTAAAAGATGAATACCAGAAAGTGATCAAACATGACATCACTATTTCACATCACCCGGATGTAGAAGTGTTCAAAGACTATTACGGCAATGAAGTGGGCATCTTTACGCAAACGGAGCCCCATCATGAACTGAAGATCGTTTCCTCTATCTGCGTGGAAACTACTCCGCGGCCGCTACCCACAGATAGCCTGCCTCCCGCCGCCCAATGGGAACTGCTGGAAAGCATCCGCTACGATGTGGCCTTTATCGATTATCTCAAACAGGAAAACTTTGAAAGCGTGGCCTCCCTCCGGGAAACTTCACTGAATCTTAAAGATGATATCGATACCCCTTTCCAAACAGCTGTGCGTTTCTGCAATTATGTGTATACACATTTCGATTACATTAAAGGAGTTACCACCGTGAATAGTACCCTTGATGAGATACTGTTATTACAGGCGGGCGTATGCCAGGATTTCGCGCACCTGCTCACCGCTATGCTGCGTTTCACACAAATTCCGGCAAGGTACGTAAGCGGGTATATCTGCCCCAATAAAAACGGGATGCGCGGAGAAGGCGCCACCCACGCCTGGGCCGAAGTGTATATTCCTGAATATGGCTGGCTGGGACTTGATCCTACCAACAACTGCATTGCCGGCGAAAATCACGTAAAACTGGCAGTGGGACGTAATTTCAGCGACTGCTCCCCTGTGAAGGGCGTATATAGCGGCGGCGCAGGACATACCCTCGATGTAACGGTATCTGTGGGTTACGACGACCACGAGCATTATGATCCGGAACCATTTCTCTCTCCTGCTCAACCTGCCATGAGCAGCACCGTTTCACCGGCGCCTGCAAAAAACAGCTACCAGCGTCACCTGGAAGAAATAATGATGCAACAACAACAGCAACAACAATGAATACACGAATTACACCGGCGAATGGCGGAATCCCGTCTGCGGAGCCCGCAATACCGGTCTGGCCCGCTTAATCACCTCTTTTATTTATTTCTTAAAACAATCTGATAATTCATAAATAAAGAAAAATTTATATAGTTTTGTCCTGAACCTTAACGAGCGAACTAAAAACTACAACTGTCACACTTAAAAGAGTACAATGCAACGCTTAGCCACGAAAGGGCGCTGGGATGCTTTCTGCCATACTATCAGCAGCATTCCGCCAAAATACCTGTATATCCTGTTTTTGTTGATGGCGGCAGGCATCTCCTTTCATTCCTGGTATTCTTCACAGGACATGGAAAGATGGACCCGTTACAATAACTTCCTCATTTTTAAACAGGCATTCTCACACCTGGTACATAACCAGGACCTCTACGTGCTATACGAATCAGAGTATTACGACCTGTATAAATACAGTCCTTCGTTTGCTTTGTGGATGGGTGTTTTCGCCTGGATGCCCGATGTACCTGCATTGATCTGCTGGAATATCATGAACGTGGTGGTATTTATTATTGCCATCAGAACATTGCCGGTAAAGAAAGAAAAACAATCCATCCTGTTGTTGTTTTTAGCTATAGAGATGATGATTGCGCTGACCAGCTCACAGATCAACGTATTTATCACGGGCTTTTTTATCCTGGCATGGCATTGCATGGAAAATAAAAAGATCTGGCTGGCAGCATTGCTGCTGGTGGTAACAGTATACATCAAACTATTTGGCGTAGTGGCTATGTCGCTATTCCTGCTGTATCCCCAACGCTGGAAAGCCGCCCTGTACACTGTTTTCTGGACTGCAGTAATCGCGGTAATGCCGTTGATGGTGATTTCATGGGATCAGCTGCTGTTCCTCTACAAAAGCTGGGGTCACCTGCTGGCGAACGACTACTCCGCTTCCTATGGCGTTTCCGTGATGGGATGGTGGCATACCTGGTTTAACATGGATATCTCCAAACAGCTTTTTATGCTGGTGGCGGCAGCCATTTTCATGGCGCCGTTTTTACCCATCCTCTATAACCGGGAGCCCAAATATAACCTGAGCATGCTGGCTTCTGTGCTGATATGGGTGGTGATCTTTAACCATAAAGGCGAATCGCCTACTTATATTATTGCGCTCACCGGCGTGGCCATCTGGTACTTCACACAGGAACGGCCGTCAACATTAAATACCATACTGGTGTTGCTTACGCTGGTATTCACTTCTTTTTCTTCCACCGACCTGATCACTCCATACTGGATTGCCAGAACTTATGTAGAACCTTATGCGGTGAAAGCCGTGTTCTGCTCCATTGTGTGGCTGAAAATAGTGATGGAGCCTTTCTTCGTGGCTTCTGCGGAAACGGCCACCATCAGGTCCGGGAAGCTGCAACGGGCAGCCTGAAAATAACAAAGGCAGCGGTAAAAAAATATTTTACATAGTTAATCAACAAGCGCTAGTCCTATTGTAGCCGTATATACCCCGTATATTTAGATACGGGGTATATACGGCTACAATAGGACTAGAATAGGGGGAATATCCGGGGGAAACAGGGAGTATCCATACTGTATCCTACGCATTTTGCTTCCTTAAATATTTGGTGAGGATCACAATCAGCTGTCCTTCTATCTTTCCTTCTATTTGTTCTGTATTATCCGGTACCAAACGGATATTCTTCACTACGGTGCCCATTCTCGCGTTCAGGGTAGATCCTTTTACATCGAGGGATTTGGTAAGAACAACCGTGTCGCCGTTTTGGAGGATAGCGCCGTTGCTATCCCTGTGCAGTTCCACCGCCGCATCATTCTCATGATCGCCGGTAGCTTTGGCCCATGCCAGCGCTTCATCGTTCAGGTAAATCATGTCCAGGTTATCAGCCGCCCAACTTTCTTGTTTTAAGCGGTGCAGCAGGCGCCAGGAAACGATCTGTACACCAGGGATCTCGCTCCACATCGATTCGTTCAGGCACTGCCAGTGGCTGCTGTCCAGCTCTGCTTTTTTCTCCACCTGTAACCGGCATTTTTCACAGATAAGGATACAATTATCCTGATCACTGTAGGTTTGGGGAGGCACTTCGTACATGTTCAGCGGCTCTCCCGATTTGCATAGCTCGCACTTGTTTTCGCTCCTTGTTAGCAATAGTTCGTTCAGCTTCATATATATCCTTGATAAAAAAATGTGCACGAAGGTAACATTTTTTTGCCCGGGACCATAGCCGGTTCCATTTTATGGTACTACGGTAATAAAAAGATAGGTAGCCAGTATCACCAGCAACACGATCCCCTGCAGGATATTGGTTTTTCCTGCATTAAATGAAATACTGATGGTAAAGAGGGAAAGGATCAGCAACAGGGTGGACTTGGCATCTATGCCAAGCGTGATTCTGAAATCCAATGCGTAGGCCACAATAGCCACTGCGGGGATAGTAAGCCCTATACTTGCCAGCGCAGAGCCAAGCGCCAGGTTCAGGCTTGTTTGCAGCCGGTTCTGTGAGGCGGCCCGGATAGCGGCCAGTCCCTCCGGCAAAAGGATCACCGCTGCAATGATAACGCCCACAAGGCTTTTAGGGGCGCCAAGGTTTACCACGATGGTTTCAATTACCGGCGATAATTTTTTCGACAGCAATACCACCACTGCCAGCGCTATCAGCAGGAAGACGAGGCTTACAACAGTGGTTAACCCCGATGGTGGCGCTGCATGTGTGTCTTCATCGCCGGGTGCGGCATCCTCAGGCAGGAAATAATCGCGGTGCCTCACGGTTTGCACCGCTACAAAACCACCATACAGCACCAGTGAAATAATGGCTACAAATATCAGCTGGCTGCTGGAATAAACAGGGCCTGCTTCCGTAGTAGTATAATTGGGTAAAACGAGGGTTAAAATGGAGATCGCCGTTAAGGCAACCAGGGCGGCACTTACACCAGCTTTGATAAATGCCTGTTCTTTAAAGCGGTAACCACCAATG
>NZ_DATCRD010000185.1:0-26413 GCF_036569185.1 Chitinophaga sp.
CGGTAACCGTTGTCAAAATCCAGACCATCGTCCAGCGGGTTAACAATTACTACGTGTGTTGCGTTTACAGTACCACCGAAGAATTCGATACCATCATCAGCAGCTTTGTACACTTCTACGTAGTCGATTTCAGTTCCGCTACCAACGCCGGCCAGGGTAAGACCGTTGATTTCGTTGTCTGTAGCCAGCTCAAAACCTGCGTACTCGATACGAACATATTTCAGTCGGCCTGAATTGTCTGTATCAACAGAACCACCATAATAAGGAGTCAACGGAGGAATACCGCCAATACCTTCTACTTTGGCAGTATCGCCATTGTTGGTAGTAGCTCTTCCGAGGATGATGATACCGGCAGTCTGACCAGCGGCAGGAGATGTGCTGTTGGTAGTAAATACAACCGGTGAAGTAGCAGTACCGTTGGCTTCAATTTTAGCGCCGCGGGAAATTACCAGACCACCGCCCGGGGTAACACCCGGAGTACCTGGGATACCTTTGATAACGGAACCGGCGTCGATCTGGATCACATCGAGGGTATCGATGTATACCAGTCCGCTCAGCAGGTAAGTACCACCTGTAAGGTGAATGGTATCACGTACTGTTTTTCCGGTGCCTAAGATACCACTGAGGGTAGATCCGTTTGCGGGCACAATCTGGGTTGCGCTCACGGGGCGGTTAGCCTGTTGTGCGTCTTTTTTGCAGGATGCTGTGAACACGCTGGCAGCCAGGATAGTTGCAGCTGCGGCGTAGAGGTTAAACCTGGTCATCAAATAAAGGATTTAAATTAGAAAATAATAACAATGATTGAAACTGTATATACCGGTATGAATACATGCTGGTTAAACGATAATTCCTGTCTTGTTAGAAACTATATCCCAACGTGAAACTGTAAGTCCTGCCTGGTTTTGCCTGATAAAACAAAAGGTCTTTATCCTTCTGATATAAGAGATCTTTTACAGGATGCTTCTTTCCTTCTCCCATATCTCCATCTCCCGCATTTTGATATATAATAGAATAGCTGTTCAACAGGTTGCCGATATTGGCACGGAACAACATTTTATCTTTCAGCAAATGAAAAGCTATTTGCCCGTCAAGCGCTTCCGCAGGGCGTTCATAATAAGACTGGTAGGCATTCTGGTTAGGCATAAACAGGCGGTTGCTCACATAATTGTACAGGAGGCTCACAGATATAAACTTCACATCGTAATACACGCCGCCGTTGATCATGTAGTTGCTGGCGCCCTGTTGTGGCCTGTCTTCCCAATTTCCTATCTCCTGTTTCAGTATCATTTTCTTTGATCCCTCGGGTTCTTCCACATATTTAGGATCCACGGCTTTTCTCACACGTGAAAACAGCCTGGTTCCATTGCCATATAAGGTGATATTACGGATCACCGGTACATCAGTAAAAGCCAGCGATTTCCGTATTTCCACTTCTACTCCGCGATTTTCCGCCAGGTGATTATTACGCAGGGAGAACTCATTCACTGCGTTTGACTGGAAGATCTCCATCGGGTTATCAATCTTCTTGTAGAACAGGGACAGGGACATAATTTCACCGGGGCCCGGGTAATATTCATACCGGAAATCCAGGTGCTTTAATTTGCTGGACACGATAGGCGTTGAACTGTTATATTCTCCTCCCAGTTCAAAATCATATTCGCTGAAGTAAGACAGTTCACGCAGGTCCGGCCGGATAATGCTCTGGGCATAGGTGGCGCGAAAATTCATTTTTGGCGTAAGACTGTAAGTAAGACTGGCTGAAGGGAACAGGTTCCAGTTCTTCTCCCGGTTGTACAGCGCGCTCAGATCGTAGGCATCCCTGTTTGTAATTTCACCGATACTTTTCTCCAGCACTTCATTGATGCGGTTAATATCGTAATATTCAGCCCTTATTCCCCATACCAGCCTGAGTTTACCGGCCAGTTTATGGTCAAACATACCATAAACAGCGTGTAATGCAGCATTACGTTGGAAATCATCTGAGAAGTCGTCAAAGGCAAACTTATAGTCCTCGTGTTTAGGATTAAAGAAATAGTCTATTGGCTGAGGAACTTTGGAAGCATATCCGCCGCTTCCGGCACGGGCTACGTAAAAAGAGCGGTCTTTGTACCAGCCGGCGTATCCTGCTTTAAAAGTATTGGTAACTGTAGCGTTCCCGATATTAAAACGGAAAGGCACTACCGTATTCAGGTCCCAGTTCAGGTCTGATTCATAGGCACGAGTCCACCAGCGCATTGCGCCATCGATGCCGCGTGACTGAGGGGGACCTATCATCATAATAGGCGAAGTGGTAAGACTATCAGGCGGCGCCGCTGAACGCAGGTAGTGGTTGTCCGGGCGTTGCCTGTCCAGGTGAACATAAGTACCAGTCCATTGCACTTTGATACCTTTACCACCAACGGCATGTTCTCCCTTCAGCTGCGTTTGCCATAGTTTGGTCCATTGTACGTTATCATAAAAACCAATTATTGGCATCGACTCAGGGCCAGCTCCAATACCACTACCATCTATGCCTTTCCCCATGAGCAGCTGCTGATCCAATGTATTCAGATAAAGACTTTGCAGGCTTATTTTATGTTTGCCGGCGCTATAACCTATTCCCGCCAGGAGGCCCATATTTGTGGAGAAGCCGTATTGCTTGCCTCTGAAAAGAATAGAGTCGCTTCTGTCTATTTTGCTGGGATCATACATATATCCATCCTTCCCTCCCATCCGTACATCCTGCGTCTGTAAAGTGTTGCGATAGCTGACACTGGCTATCAGGCCCAGTTGCCTGCCATTACCCAGGTTCATCACATGCCCCCAGCCCAGTTGGTAGTTTTGTGAAGGATGCGCCTTCCTGTCGTATATTTTCCAGTTGTTGGAAATGGCAGCCGGGTCTTTGAGTATATGGCCGCCTGTGCTACCGGGATTGGTGTTAGCCAGGATATCATCCAGGTTCTTCCAGTCCAGTTTTCCAAACAGGTTGCGATGAGAAGAAGGTTTGCCAAGATATTCGCTACCGCCTATTTCCAGGCTGTTGAATGCTTTACCGGTAGTGTTATCGTTGATGCTGCCGCCGATGGAAACCGTAAAGAAATTTTCCGTGGGAATGGCTTTGGTTTCCACGTTCACCAGTCCGCCGCCAAACTCTGCGCTCATATCCGGCGTGATCGTTTTATATACTGTGATGTTATCAATGATATTGGACGGAATGATATCATAGCTGAAATTCTTCCTGTTCAGCTCTGTGCTGGGCATGATCTGGCCATTGAGCATGGCGGCGTTATAACGTTCGCTCATGCCGCGTACCACGATGTATTTATTATCCACCGCTGCAACCCCGCTGATACGTTTCAGCACCTCTCCCACATTTTTATCAGGAGTGCGTGCAATTTGTTCTGCGCTGATACCGTCTGATAAGCCGGCTGCATTTTTCTGTTTATTGTACAGGGCGGAAATCGTTTCCCGCTTTGCCGCCGCACTTACGGTCACTCCTTTCAGATTGGAGGAAGAAGTAGACAGCATTACATCTTTCAAAGTTACTTTACCTGCTTTTACCACTACGTTGTTAAAGCTCGACTGTGAAAAAGCCAGGTGGCTGAAACGCACGTTATACGAGCCTTCCGGCAATTGAATACTATAGGTACCGTCAACGCGGGAAGTGGTTACATGATTGTTGTCACCGGCAAAAACCGTAACACCGGGAATAGATTCATTCTGGTCGTTAAAGATCTTTCCCTGCAAGGTGCCTGTTTGCACCTTATTAGCAGTAGCGGCTTTACGGTCTTCGTTTCTGATGGCGATGATATTATCTTTCAGCTCCACATCCAGCGGGAGCTGCTGATCCAGTAATTGCAATAACCCGGATAAAGAAAGGGCGCCTTTGGGAATATTAATACTTAACGCTTCCACTTGTGCGGGATCGTACAGGTACCGGTAATTTCCCTGTTCCTGCAATAACTTCAGGATATCTTTCACCGGTTGTTTTCCTGCAGGAAGTTTTACCGTTTCTGATAACCGCTGGTATTGCTGAGCGTACAAAAGTGAATGGTTGAATAATGAAATAAAACACATCATTAAGCATAATCTGCGTACAAATGGCCTCATCGATCGTATAACTTTTTATTGTTTTTAAAATGGCCCTCATGGGCAATAGTATAGCTACACAGCAGGTTTAACTGCTGACGGATTAAACGTGAACCGGTATATATTTAATTCTTATTGATCCTGCACCCTTCTGGTGTATATTTCACCTGTAGCTTGTGCACGTAGGTGATGGCTGCTACAATTGTTTTGAAATCATCTGATGTATTAAAGATGCCTGAGATCCTTTGCCGGGCTGCTTCTCCTTCCACTATGATCTTTTCGTCGTACTGCCAGGATAGCTTTCTGCATACCTCTTTTAACGTGGCGTTGTTAAAATAGATCTTATCTTTCATCCAGCCGGTGGCGTTAAAAACGGTGCTGTCTTTTATGGGTTTCCACATTTTGTTTCCTTCAAAGTTCACGGCCATTCCCGGTGTAAGTACATGCGTATCGCTGCTGTCGGCCAGGGCCACGGCTACTTTCCCTTCCAGTAAACTGATACAGATAGCGGTGTCCTGCAGGGTGAGTGCGCTGATATTAAAAGCCGTTCCCAATGCAGTGGTAGTTACATGCGCCGTATGTACACGGAAAGGTAAACGGCTGTTCTGTGCCACTTCAAAATAGGCCTCTCCCACCAGTTCCACCTCTCTTGATACATCGTTATAATTGTCGGGATAACGCAGCACCGCATTCTTATTCAGCCATATGCGGGTACCGTCTCCCATTAACACCGACCTGATATCATTACCGTGATTGTTCAGCTCTCTCCACTGTGTGCGGGCAATAGGATTTACCGGTATCTTTTTTCCATTCATAAGGAACAGGAAATAAGCAGCAGCGGAAAGCAGCAGCATACCGGTGAATACTGCCGCCCATTTAAGCCCCATATGCCGTACTTTGGTACGTGCCGGTAGCTCTATGGCTGGCGGCACTACCTGGATAGTGGGCCCGGCAGCAGCTTCTGCCCATTTACCATATAAAAATTCATCCAGCAGGGTGTGATCCGTGCCCTGCAGGTAGGCTTCAACAATGATCCTTTCTTCCGCAGAACATTGCTGTTTAAAATATCGATCCAGTAATTGCTTTGTGATCACCTGTTTTATTTTGAATGACAGAACTAAATACCAACACTATACATACAGTACGAACGGGGATAAAAAAGTGAGTAGACAAAAAAACGGAATTCACATTTTGGTAACATTGGAACGGGCTCAAAGGTCTGTTCAGGGGTGGTTGATCAATACAGGATGCGCCATAGCAGGGGATATGGCGGCATTTTTAACAGCCGTTAAAGGGTTGGGGGAAATACGCCCGCCGGCCACGCCTATCAGCTCCAGCGCTTTCGCGGTGAGCGGGTCTGCCGTGTTACCCAGCGGTTGCAGGGGTAAGGCGCCAAGTTCATCTACCTGGTAAGCCGGTACAATGCCTTTATTATATCCACCCTCTCCGTTTGCATTCTGTAATTTATAGGTGATGGGCATCAGTACCCAGGGAATGCGTTTGGGGTTGCGGCCATCGGCAATGGTGATCATGCCTTCGTCTTTCCCCAGGGTGGTACCACCAATCTGCACAATATTCGTATAGGGTTTAAGGTTATTAACGATCATTTCCGCGGCAGAGGCGGTATGCGGGCCTGTTAATATATACACCTTGCTTAACCGCAGCTGTGCGGGCTTCACCTGGTCGAACGTAACAGCGATACCGCTTTCCGGGAGCGCCATTGTTTGCCCGAAGGTCATGGTCCGGTTACCCAGCCGGCTGTTGCCGATATACCTGGCGAAAACGCTTCCTGCATCAATATTGTTACCGATAAGCGCCGTTAGTACAGCTGCCATTGCAGTGCTTCCGCCCGGGCTGTAGCGCAGGTCCAGTACCAGTTGTTGTACGCCCTGTTGTTTATAGGCGCTGAATGTTTGCAGCAATGCCGCACTTTGTGCATCATCAAAATAGTTGAAGCAGAGATAAGCAGTTTTAGGCGTGGTGTTAAGCACTACCGATTGCTGTACGGCAGGCTCCTGTGTGATACCACCGGCGTTTATTTTTTGCACGGTGGTTTCAGTGATGGCCCCGTCTGTTCCCAGGGTGGCCATGGTGAGATCGGCCTTTTTATCTGTTACCAGTTTTGCCAGCAGTGAAGCGGCATTGCCGGCGCTCAGCAGGGTACCGTTAATGCGGGTAAAGAGCTGGCCTCGTTTCAGTTCCTTTGATGCCGCAGGCGATCCGGGTTGTACCAGTTGTACCACTCCCAGTGCGCCTCCGGGCGCTTTGGGATAAGCGATCACTGAGGCTTCCATACCATATATGCTACGCAGGCCTGCGGGATAGGATGCGGGTACTGCGGGGTCATATATAATAGAGAAGCGGTCGGCCGTATTTTTCAGCTGCCCGAACCAGGCCGTGGCTTCTGCCGATGCATCCGGCGTAGCCGGCAGTCCATCTTTCCAATAGTAGAAATAGTTCATGCTGTCCAGTATCCAGCGGTTTACTTCCGCGTTGGTTACAGGGCCGGTGGGTGTTGCTGGATCTTTATCTTTCCCGCATGCCCAGAGCAAACAACTGATGGCAGCAATGATAGTGGTGTTCCCGATATTTTTACGGATCAGGTGCGTAGCGGTTCTCAGGTGGGTACGCACTGTGGTAACGGAGATGTTCAGCATGTCTGCAATTTCTTTGTGGGAATAACCGGAGTCGCGGTACTGGTATACCTTGCGGGGCTTATCGGGGAGCGACTGCAGCACATTGCTGAGGCGGTGCCTGAGTTGTTTATAATGCATCCGGCTTTCAGTTTCATCAATAGTGCCCGAGCTGGTATGATAGATGTCTTTATGGGCTAACGCAGAAGTAGTGGCTTTCCTGCTTTCATCGATCACTACCCGCTTGGCTATTACAAACAACAGGGGGAATATATCTTCTGATTCACTGCTGATGGTATCTATCTTTTCCCAGAGGCGGAGAAAACATTGCTGGGTTATGTCTTTGGCACGATGGCGGTCACCGCAAAGCTTATAAGCAAAGTCATAAACTTTCTGGTAGTTAACATTATACAACCTGATAAAAAATATCTCTGCAGACATCATGTTAAAATATGGAACCAAAATAAGGCCCTACTATTAACGCAATGTTAAACCGGGTATTTATTTTTGAAGATAAAGCGGGTAAAGGGGTTATAATTATATAAAATAATTCATTTATATAGTATTGGTAATTGGAAGAATACCACCGGGCGCTACTTCCTCACCCGGCTGCTTTCTTCCACGGTACGGTTCCTTTGTTTCCGCTGCTGGCCGGCGCCAAAGGATTTGGCCCAGGTGAGTTTAATGATCTGCGCCTTGCCCGATTCTGCATGAAAGGTAATTTTACTTTTGAGGTTAAATGCTTCCCCGGCCAGGGTGCCCAGGTAACTGTTGATACGCACTGTACGTAGTATATCCGTTACCGTTAGTTGCAGGGCGCCACCGTTTTTCTTCAGCTCTTTTTTAAGGCCTGCATTCAATGCGCCAAAAGGATCTGCTTTTTTGGAGCCGTCGTAGGAAGTGCTGTTGTACCACCCTGAGATTTCCAGGGCGAAGTGTGCGGGCAGTTTTACCGCAGTGGAGAAACTGGCGTTGTAACCAAAGTAATCCTTCTGCACCGGCGTGGCGGTGAAGTCAAGTTTAAACTGCCGCCAGCCACCGGTAAACCCCAGGTTCATCTCCCAGTATCCGTTTATTTTCCAGGGCAGCAATACCTGCAACGAAAGATTTTTCTGGAATACCAGGTTCTGGGGCGATACCCATATTACTTCACCTGTTGGATTGGGCGTAAGCTGGTAACGGGCCATGGGAGCATCATCGTGGCTGTAAAGCAGGGAAAGCGAGTAGCCGTTCCAGTTATATCCCAGCTTGATATTATTGGTGATAGTGGGCTTCAGTTGCGGGTTGCCGGTTTCCACGGAAGTAGGCCCTGAATAGGTAATAAAAGAAGCGAGGTCGTTGTAACCGGGGCGGCTGATCCTTTTTGTATACGACAGGTTCCATTCTGCATCCTTTCTTTTCCATGTGAGAAAGATGCCCGGGAAAAACTTACCGTATTCCCGGTGGCTGATGGGCTGCTTATGTTGCGGATCATCCATTTGTGTATTGGAATACTCATATCTTACGCCGGCACTGAGCCGGAGCGAGGGGTGCAGCTGTGCTTCCACGGAGCCATAGGCCGCGCCTATAGCTTCTTTCATAATAATATTGTTAACTGCGGCGGAACTGCTTACCCAGTGCCCATCAAGCAGGCTTTCTATCCTGGATTGGCTGTTGTTGCTGGTATAGGTTCCTTTAACGCCGGTCTCAATTTTTATGTTGGGAGATAACTGCCTGCTGTAATCCGTTTTAAATACGCCAATATGCATCGATGACACAGAAAAAGTTTGTTGCACCGGTGCAAAAAGTGTGTCGTTGGTACCGGGTGTATGACCGGCACTGTCTGCAAATGTACTGGTAGCGGCAGACGGGCGGTTGTTCTTATAGTAAAGATAATCAAGGTCGATGTTCAGCTGCTCCCCTTCCCGCATTTTCTTTTCGGTATACAGCGATAAGCCCATGTTATCCCAGTTGTTGTTTGCCCTGATATCTACATCTGTAGTATAACGGGTACCGTTATTGAGCAGGTATTCTCCATGATTAACGGTATGATCTGCCCCCCGGCTCATATTGCCACTGATGCTGCCTCCCACCACCATGCGCGGAGAGAGGTTCACATCTGTCCCCAGCAACAGGTTATGGCTGTTGCTGACCGGTTTTATCACACTCAGATAATCAGAGGAGCTGGAACCGCCAATGAGCTGCATATCATCGGTAGCGCGGGCAAACCAGTCGTAATAACCCCTGTCGTGCGAAAAGGAATAATTGCCATACACACCGGCATTCGTGATAGTGCGCCCGAAATTAAGACTGGCGGCGGCTTTTTCGCCGTAACCATAACCGGCGGTAAGGGATAAATTACCCTGGTTGCGGTTTTTCTTTAGCACGATGTTGATCACACCGGCGTTGCCGGCGGCATCATACTTTGCCGGAGGGGTATTGAGCAGTTCAATTTTTTCTATATCGGCGGCGGTCATACCCTGGAGATACACCATCAGCTGATCGGCCTGCATACGCAACAGCTTACCATTCAGCATTACCATTACCCCGTTTTTCCCGTTAAGCGCAATGTTGCTGGTGCGCCGGTCGATATACACGCCTGGTGAACGTTCCAGCACCTCCAGTGCTGAACTGCCCCTGGCAAGTATGCTGCTCTGCACATTGACAACAGCGCCGGACGCCTGTTGCCGGAGCAAAGGCCTGCCTGCGCGCACCGTTACTCCGGTCAGCTGTTTTAAAGAAAGGCTATCCGGCTTTGCCGCCTGCGCAAGTATACCGGAACCAGGTAACAACAGGAATAAGGAATAAAGGAGGTAACGCATATGGTAATACTTATGCCGCAAATAAACAGGTATCTGCAGCGATGTAAAAGCCCGAATGACGAGGGACCGCAGGAAACTGACCACCTGCACAAAAAGGGCTGTTTCCCCGCAAAAACTGCTAAAAACCGGAAATACCGCCATTCACCGGTCGCCATAGGTTACTCGTCATTTATTTACTGCCATTGATATAGTACAGGGAAAGAATCAGCAAAATGTAACTATCTTTAATAACAGGTAATTTGTTATATCTTGAATACAACCACAGGCCGGAACTGGCTGCTGAAATATAAACTTTACCACATCCCCTTCTGGTGTCTTTACCATTATCTCTGGTGGGTAGTGGCAATAGGGAACCCATTGAAAGCTGCAAGCTCCATTATCTTATTTCCTTTCTATATCAAGTTTGGGTTTTACGTGATCTTCCAGGCGGCGGCGGTATATTTCAACCTGTATTACCTGATCCCAAAGTACCTGGAAAAGGGAAAGTACGCTGTCTACATCTCATTGCTGGTACTTACCATCGGCGCCACTGCCTGCGCTATTGTTGGCGGGTATTACCTTTGCGCAGCGGTATCAGGGAAAACATTTGAAACGCTTTTCGGACCGGGAGACTATTGTTTCCTGCATTTCTTTGGCAACGCCCTGCCTTCCACCCTGGCCAGTATGACGCTGGCAATGAGTATAAAGCTCACCCGGAACTGGCTGCAAACAAAAAGAAGGCAGCAACTGCTGGAAAAAGAAAAACTGGAAACAGAGCTTAACTTTCTGAAGAACCAGTTTAATCCTCATTTTCTCTTTAATACCATTAATTCGATCTTCTTCCTGATCCATAAAAATCCCGATGTGGCTTCCGCTTCGCTGGCGAAGTTTTCGGAGCTGCTGCGCTACCAGCTGTATGAATGCAATGATAAACAGATTGCCCTCAGCAAAGAGATCGGTTACCTGGAAAATTCTATTGAACTGGAAAAGCTGCGGTTGAACAGTAATGTGGAGGTCACTTTTGATTTCGAGCATCAACCAGTGTCTCATTTAAGCATTGCTCCTTTTATCCTGATGACCTTCGTGGAGAATGCGTTCAAGCACGTATCCAAACACGCCGGGGCGCCTAACTGGATCAGGATAGCGTTGCAGCTTGACGGGTCGCTGCTGGCATTTACGGTGGCCAACAGCAGCGCCGCAGATGAATACAGCGTTCCTGTTATTGATTATGGGGGGATCGGTTTAAAAAATGTACAACGGCGGCTGGATCTCGTATATCCCGGGCAATATGAACTGGATATCCTGCGTGATGCCGGCAGCTTTGAAATAAGGCTGCAGTTACAGCTGGCATCCGCCCGGGCGCCGCAATTGCTGTCTACCTAAAATGATATTATCATGATCAACTGTGTGATTACCGACGATGAGCCACTGGCCAGGGAAGGCATCGCCAATTATGTGAAAGAAGTGGATTTCCTTACGCTTACCGGTATTTGTGAAAACCCCGTAGAGCTGGCCAACCTGCTGAAGCAACGGCCTGCCGACCTGCTGTTCCTCGATATACAGATGCCCAAGCTGAGCGGTATTGATTTCCTGAAAATGATCCCCCACCCGCCTATGGTGGTCATCACCACGGCGTTTCCCGAATATGCACTGGAAGGTTTCCAGCTGAATGTGCTGGACTACCTGCTGAAACCCATTACATTCGACCGGTTCTTTAAATCGGCTACCAAAGCAAGAGATTATCACCAGCTGGTAAACCCTGTTGTGAAAACTGATACGCCGCTTACGGAAGCGGCACCGGATCACTTCTTTATAAAATGCGGCACCCGCTATGAAAAGATCCAGGTAGAAGACATCCTCTTCGTGGAAGGCATGCAGAACTATGTAAGCATCTATACCCGCAAGGGAAAATATATGACGCTGCTATACCTCAAAAACCTGGAAGAGCAATTATCTCCACAGGCGTTTATCAGGGTGCATAAATCATATATAGTGGCGATCAATAAAATAGACAGCATCCAGGGAAATGAGATCTGTATCCAGTCGCACCAGATCCCTATCAGCCGTAACTACCGGGAAGCGGTGATCCAGCAGGTAGTGATGAACAGGTTGTGGGATAAAGTATCGCGGCCGCCCCTTTCATGAAAATATACCATAAGCGAAGTAACCTCATCTTTCTGAAAAAAATAGCCTTTGAACTGCACAGTTCAAAGGCCATCAACTCAAAGTAAATCTGATTATGTAATTGTAGTCCTGCCCCGCGGTCGACACCGGCCGGCATCATTTCGTATCCTTTTCAGTTAGGTTCTTTACAGTATCCTCGCAAAAACGGGGCAACCGGGAAAAAAGAATAGCGGCCTCCGGTAAACATCTGCCGCTATACCTTTTTTCCAATATCTTCAATACTAAAATTTGTAATTGGCGCTTGCAGAAAGCACGCTGCCTGCAGAGTTACCCTCACTTTTCAGTTGTCCGTCTACAAAAATCTGCACTTTCAACGTAGCCGAAGATGAAGTAGCCTGCGCGTTGATCAGCACATTCAGGTTAATGGCTTCTGCCGGTGAAGTAACTTCGGGGCTGGTCCAGGTGTTTCCAGTCAGGTTGGAGAGCGTGGTTATGGATTGATCCCAACCATACAAGCCATGACTTAAAGTTACCCCGCTGGAGCCAATCGCTTTAAAAACTACTTTGTGAGAGGTACGTGATGGTTTGTCGTCGTCGTCCTTTTTGCAGGCTGTAAACAATGTGGCTACCATTAATACCGGGAACAAAATCTTTTTAAGTATCTTCATAAATGACAATTGTAAAATGCCTACTCTTTTAAGCACAGTTTTCGGCTTCCCTGTTATAAAATTTACAGAATACAGATGGTTAAAACCTTTATCGGCATCACCGCAAATGTACCCCTGTCGCGGACTTTGGACAATACCCGCATCCAATGATTTATTTCTACCTGTTTTCAGGTATTTTTGCCGGCAACGATCATGTGTAAACAATTGTTTTATATTTTGGCCTTTATGAGAAGATTATCATTCCTGGTATTCCTGCTTGCAGTAAGCTGCCGGTGCTTAGCCCAGGCTCCCCTGCTGAATGAGAAAGCGTTTACCGACAGCCTGGAAAATATATTGCAACAGGCCGGCTCCGATAGCGTCCGTGCCCGGGCCAATTATTCCCTGTCGGAATTCTGGGCGGCTAAAGACTCTTTAAAGGCATCGCAATACCTGGAAAAGGGTAAACAATATAGTGGCCGGCATACCTACCTGCAGGCGCTTTACCATTACTATGAAGGTAACCTGCTGAAGAAGGGCGATTATGATAAAAGCCAGGCCAGCTTCATGAAAGCGGATACCTTGCTCAGCAGGTTTAAAACGGCAGAAGCATATACATTCCGGTCTAAAGCCTGGTACGACTATGGCGCTATTGCACAGCGGAAAGACAACTACAAAGCATTTGCAGATATCCTGCTGAACAAGGCCATACCACTGGCCCAACAGGCGGGCGACCAAACATTGGTTGGAAAGGATTACCTGGCAGTGGGTATTGTATTTAAGAATGCCGGCCAGTTCGATAAAGCAGAAACTTATTGCCTGAAGGCCATAGAAACCTTCAGGAATGCGCATTCCCCTTCCCATGAACTGGTAATCGCCTATCATACCATTGCGGAAAACTATTCATTGTCCGCCCAGAACGCCAAGGCCCGGCCGGCGCTGGACAGCGCCTGGAAACTGCTGGAGCCGTTCCCCGAATCCGATTACCTGCTGGATCACTATGCTGCCGAAGGCATGTACTATACCCTGGAAGGGAAATTCAAAGCCGCGCTTGCAAGCCTCGACAAAGGCATACAACTGGCCAGGAAAAAAGGGTTACGGTATGAAGAGCAGCGGTTACAGATGCAGCAGTTCTACGCCTATTTCAACGACAACAACTTTGTAAAGGCAAAAGAAATGGCTACCCTGCTGATGCAGCAGAAAGAAATGATGCAGTTGGTCACTAACCGGCAACAGTTATACTACGGCATGGCGCTTACCTGTGAAAACCTGCACCAGATGGGGCCCGCCTACACCTGGATGAAGCGTTACAGTGAACTGAGCGACAGCCTGGCCCGGACCCAGCTCAACAATGATGTGCATGCTATGGAAATAAAATACCGCAACGCTGAAAAGCAGAAAGAAATTGATGCGCTGAAAGCCAAAGGTATCCAGGATGCGTTGCATGCTAAAAACTCCCGGCTGGTCAACTGGCTGCTGGGCGCTGCCAGTGTGATTTTACTGGTGGTGCTTTTGTTTGCATTGTTTGTATACCGCAGCAAACAAAAGCTGGCCGCACAAAAAGAACTGAGCTACCGGCAACACCTGCACGAAATAGAGCAGCAACAGCAATTACAGTTCAGCCAGGCCGTATTGCAGGGTGAAGAACAGGAACGCCGCAGGCTGGCCAGGGACTTGCACGATGGCCTGGGAGGCATGCTGGCCGGCGCCAAAATAAATCTCTCTGCACAAATTGAAGACACTTATTCCACGGGTCAGCGGGCTGAGCTGGAAAAGATCACGCAGCAGCTGGACCATTCCGTTACAGAGCTGCGGCGTATTGCACATAACATGATGCCCGTAAACCTGCTGAAATTCGGTTTAAAAACCGCGCTGAAAGATCTCTGCGAATCACTGATGAGTGAAAATACCCGGATCGATTTCCAGGACCTGGGATTTGAGGATTCCCTGCGGGAAGAAGTACAGATCCACATTTACCGCATTGTGCAGGAACTGCTGTCCAATGCCATCCGCCATGCACAGGCCAGTAATATTATATTGCAATGCAGCCAGAACGACCACATCTTCTTTATTACCCAGGAAGATAACGGCAAGGGTTTTGACATGCAGGCGGCAGGCAACGAAAAAGGGATCGGGTTAAGCAACATCCGTAACCGGGTAGGATTCCTGAGAGGAAAAATAGATATCGACTCTGCCGTGAATGAAGGCACCACTATAAATATTGAATTACATGTTGATTGATCCCGCCACACTGGCCATTGTAGACGACCATCCGATTGTACTTGAAGGGCTGCAAAAACTGCTCAACAACGTAAAGAGCATTCAAATTACCGGCTGTTTTACTTCCGGTATGGCTTTTATGTCTTTCCTCAAAGAAAATAAAGTAGATGTACTGTTGCTGGATATTACCCTGCCGGATGCCAACGGTATAGAGTTGTGCAGGGAAGTAAAAGCTATTTCACCGGAAACGCATGTACTGGCGCTGAGCAATCATTCGGAGCGCAGCATGATCCTGCAAATGATCCAGAACGGCGCAACGGGGTACCTGTTAAAAAATATATCTTCCGAAGAACTGGTCGCCTGCATACAGGAAGCCCTCAGCGGGATGATCACTTTCAGCAGGGGCGCCAAAGAAATCATGGCGCGCCCTTCCATCAGCGAGTTAAAAGGTATTCCCCAACTAACCAAACGGGAGAAGGAAATACTGCAGTTGATAGCGGATGGCAAAACCACGCCCGATATTGCACAGCAGCTGAACCTGAGCCCGCTCACGGTAGAAACGCACCGGAAAAACCTGATCCAGAAATTCCAGGTAAGAAATGTGGCGGCACTGATTAAAGTAGCCGCCCAGCAGGGATTGCTGTAAAACTTTTATTTGTGTAATCCTTTTTTGCGCAGGTATGCCAGTAGTTTTTCCGGGTAGTCTGTCTGCAATGCATTGGCATACGCCGCATCCTTACGCAGCTGGTCAAACCCGGCATTTTCCTTTGCCGACTCCAGTTTATCATACTTGCCCAAAGCGTTCATCCATACCCGTGTGCCGGCGGCGGTAACACTTTTTACGAGAGAATCCGAATAAAAGGAATCATCGCCATGGATCACGGGAAACTTTCCCTGTTTAGCGGCCATCTGTTGTATCTCAGCTACTTCTTCTACGCTGTGCGCGCGTGGCATAACAGGGATCTTGGGGTTCCAGCTGTGCAGGACGGGCGCCTGGTGATGATCATAAATAAAGAACAGCACCTGTTTCTCCATGCCCTGCGCGGCTATCTGTGCAAAGGCATGTTTGGCAGCAGCTTCGTTGTCCTCTTTAAAATCCACATCTACTATAATTTTTCCTTTGGCGAGCTGCAATACCTGCTCAAAAGTGGGGATCTTTTCCGTGGTAGGTTGCCCGTTAAAAAGCAGGGGAAACTGCAGCAGTTCCTGGTAAGTATAGTCTTTTATTTTACCCGGTTTGCCGGTAGTGCGCGTAATGGTGGCATCGTGCATTACTACCAGGATATGATCCTTTGTTTCATGTACATCTATCTCCACCACATCAATTCCCTGTTCAATGGATTCCTTTACGGCAGCCAGTGAATTTTCCGGGTATTTATTGTGCGAAGCGCGGTGCGCCGCCACCATAATATGTTCCGGGTGATGATAAAATTCATCGATGATAACGTCTACGGGTTCTTTCTGCTGTGCGGCTACCGACAACGCGCCTGCGCATAAGGTGGCTAATACTAATAGTTTCATCAGGTACTTATATTTTTCCAGAGAGATAAAGAAGATGAAAGTATATCAATTCGCAGAATATATGTACCGGCTTAATAGAAAGTTAACCTACAGTTGTTGCCGTTTCAGTTCTTTCACGGCATGATCCGCCGCTCTTGCGGTGAGCGCCATATAGGTTAATGACGGGTTCTGACAGGCGGAGGAAGTCATGCAGGCGCCATCTGTTACAAAAATATTTTTGGCTGTATGCACCTGGTTCCATTCATTCAGCACGGAAGTACGCGGGTCGCGTCCCATACGCGCTGTGCCCATTTCGTGTATGGCCATCCCGGGATAGGAGTCCCTGTTAAATGGTGTAACGTTTTTCAGCCCGGCTGCTTCCAGCATGGCGGCGGCGTCCTGGTCCATGTCTTTCCGCATTTGCCGCTCATTGTCTTTGAATTCGCAGTTGAACTGCAGCACGGGCTGGCCCCATGCGTCTTTAATACTGTGATCCAGCGTTACCTGGTTTTCTTCATAGGGCAGGCATTCGCCAAAGCCCATGAGCCCCATTTGCCAGGGCCCCGGTTCGGTGAGATAATCTTTAAACGCCCCTCCTATTCCAAGTTCCGCAATGCCTCTTGACCAGCCGGTGCGACTGCTATAACCAGTATATCCAAACCCTCTCCGGTAGCTGCGTTTATCGGCCCCTATGTTCCTGAAGCGGGGAATATAAAAACCGGCGGGGCGCTGACCGTAATAATATTTATCGCCGAACTCCTCTGAAATACCGCTGGCGCCAGCGTGAAAATGATGATCCATGAGATAGTGGCCCAGCACGCCGTGATCATTGCCTATACCCTGCGGGAAGCGATTGGATACAGAGTTCATGAGCACAAAGGTGCTGCCCAGTGTAGAAGCATTTAAGAAGATGATACGGGCGAAGTATTCCGTTATTGCTTTGGTATGTTTGTCGATGACACATACCCCGGTGGCCTTTCCTTTACTTTCATCATAAATAATGCTGTTCACAATGGCATCTGTTTGCAGGGTAAGATTACCGGTTTTTACAGCAGCGGGCAAGGTAGACGACTGAGAGCTGAAATAGGCGCCGAAAGGGCATCCCCGTGCGCAGCGGTCGCGGTACTGGCACTTGCCCCTGTCGCCGATAGGCTGTGTAAGATTGGCGGTACGGAAAATGGTCATGCGTCGTTCCGGGAAAGCCTTTTCTATCCTGGCTTTCACTTCCTTCTCAAAACAATTCATTTCCATAGGCGGCTGGAAAACGCCATCGGGCAGGTGTGGCAATCCTTCCGCCTGGCCGCTGATGCCGGCAAAGGCTTCCACATGATCATACCAGGGGGCCAGGTCTTTATAGCGAATAGGCCAGTCGATCCCGACACCTTCTTTTGCGTTGGCTTCAAAGTCAAGATCGCTGAGCCGGAGGGATCCGCGTCCCCACATGATGGATCTGCCGCCTACAATATCGGCACGGGCCCAATCGAACCGTTTCTTTTCCGTATATGGACTATCCGTATCTTTCAGCCAGTAGCTCTCATTGAATTCGGAGTATACCCGTTCCCGTATGAGATAGGGATGTTCTTTTTTTTGAGCGGGGGTAAGTCTGCCGCGATGCGGCGTTTCCCAGGGCGCCTGGGTAGCGGTGGTGTAATCTTTGATATGTTCCAGTTGCCTTCCTCTTTCCAGCAGCAGCACTTTCAGTCCTTTTTCACACAGTTCCTTGGCTGCCCAGCCCCCGCTGATACCGGAGCCTACTACAATAGCGTCAAAGGTATGCTGCGCCTTTGTTTTCAGGTTTAAGTTGATCATACACGTAGAATTGATAACAAGGAAAATAGGAAAAATAAAGGAACGGGGAAGAATAATTGGTATGGGCGGTTGAAGAGGAGCTAACAAACATCCCGGTATGCCGTGATGCATACCGGGAGAGATATTAAACAATAAACGATCTTCCTTCTTTATTCATTTCTTTGCGGATACCATTGACCACATCATCCAGGGAAACCTTTGCTGTTTTACGTTCCAGGGCTTTCAGGCAGGCGTATTGCACCACGTTGATAATATTGCCACCGGTGATCTCATACTTTTTCACTTTGCCGGGAATATCTTCATCGTCCTGGAAGCTCACATTGGGCGGGAATGTTTTTTGCCAGATAGCGGCCCTCTCCCGTTCGCCGGGCACCTGGAATTGTATGATAGCATTGAAGCGACGGATGAAGGCATCGTCAATATTATTTTTCATATTGGTAGCCAGGATCACCAGGCCGTTAAAATCTTCGATCCGCTGCAACAGGTAAGATACTTCCTGGTTAGCATATTTATCGTGTGCATCCCTTACGCTGGTGCGCTTTCCAAAGAGAGCATCCGCTTCATCAAAGAAAATGATCCATCCTTTATCGGCCGCTTTGGCAAAGAGTGTTTCGAGGTTCTTTTCTGTTTCCCCTATATATTTTGATACCACCATGGATAAGTCAATTTTATAAACATCCCTGCCTGTATATTTCCCGAGCAGGCTGGCAGTAAAAGTTTTACCGGTACCGGGAGGGCCATAGAACAGGGCGCGGTAGCCTTTCTTCAGCTTATGCTTCATGCCCCAGTCGTTCATCAGCTGATCGTTGTGATGCAGCCATGTTTCCAGTTCACGGATCTGCGCCATGATGGATTCATCCAGCACCAGGTCGTTCCACGTTAGTTCCGTGGCAATAAGCCTGGCGGGGAAGCTCATGCTGAAATGCGGCCTGCCATGTTTTCCTTTTATAAAGAGATTCACATAATCGATGTCCATCATAAGACGTGCGCTCATCAGCGGCTCTCCGCCCTGCACATCTTCCAGCCATAAAATTCTTTTAAGTGCAAAATCATGATCCGGTTCAAACAGTTCCTGTATTTCCAGGCGTTTCTTCCAGTTATCGCCTGCCAGCAGGAAGAGGGCTGTTTCCCCGGTTGGCAGGAAGCCGCGGAATTGTTTCCCGCGAATGCCGCCCAGCTGCGGAAATTCACCCGCCTGGGGCAGGAACTGCTGGATAGCCGTGTCGTAAAACTCCGGCAGTATATGTGGCACCAGCGCTATCAGCAGCAGGGTTAATTCCTCATCGTTCCATTTATGCTGCATCGCTTCCGGGCGTACAATCTGCCAGGAAGCCCTGTCCGGCAGCAGTGGCGCTTTTGAGGGCGTGCCTTCTTTTTTAAAATAAGTGCCCAGCTGGTAATTGATCAGCGCCTGCAGGTAGGCCAGTTCCGGCGCCATAGCGGGAGTGGCAACCACTGGTGTTGCCACTGTTTTCTGTTTTGCGGTTGTTTTCTTTGTGGCTATTTTACTCATGATGTGGTCCCTCCCGGTTGTGTGGCTGATTTTTCTCTGGCGGCTCCCTGTTGCACCACATGCGTAAGTTCATGTGCCAGCAAGTGTTTGCCGCTGCTGGTATCAGGATTATATTTTCCTGCATTGAAATACACATCGTTCTTATGGGTAAATGCCTGCGCCCCCAGTTCTTTGCTCATTTGCACCGCCGATGCGCCGGTATGGATATTCACACCACTGAAATCCACGCCGAACTTATGCTGCATTTCATGAGCCGTTTGGGCGCTCATGCGAGTGCCCTTACCCGCGGAGCTTTCAATCTGTGAAGAGAGCTGAGGCGAAGCGGAGGTGCTGCCACCGCCGGCAGCTGCTTCGGATTTTTGCACCTGCCCTTCTTCCTCGTGCTCGCAGGCGGCACATTTACGCTGCAGTTCCGGCTTGGTCTGAATGTCTTTATCACGGCGCATACGGGCATCGTTGGTGCCTAACTTTTCTTCCGCTTCAGCAGTAGCGAGGCGTTGTACGGAAGTGATGTCCTTTTTCTGGACTACCGGTCCCGCGCCGCCGCTGCCGCTTACCACTTTATCCGCTACCGCATCGGCTTCCCGTTCAAACGCATCACCGGGTGTATTGACCGAGAGCTTAGATTGAAAAAAGGTATTCTCTTTTTTTTGTTGCACGCCGCTGAAGAAGGGCTCCTTTGCGGAGGCGGCGGCGGGTACAGATTGTTTACTATCAAACATAACAACTATTTTATTCTGCTTAGAAAATCTTCTCCGAGGCGGCGGTAATCCTTTGCCCCATGTGAAACCGGGTCGAAGCTGAAAATATCCATACCCGCTTCCTGTGCTTTGGCCAGCTGGATATTGGAGCGGATATAGGTATCCATTACTTTGCCGTTATATTCCGTTTCCAGCTGTTTCAATACCTGCCGGTTCATTGACTTACGGTCATCGTATTTTGTTAAAACAAATCCAAGCACTTCCAGGTTGGCGTTCAGCTTCTTTTTTATATTCTCAAAATGATACATAAAACTGCGAACGCCTTTCAGCGGCAGGAACTCCGCCTGGAGTGGCATCAGTACATAATCGCTGGCCACCAGCGCATTTACGGTAAGCATCCCAATGGCCGGTGGGCAGTCGATCAGGATAAAATCAAACTGCGGGAGCAGGGGCCTGAGCATCCAGCTGAATACCTGTTCCCGCCCGTACATGCCTACCAGTTCCAGTTCTGCGGCGGCCAGGTCCAGCGATGAAGGGATGAGCATCAGTCCGCAGGGCGAAGTAAGGATCACCTGCGACAACAACGCTTCTTCTCCTGCAATCTCTTTTTTCAGCGCGGTGTACAGGTGTTGTGCCGGGTCTTCCGCATATCCCAGCGCCTGCGTAAGGTTGGCCTGGGGATCGGCATCCACGAGCAGCACTTTCTTTCCCGCCTGTTGCAAAGCCGCAGCAAGATTAATAGCGGTGGTGGTTTTGCCGGAGCCTCCTTTCTGGATAGCCAGTGATATTACTGTCATAAAATCATAATGTTCCGTTGAAAAAATAAATTGCTTTTTCCCATACGATCTTTGCTACTTTCTGCCCGAGATACTGCCCTTCCTGGTTGCCGCGCGCGAAATGGATCCCGCCGTATAAGCGCGATAATCCTGCCTGTGCAGCCGCTTCTGAAAAAGTGCTCCAGCTAAGCGAAATATCTCTTGCTGGTGTGAGCCCTGGTTCTATCAGTGAGCTGCCTTTGCTACATAAAACAGTGGCGCCAAGTTTATCGCCGCCGGTGAACCGGGCCAGTATATGCGCAGCAGCGCTGCTGAAAGCGCTGTGGCCTGATACATGTTCTGCAAAGGGCGGTGTGATCAGCGCCTGCGGCTGATAAGGGAGCCACTCCTCTCCTTTTATTTCCTTAGCGCCTTGTCCGGGGCCGCCCCAGGCCTTGATTGTACGCCCTTTGTATAAGTAACGTACCGCGGAAACAGGGCGTACTGCATCGTAGTGCCGTTTGCTATCCCAACAGGCGATGCTGGTATCCAGCATAGCATTGCTGAGGGCAAAAAACATTTTCAGGTCCTGGTGATTGCAATGTTCATCACGACCGGAAATATACTGTGCCACCTGGCACCAGTGCCCCGGTGGCGTTACGGTCCCCGGGCCGTCCCACCAATATTCCGCGATCACTTTCTGCAGATCGGTAAGCCCTGCACTGATGGCGATGAGCTGATCGGCCTGCTGCTGGAATTCTATACTGCCAGGCGGGAAAGGCGCAGGCGGGCGGAATTGTTCGGGGTGTTGCAATGCAAAAGGGCGTACCAGCGACCAGTGCGGGGTGAGGAATTGCTGTGGTTTACCATCAGGGCCCGGCAGGGGCTGCCAGCGGGCAGGCTCTTTCAGCTGTTCCGGTGTGTTCACGGGTTTATATCCTGTATAGTCTGCCCATGCCGGCATTTGCAGGGTACCATATGCGTTGGCGCCGTCACCGGCAAATGCTTCCAATACGCAACGGGCAACAAGATTACCGATACCGGCGGCTTTGGAAATATCCAGTGTGGTGATGGCAGGGTCATAGTCCAGGTGCAGCATCATGTCGCGGAACATGTTTTTATTTTCGGGGGGAAGTATTAACCAGAATAATTCCGTGAGCACACGATACGCCGCGTAGCTGTATGCTTTGCGTTTCCAGGCGGCTTTATGTTCCTCTTTGGGGCGTTTGATATAAGCGCCGGTAACGGTACTGATGGCACAGGGGTTATAGGCAGTCCACGCATCGTACATGGCGGTGTGCACCATAGCCAGTGCGCGTGCCGCCAGCGGCGGCGGAACAGCCGCACAGCGGATGGCTTCCACTGCCAGCTGGTTCCATTGCACTACGAGTGTTGCGGGGGTCGACATATCATCTTTTCATTTATAATAAAGTAGTAGTCCTAACAATAGCGCCTTGTGTAAAGAAGGCCAGTAAGCAATCATTGTCTGCCGCCACGGAGAAGATAGCGCCCGGGGCGGTTATCAGCTGTTGTTCCTGTGGCGTGCTGGTACTGATAAGGAATGCTTTTCCACCGGCATCAACGGCTATGATATATTTGCCGTTGGGTGTAATAGTGGCATCATTCCAGTTTCCTTTCCAGTGGTTTACTTCCTTTTCTGCTTCCATATCCCAAAGACCGATGTGATCATGTTGTAACAGGAGCAGTTGTTTTTCATCTGCCGTCATTTCAATTCTCACGGCGGGCAGTTGTTCCGGGAGGATGGTAGCTTTAAGGGTTCCTTTATCGAACACGCGGAACTGCGGCGTGCCTGCAAGGATCCATTTATCGCTGATATGAAGGGCTGCCACCGGCAGGTTCTGGTCTTCCCACAGGGTTTGCAGCAGGTGCCCTTCTTTGTTGAGCAGCAACACTTTTGCCGGAGGCGGCCCCGGATGGCCGATCCATTTTACGGATACCGCTACGGCGCTGCCATCAGGAGCCCATGCAAAAACGGATGGCGTGTATTCGTTACCGTGAGACACGGCATATTTTCCACCGGCCGTTCTGATGGCCTCCTGCATACCGGGTATTTCGTGCCATATATTGGCAGCCAGGTCCAGTATACCGGTGCCGTGGTACAACTGATCGCCGGTGAGCGTGGGGAATCCAGGCTGCGGCGTATCTGTATGATGCTGCAGAAGAGGTTGTTCATTTTTCCAGACGGTAACCTGGTACATCGATGCAGCAACACAGTAGTGATCTTTGATCACCAGTTTGTTGCCGCCGTTACCGGTTAATGTTTTCCAGTCTTTCATTTTTTTCTTTTTGTTTCCGGGAGATGTGATACCGTTGTACTACTTCCTGTAACAACATTTATTTACAGGATGTTTGTATAAAGTTTTTTGTTAAGGAGGTGTAATTTGTGTTTTATCTACATATCCAAGTCTGCCTTTAAAATCAAAAGCCGCCCACCCGCCGGTAAAGCCAGCCACCTGTAAGGTAGCTCCCGGGTTTACCCAGCCGATGCCTGTATGTTTTGGCCCAGGGCCTCTGAATACGGGGAGTTTTTTTACGGCGGTTACGGTAGCGATATACGCTTTGAGTTCTATGAGTAAAGTATTCCTTTTTCTTCCGGGTATCTGTGCATTGGCCAGGGGGCGGTTATCGCCCGGCGGGCGGGGCGCGAGGCGGCCCAGGGGATCCAATATTTCATCAGGGCCCCTTCCTGCCAGTTGTGCAGTTACGGCAGCTGAAAGTACCGGGCCTGCTGCGGTGTCGGTGATTTCTGTATCGAAAAATGTGCGGACTAAAGCATTGGTGTCGTCCTGGTGGAGCCAGGCGAGGGCCAGCTTAATCCTGCCGGGGGTATGAGCGGCGGCGGGCGCAAACAGGGTAGCGTCATATTTACCAATAGCCGCCCTGTCGAGGTGAATTTCCATTTGCCGCATAAAATCGGCAGGCGTAGCGTTCAGGAATGCGATGAAAGGCGCTTCCCTTCCGGCATCCAGGCTATACCATCCCTGCTCCATAAAGAACCTGCCAAGCCGGTGGTCTATTGTTCCAGGCGCAAGCATCAAAGGTACATTCAGCGCTTCGCGATAAATAAGCGGTGCAGATACCAGCGGGTTCACCCGGTTTACAAAATGCGCGGCAGAAATGCCAAAGTCTGTTCCAAAACCACCAAGGAAAGGCAGGTCCGCTACATCCGACAGTTCCAGCAGCCGGGTAAGACTTACCGGTCCGCCCAAAGGCACGCCGTCCAGCGCTGCCTTTACCAGGGCAATCACGCACTGATCCCACCAGGGATCCGATATAACGCCAAAGCCTAAACGGGCACGAAGCAAATTGGCGGCGGCAACCGGGTTGGTAGCGGCTACTTCCACGGCGGCCCTCATGGTTCCTTCGGGTTCATGGCCTGCTGCCAGGTATGCAGCGGCAGTGCCAAACGCCTGCGGATCAAATGGATAAGTGATATGCAGGTCTTTTGTAACAGGGTCCATTAAACTGGTTTCCGACAGCGCCACCGATGCGCGGGCTGCTTCCACCTTCACTGGTTTGCCAGCTGCTGCGCCTCGTTGTTGTGTAAACTCGCCGAGGTTCGGATGAGCGGCAATATGTGGCTGAACGCCTGCCGCCGGTGTACCCAGTGGTACAGGATGCGCGCCAACCAGGCAACCCGCGTATACGATCTTTGCCGTGGCAGGATCAAGGTTTTGTATCAGCACATCCAGGAATGCCTGCGTTTTGGCCTTTGCAGCGGCGTTACTGATATCAAGACTTTCTGTAGTATATTCCACGCGTCCTTTTACCACGCCCGGCGCACTGGTGCCTGCCAGCTGTACACTTTCCGGGGAACCATGCCCGGCAATGATCACCTGCGCTATACTGAAATTACCTTTGGCATCCTTCTTACCATATCGTTGTGCAAGAATGGGTATTTCCGTCTGGATCTGTGCCAGTGAATCCCTGCCTTCCAGCATCAGCACCAGGTTGGGAGAAGTATTGATTACATCTTCGAATTTGGGCGCCGCATCCTGGAAAGCGCCGGCATCATTTCCCGTTTGGATGATCAGGTGCAGCGGCAGCGTATGCGACAGATCTGTAAAATTACTCTTTAACTTATTCAGCGCCGGTATACCAAAACGATGCAGGTTACGTATACGCCCCTGTAATGCGAGGAAATCTACCGGTGCTTTTGCCGTGAACATATTGATTATCTTCTGGAACTCTAATCCCCTTGCTCCCGGGCCAGGTTGATATACCCTTTGGAGGTGGGGATGAAAGAGGTTCCAGTAATCAGTGATCCTGGTCCATAAAAGCGCATTAGCTTCCACGTCTGCGAGCTGATCTTCCGACACTGTTCTTTTAATCACTTTGCCGGTAATCAGCGCTTCCATCTGCTGCATTTTATTTCCCAGGGCAATACGCCGGGCCATTGGAGGTGTTGTATTCAGTATAATAACGGTATCATCCTGGTGGCAACCATGACCGAAAGTGGCTAATGCCGCCCAGTCGGCAACAGGAAGTGGTATCAGGTCTTTCAGTTTCAGATCGCCGGCGCCGGACTGAATATGCGGGCCAAGGTTTATTTTAGCGATAATTGCCCACAGCGCGTCCCTGTCTGCTTTTGCCAGGGACGGATGTGCAAACCAATCGGCCTGCCGCATGGTATAACTCTTAAACTCGTTAAGTGTGATCCCTGTGTTGGCGGCAGTTCCATCTCCCAGAATATCTTTCTTCTTTTTTCTTTCTACTTTGGAATAAACATAAGGCAATGGCACCCGGGAAATCATCTGCGCCGGCGCCTGTTGTACCACATGTGTGAGTTCATGCGCCAGCAAATGTTTTCCTGCCGTTGTATTGTTATGCTGGTTAGCCCCGAAATAAATATCTTTCCCGTGGGTGAATGCTTTTGCCTGCAGTTGGTTACTCATATCAGCAGCGCGGGCATCGTTGTGGATCCTTACACCACTAAGGTCTTTACCAAAAGCGCGGCTCATTTCTTCATTGCGGCGGGAAGGCATTGGCGCTCCGCTGCCTTTGCTTTGCGAGAGCTGCTGTTCTACTGCCGGCGTTACTTCCGGTACGCCGGTACCGGTGGCCTCGCGTTGCAGGGCGCCTTCTTCTTCTCCCTGCTGATGTTTGGTTTGTATCACCGGCTGAAAGAAAGGATCCTTTGCGGGAGTAGCGCCAAAGAAAGGCCCTTCCCGCTGCTGGGGTGCGGATGATTTTAATCCCGGGGATTGTATTTGCGTAGTTCCTGCCACTGTTAAAACTTTTAGACCATCGTTTCAATTGGTTTGCACACATTCGTTCTGCCGGTAACCTGTTCTGATCTTCTTACGTACCGGCAGGTTGGACCGGCATAGATGGCTTCCAGGTTTAATCCCGGCGGTGCGCCCTGTTGCCAGTCGCCGGTCACCGAAATAGGCGCCATCCCGTTTACCGTCTTCTTTTTAACATCCACATTTTCCGATCCGGCCACGCTCCAGAAGGCGTGGTTCAATGGAATGAAAGCTCCCATCTCCCTAACGCCAAGTACCACGGTAAAATCCATCAGCCAGAAGTAGTGCGTAAGATGAAAAGGCCCTGTTTTTGAATCGGGATAATGCAGTGGAAAAACGGCCCCTGGCCGGTCCCTGATGGCCACCTTTCCTTTCGTAGTGCCGGGACCTGTGTTAGAC
>NZ_DATCRD010000186.1:0-19168 GCF_036569185.1 Chitinophaga sp.
CACCTGCCGCTCCGTGAGCAGATCCCTTTTAGATAACCCTATTCTTGCCAGCAGGATCCTGAAGGGCGTGAGCATCAGCAGGCGCCACTTGTTTTTGTGTTTGTTCTTGTTGTGCAGATAAAGCGCACGGTCATAAACGCTCAACACTTTGCTGGCTTCGCGGATACCATCCATCAGGCGGTCCCTGTAGTCTGTTGTCAGTCTTTCTGCCGGTATAAAATGTTTCAGTTTCAGATGTTTGTCGTAGTATAATGTAAACCCCCACAGAAGCAGGCGCTTGCAGTATTCGAAATCATCGCCGGTGGTGAGTTTTTCACCATTCCTGCCATTCAGGAGAGATGGATACCTGTCGTCGAATACCTGTAGAAACAATGTCCGCCGGGTGATGAGCCCTGCGCCAAGCACAAACCCACGGTGAGTTACATCACCCGATTCTTCCGCAGGAATCCCAATAGCATATTTATCTTTATACTCTTCAAACCAGTCGGGATAGGTGTCCACATTTGTTACCGGTACATTTTGCCCTCCGGCGGCCCCGATCATTTTATCTTTCCCCATCACCTGCCACGAAAGGTAAACGTAGTTTTCATCCAGCAGGTTATCATCGTCACAAAATATCAGGCATTCATATTTTGCTTCCCTGGCACCTTTCTTCCGGGCAAACATTTGTCCGGGGCAAAGTTCATCCACCACCCTGCAGGAGGCATTTACCGGTTGATTTGTCTGCCAAACGGACTTTGCGTATTCCACTGTATTATCGGATGAGGCATTGTTAACCAGTATAATTTCCCAGAAGAAATCTTCAGGTACTACCTGTTTATTCAAATGAGCCAATGTTTGCGGCAGCCGGGAAGCGCTGTTATAACAGCATATAATTACAGAAACGCCTTTTACCTTACTTTCCGGGATATTCCACTTCATTTTTTATTCTTTTTTAAATTATTCTACTTTGAGTATCCTCACTATCTGATTTACCGGCAGCGGTACCGGTTTGTTCAGCGCCGCATAAGTACCGGCATGGATGGCGATGAAATGCACAAGATCAAACATTTTATGAGGGTCTTTGCTCCATCGTGCCCGGAGAAACTTTTTCACTGATTTCCGTGAGAATTTCCAGGGTGATATTATTTTTTGCTCAAGAGATTTTTTCTGTTCGGGGAATACCTGCAGCAAGCAGGTTTCATAACACATAAATGTGCCATACAGGAGTCGCTGCAGGTATTTATTGTTGGCCCGTTGCTGTGGAATGATATGCGTGAGCTTCAGGCCAGGGGCTACGCCTGCTGCGTATCCTTTACTGATGCAATGTAATACCATTTGTGTGTCTTCCCCACTGCTGAGCTTATTTCCTTTCCTGCCGGAGGCAGTAAAACGGCCCTGGCGGGCCAGTTGTACAAACTCTTTCAGTAAAGGCGCCGAGGTGCAAAGCCCGGTACCAAAAGGGTAACAGGATTGCCATGAGCTTTCGCTGGCGGTGCGGATCGTTTGTTCCTGCCGTTGCTGAAAGGCAGCGCTGGCAAACTGCCGGATGGCGGCATCCACACCGTCAATAAAATCTACTTTTACATTACCTGGCCCCCAGGCGGCTACCCCGGGAAATTGTTCATTCAGTTTTTTTAGTTCCTGCAGGTAGTCACTTTCAGGTTCATTATCATAATCAAAGTACACGATGTATTTCCCTGCAGATTGTTCTATAGCTGCCATGCGCGCGAAGTTTACCCCCTGTTCCTGTACAAGAAGGAGCCGCATTCCCGGGATCTTTTCTTCAAATGCCCTTATATATAATTGTTGCTGCAGTGGTATATCACTGTTGTTATCCACCAGGATCACTTCGGTGTTGATACCGGTGGTATCCAGTTTCGACACGGCTTCCAGGCACCGTTTCAGTATCCGTTCATCCGGGTTATAGGTGCATATAACCAGCGAATAATCTATCGTTTTTTTCCAATCCATAATGAATCATATTGCCTGAAGAAACTAAAATGATCCTTCGCAAGGTTTTCTATAACATAGGTGGGGCCTAGTTCATCCCGGTCGGGGTAATAATCGTGGAACGCAATAAAGCCGCCTTTCACCACTTTGGAAGCATATAGTTCAAAATCGGACCTGCATCCTGCAATGGAGTGGTCGCCGTCGATGAACAGGAAGTCGATCTTCTCAAAGTCGTTATACATCTCAAAAGAATATCCTTTTTTTACGATGATCTTATCATGAACAGACAGGCGTTCCATATTTTCTGTGAAGCGCATCAGGAGGTCGGTGCTGGCTCCCTTTTCTGCGTATTCCAGCCGGCTTCCCTGGTCAAGCCCTGCGTCTGCATTGAAAGGGTCAATTGCATATATTTTCCCTGACCTTAGCCCTTTGGAAATACAGTAAGTGCTTTTCCCCTGCCAGCTGCCAATTTCCACTACTACCGCATTGCGGGGCAGCTTACGCGCAGTGAGGAAAAGCCCCAGCGCTTCCCGTTCTGTGAGCCATCCGTCTATATCATAGTAAGAATGGATTTTTTTCATGGCTGATTTTTCTATCATTTTCCGGAACATATGCTGGATGTTTAGCGTATTTTTTATTTAAAAAGATTTCTTGCCCAACGTTTAAACCGTCTTCTCAATAATTGCTCTTTTCTTAACGTCCGCCATTTTTCTTCAAGAAAGAAATCTTTATTTAAGAAAAAATAATCTGCCTGTTTTTCCGGTATAAAATAAGATGGATGTACCAATGGTTTTTCCAGTTGCTCCACGGGTAGGTTAGCGTGATGTTCCCGGACATTAAACGTATGAGTGGCATCCGGCCGGAATCCGAGGTTGCTGATAAGATTTACGTTGGGTGTGATACATAGCCCGTTTCTGAAAAAATTGATCAGGTTGAACTGGTAGTCCCATGAGTCTATTTTTTTTCTTTTTAAATTTTGAAAGATTTCTATCCATGCGTCTATGAGAAACCTGTCGCTAAAGATATTTTCCAGTACATAAACGGCGTCTTTTTCTTCATAATGTTCCAGGTCAATGTCGTATGCCTCCCAGGAACGCCGCCAGCTTGCCCAGCCCCAGATATGGCTGTATTGCGAAAAATAGTAACTCCCGTTGCCCCATTTTTTCCCCATCTGTAAATTGGTGCCGGTGATATTTACTATGCGTGTATCGTGCCGGTAGCGGGGAAGGAGCTGGTCACAGAAATAGAAGAAGTCGTTGGAAGGCAGGCAATCATCTTCCAGGATAATACCTTCTTCTTCCTGTTGAAAGAACCAGCTTACGGCTTCAGCTACTGCTACCTTGCAGCCTTTGTTTTTTTCGCTGAATAATTTGTGTACGCTACAATCCCAGTCTATCTGGTCATAAATCCTTCTCGTTTCCCTGCATAATTCTATATCTTTTTCATTACCTGCCCGTGGCCCGTCTGCTGCAATGTAAAGTTTAGCGGGCTGGGCTATTCTTACCTGTTCAAATATTTTCAGAGCGGTATCAGGTCGGTTGAAGGATAATAACAGGACAGGAGATTGCACATGATAATTGGCCATACCTGATAATAAATTATATAGGATGTATAATAAATTTAATGAAATGATGTTTGCAAAACAAGGATTTAAATAATCGGTACTGACTCCCGTTTTATATATTTTTCCCAGAATGGAAACCTGGGCCAGGCATGGCATCCTAATGGCAGGCGACCATTATTCGATTCATACAGCCGTTGGGGATTTACCTCGAAACTAAAGGTGGCAGCAATTTCGGGGGGAGCTGTTCTGAATGAAGGCGCCAGGAGAGGAACTACCTGTGTCCAGATCATATCTTCATTAAAACTTTTCCCGGAATAAAATCTTTTCAGATAATAATTAAAAAAGATAGCATCCTGTTCCTTCCTTAACTTTCTTCGTAAAGCTGCAAAATTGGCGTATAGGAAGTGATTGAATTTCCACTTTAACTTATATCTTTTTAATAATTTCAGTACAGTAAGACAAGCTTTAATATTGCGGATAGAAAAGCCTGAATTAAGCGCGCCGTGGAAAGGCGCATCCGGTCCGGCTTCCAGGTATCCTTCAAAAACAGGCGCTCCGATGAAGTCGAAGTCGAAGCCATGATGCTCCTGTATGCTGGAACTGAAGATATATGCGTCCAGTTCATAGGTCATCATAAACTCGTAACCGGAAAACTGTTGGTAAAAAGGAGCATATAATTTCATCCTGTTATAATTTTCCAGGGAAGAAAGCCATTTGGGAGCAACCGGTTTGGGTTGAAGACGGGGATGTATGGCCAGGTATTGGTCTACAGGCATTCCTTCCGGAAAAACCAGGAAGCAGTCAAATGTTTTTAAGTGCCTGTAGCAGGCGAGCAGCGACAGTTTTTCATCCTCAGACAGCATGGGTTTATGCACAGGTATGATCACACAGAGTTTGCTTAGCACGTTCATATTTTAACAAAGCGTAAATTAAAAACAGGTCAGAGGATAAAACGGGGACGTTTATTTAACCAACCAGGTGGTTGTTTTGTTCAATGATAACGACAACTATCTGAACTAAATTATCCCGTTTTTGTTATTTGTTTTTTTGTATCTTGACTAATGTGTAAAGATCCCGCTGCCTCGAAACTCCACATATCATTAATTATATTAAATCATCCAAAATCATCCTTTATGAAACTTTCTTCCCGTCACCTGCCTTTGATGTTCCTGTTTGCCGTAATCCTGGCTTTTGCCGCCTGCTCCAAAGATGGAGATCAGGGCCCAGCCGGTAATCCTGGTCCTGCCGGTCCCGCTGGTCCTGCTGGTCCCGGTGGTCCCAAAGGGGACAAGGGGGATACCGGTGTAGCCAATGTGATTTATTCCGACTGGCTCAATGTTGCCTTCGATAGTATCCGCGATGAAAATGGGAAACCTACCGGCGATGGCTTTATTGGCGCTATCGAAATCCCGAAGCTTACCAAAGAAATACTTACCAAAGGCGCTATCAACGTTTATTTTAACCTTGACTCTGCAGATGCGCCCTATATAGTGCCATTGCCTTATGTGGATCCTTACCTGTTTGTGAGCTTCCGTGCTACAGAAGGGGGCATTATTATCCTGGCCAGCCATGATCTCAGTTCTGGTAATTATCCCGGTGAAAAAGTAATTCAGCAGTTCCGTTATGTGCTGGTGCCCGGAGGTGTGAAGGCCCGTAGCGCGAGTGGGGTAGACTGGAAAAATTATAAATCGGTGCAGCAATACCTGGGGCTAAAAAATTAGCCACCTTATGCTTTTGGGAAAGGTTCTCCTGCGCCTGGCAGGAGAACCTTTTTGTTGCAGTATATGCACAGTTTGTTCCGCAGGGGCTACGGCTGCCGCAGCGCAGATCCTGTATAACGGCATATTCCTGTAACGGCTTTTAATTTGATAGGATTCAGGATATGAAGAAGCTCCTGTTGATCACATTGTTTGCATATATGCTGCATGGCTGTAGTTCCCCTTCAGCCCCAGCTGACTCTGATGAGCACATCAGTCCGCGGAATACGGGAATCACCCCCGGAAACGCCTATAACGACCTGTTCCTGGACAGTTCAGCAATAGCTGCATTTATTACTTCACAAAAACTGGATGATACCATTGCTAACCGGCTCCGCAGTTTTTATAATGCCCGCAATTTTGAATTTGCCTGGTTCGATAGCCGGGGACCGGTAGAACAGGCAGCTGCTTTCAGAAGCCTGTACAATTACAGCAGGGACAGCGTAAGCAACCGCGCGCTGGACAGGCGGCTGAATGACCTCATGGATGAAGATAGCCTGCAGATCAGCGCTTCTGATAAAGAGATCATCAAAACAGAGCTGCAACTTACCTGGCGGCTTATCAATTATTTCCGGGAAACCGGCGGCAGTATTGGCCAGCTGGAGCATATGATACCGGCCCAGCGGTATCCTGTAATGGAACTGGCCGATTCCATGCTTCAAACCAATGATAAAGTGTTTCCGGCAGTAACCCCTATGAAAGAGCATCTCAAAGCCTACCGGGAATATGTCCGCAAAGGAGGCTGGCAACCGGTGCCGCTGGTAAAGAAAGGGTTGAAAAAAGGACAATCATCCCCTGAAATCATCGCGGTAAAAAAACGGCTGCAGCTTACCGGGGAGTTAAATCCCGGCGACAGTACCGCTGTATTTACGGACGAATTGGAAGCGGCGATCAATACTTTCCGTAACAGTAACGGATATACGCAGAATGGAGTGCTGAACGATACCGTGATTAACGCATTGAACGTTTCCGCAGAAGAGCGGCTGCAACAGTTACTGGTGAATATGGAGCGCATGAAATGGATGCCTGTTAAGCCGCAGGGAAAGCTGATCCTCGTAAATATACCGGCCTTTGTACTGCATGTAACGGATGGGGATAAACGCCTGTTTGATATGGATATTGTGGTAGGAAAAGAAGGGCATAGTACTACCATGTTTTCAGGAATGCTGAACCAGGTAGTGTTCAGCCCGTACTGGAATATTCCCCGCAGCATTGTGCGGAAAGAGATCCTGCCTGCCGTTCAGCGTAACAAGGGCTACCTGGCTTCCAAACACATGGAGATAACAGGGGAAGCAAACGGCTTGCCGGTGATCCGTCAGAAACCGGGGGCGCATAATGCTTTGGGCAGGGTCAAGTTCCTGTTTCCCAACAGCTACAATATTTATTTTCATGATACGCCCGAGAAAGGGCTTTTTGAGCGGGATAACCGGGCTTACAGCCATGGTTGTATCCGGTTAAAAGACCCGGTGAAAATGGCGCAGTTTGTTTTGGAGGGCTCACCTCAATGGACCAACGAAAAAATTGACAGCGCCATGAATAGCGGGAAAGAAAAGTTTGTGGCGGTAAAAGACCCCGTACCGGTGATCATTACTTATTTCACTGCGTGGACGGAAGGAGGCAAACTACATTTTGCCTCCGATGTATATGAGCACGACGAGGTATTTAAACAAAAGCTGTTTAAATAGTTTAGGACGCGCTGCTGTCTTTCACGAGGATCTTTGTATGTGCGGAATAATATTTATCGGGGCTGTAAAGGAACAGGCAGGTACCGTTACGGATACTGCTGATCACTTTGCGGTGCACATTCTCAGGAATGGCAGGGCATCCCAGGCTGCGGCCTATATACCCCTGTAATTTACCGAGCTTGTCATTTACATAATCGGCACTATGCATAACAATACCTCTGCTGAGGGCGTTATCATTAATGCCGGCTTCCTCTCCTTCCAGGCGGAGGGAATAGCCGTGCTCGCCGGTATAGGTATCGCCGGTGATATAGAAACCAAGACTGCTCTTAAAGCTGTTCATCTGGTTTGAAAAAGTATTGGCCATATCTTTACCGGAATTCCGGCCATGGGATACCAGCGTGTTAAAAAGTAACAGCTTATTCTTCAGGTCTATTACAAACAAACGCTTTTTTGTGCTGGGCAGGGAGAAGTCGATGATAGACAGTACATCCGGGTTTTTAATCCGTCCGTTTTCCTGCAGATGCTCAAAACCGATCATGGCATTTTCAAATGCGTCTCTCGAAAGACCGGTGGTATCCAGCCGCATCATATCGTACAGGCTTTCCCGTTGTACGGAATCCGTTTTAACAGCAGTAGCCGGTTGGGCGGCGGCTGTGGATTTTACGGGGGTAAGATTTGTAAAATTTGTAAATAGAAATACGAAAAGACTAATGGTAATAATAAAAACTAACGGTCTAATCACTTGCTTCAATTTCATGTTCACACTCCGTGTTTATTTGGTTTAGAGAAATGTAATTGGTTTAGAGAAAAACATAGACAGCAAAGATAACCTTTTCGGGGCTAAAAATGCCCTCAAAGGCCCGTCTGAGGCTGCTGGAGCTGGTAGTTTTAACAGGTTGTTCACATACATGAAAAATATGTATAAGTAATTATTTTCACCATAATCCTTAATTTATCTTAAAATTAGCATCATGCCTGAATTACCCGATCTGCAGGCCTTTCGTCATAACCTGGAAAAGGCGCTGCTGCATAAAAAACTGACATCCGTTACTGTCAATAATGGAAAGAAGCTGCGTGTTAAAGAAGCCGACCTGAAATCCGCACTGGAGGGGCAGTCATTACAGCATATTCAACGGGTAGGCAAGGAATTGCACTTTATATTTAAAAACAAACATGTGCTGGGAATGCACTTAATGTTGCATGGAAAGCTGTATTTATTTGAAAAGAAAAATGAGCAAAAGCATACCATTGTAGAGCTGTTGTTTGCTGATGGCACAGGGCTGGCGTTAACAGACTTCCAGGCCGCCGCCAATGTTCAGCTGGACCCTGAAGAAAAAACGGCGCCTGATGCGTTGTCGGACGATTTCAACGAAAGTTATCTTAAAGAACAACTGGCAAAGAAAAAAACTACCATTAAAAAATACCTGCTGGACCAGCACAATGTGCTGGGAATAGGAAATGCTTATGCAGATGATATCCTGTGGGATGCAAAGATCTCTCCCTTTTCCATCTGTAATAAAATACCCGCTCCGAAAATCAAAGCGCTTTTAAAATCCGTAAGAAAAATACTGGAAGGTGCTGAAAAGAAGATACTGAAAAGTAATCCTGATATCATCAACGGTGAGGTGCGTGATTTTATGCTGGTGCACAACGCCAAACTAACTGAAAGCCCTGGTGGAGCGCCTATTAAGAAAGATACCGGCGGGGGGCGGAAAACCTATTATACCGACGAACAGGAATTATTTGAATAAGGTAATGAGCTGGGATAAAATTGCTGTATTACCCGGTAACTGCAGGCAGAGAATTATTTAAGCAATTCAATGATCCGGGCTGCATTCTGCAGCGCATAGCCGTGCCCGTCGTTGTTAAAGAATGCCCAGATAGTATGTTTTTCCTGCTGCCACTCCCTGAATTTTCCCGCGTAGGCTTCCATTGTTTTTTCGGGATATAGCTTATCATATTTGCCATCCGGCCCGTGGAAACGGACGTAGATATGCTTTGCGGTAATGGCTTCTGCAAATGGCCACCGGTGGCCCGACAGCGCAATAACCCAGGCAATTTTATATTGCCGGAGCAGCGCCATCGCTTCATCAGAAAGCCAGCTTTTATGCCTCGCTTCCAGTGCGAAATGATAACCACGCCAGGTTTTTGTGAGCACGCTGAAGAAGTGATCAACCCTTTCCGGTTCAAAGGCCGCAGAGGGTGGCAACTGGATCAGTACCGGTCCCAGGTGTTTTATAAAAGGATCGAAAATATCAAAGAACCTCGGTAATGATTCTTCCGGATCCAGTAATCTTTTTACATGGGTGATATAACGGCTGATCTTAGGGCAGAAATAAAAACGCGCCGGTACTTTTTCTATCCAGCCTTTTACAGTAGATGGTTTGGGCAGATGATAAAAGCTGGTGTTTATTTCCGTGACTTTAAACTGCTCAGCATAAAAAGAAAGATAGCCGGCGGGCTTCAGCCCGGCAGGATAGAATATTTCTTTCCAGTGTTTATAGCTCCAGCCCGATGTGCCGATATGAATGCCTGTAGTTGCCATATCTTTTTATAACAGCACTACAAATGTTATTCCCATATATACAAGAAAGCGGCATCGGAGATGATGCCGCTTTCTCATTAAGCAGGGCTTGTGTATCAGGTAGTAAGTGCAATAGTGCCAGCCTCTTTTTCTTTGGGCTCATAGATGCCCGCCGCAATTTTTTCTACAAACAATTTGGGGAAGAATTTTGGCAGCCAGGCATTCAGCTTATTGGTGAAGCCGGGCACAATTTCAGCTTTGCCTTTGAAAAGCCCGTCCACAGCTATTTTAGCGACCCTTTCCGGTGTCATGTTGAAACGGTTGGCCACGTTGCGGGTATAGTCGCCCATGCGTGCCCTGTTTACAAAATCAGTGTCGGTACTCCCGGGGCTCAGTGCGCTCACTGATATGGGCGAATGCCTGAGCTCATAGCGGAGGCCCCGGGTAAAGGACAGCGCAAAAGCCTTCGTAGATGCGTAGATGTTAAGATAAGGCACCGTTTGATAGGCCGTAGTGCTGGCCAGGTTGAGCAGGTATGCTTTCGGAAATTTCCGCAGCACAGGTATATAGGCGTATGACAAGCCCACCTGTGCCTTGATATTCACATCAATGATATTGAACTGCTCCTGTAAGGTAAGCTGTTCAAAAGGCCCGTTGATGCCATAACCGGCGTTGTTCACCACCACGGAAAGCGAATGATGCCAGGTATTGCTCCAGGCGGTAACGTTGTGCAAAGCATCGGGCGCCGACAGATCCTGGTGCAGCGTATGTACGTTAACGTGATACTGTGCAGCGATGGCTGTTGCTGTAGCAGATAGTGTTTTTTCATCTATATCTACCAGCAGCAAATGATAGTTTCTTTCCGCGAGTTGGGCAGCAATGGCTTTTCCTATTCCTTTGGCTGCGCCGGTTATTAATGCGTATGACATCGGATTATATTTTTAGAGAGATGGAGTGTTTACTTCTGCAAGGCTTCCGGACCGGGCTTTTACATTCGCCCATTGTGGTTTGCCACCATACAGATGTTGTTTAAGATGCGCCAGCTTATGATAAAAAGGCGTAGGGCTATTTGATGTTTTAGGTTGATAAGCACCTGTAATGATGGGAATGTACATCACTCTTCTGCGGCTCTTTTCGCCGGTGTAGGGCGATTGCTGCACCCGGTGCCAGAGACGCCCGTCGTGAACGGTGAGATCGCCTGCTTCAATATCAAAGCCTACTTCCTTTTCATCAGGATTGTTATCGATGAAATATTTTTTCCTGAACAGGAGTTTGAGCAAACCTTGTTCATGCGTGCCGGGCAATACTCTAAGGCCGCCGTTATCCAGCGGGCAGTTGTCCAGGTGAATACCCACATTCAGCATGGGAAGGATGCGCGAGCCCAGAAACAGGTCCCGCGGGCTATCGGTATGCCATCCCAGTTGTTTGAACTGGCTCTCGGTAGTGTTTACATAGTGGTTCACTACCAGGCCGTCTTTCTCGTTTTCACCTATCCTGCCGGAGTAAGGGCCCAGCAAAGCAGTAAGTGATTGCAGTCGCTGGTCTTTCAGCAATTCACGCAGCACGTTGCTGTAGTGGGATGCGAAAGCGATGCGCTGGATTAATGGGCTGCCATCCACATCTGTACCGAATTTCAGGGGAATGCCATTTACTTTTTCAATGTTATTCCGGATCAGTAGTTCCTGTACGCGCTCTACTTCTTCATGCACAGTGGCAAGCGCGCTTTTGTCCAGGAAGTTTTTAAACTGTATGATACCATAGGTACGGAACCATGCAAGATGTGCGGCAGTTACTCCCCCGGAGAGAGAGAACACAGGTTGGTTTGTCGTTTTCATGACGAAAAATTTTTTTTGTTGACAGTGATAAATCAGTTGTTGAAATAGAAAATGCTACAGCGGCAATTGGTGGGGTGGCCGCAGGGTGGGGGTGGTGTTAACAACAACAATAAGATGCCGCTATTATGGGGCGGTTGGTTGAAGCGCTTAACAGGCGCTGATTTCGATGGTTTTGATCTGTGTTCATGGTGATGTGATTTTATTAGTCTACCAATCTTGTAGACAAATATAAGCATGTCCTTTTATTTACCAAAAAATATTTTTTCCGGGTTGATTATTTCCCGTTGGTGAGCAGTTGTTCATAGTCGGCAGTGGTATCTATATCTATTGCCCCCTGTGGGAAGTGCACAGTAGCTAACTGCTCAGGGTGTTGCAGCAATATTTTTTTAGCGCCTTCCTGGCCGTTCAGCGCCAGCAGCTGCGGGAAGAAAGATTTTTCAAAGAGGGCAGGGGTACCGGTGGCATCGCCATAGGTACAGGCAACGATGGCTTTGCCGGAAGTATTTTTCAATGTGATCATTTCCTCCAGCAGGGAAGGGGTAATAAAGGGTTGATCGCACAGCAACAGCAGTACATTATTTACATGGGGCGCCATGTGCAGCAGGTGTTGTAATCCTGTACGGATAGAGCCACCCATACCGGCCGGCCAGTGGGGGTTTACAACGGTGTGTACTTTTCCGGTCACCAGTTGTTCCCTGATCTGTGTGGCAAAAGCGCCAAGCACTACTACGGCGGGCATATCGAAATGATGGACAGTATGCACTACATTTTGCAGCAGGCTTTTGTTCTGGAAAAGGAGTTGCTGTTTGGGAGTTCCAAGTCTTTTAGAGGCGCCAGCCGCCAGGATAATGATACCGGTTGTTTTCATTATAAATGTTGTTGAAGGATGACCTGCTGTTCGCGGGAATGAATGGCTGTTGTTTTTTCCCGCAGGGAGGTGGCAGCGGTGGCCGACAGCACAGATTTTATTTCGCTGATCACCGACAGGGCAATTTCTTCTGCGGTTTCCGCACCAAGATCCAGTCCGGCCGGGCCGTGTATACGTGCCCGTTGCTGACGGGTAATGGAGATATTGTTTTCCGCCAGTTCATCCAGCATACGTTGCAGTTTTTTAACAGGGCCCAGCACGCCGATATACGCAAGCGGCAGCGGCAACAGCTGTGCCAGCAGGGCGAGGTCGTAGTTATAGTTATGCGTCATCAGCACGGCGGCGGTATACTGGTCTGTTTGCAGTTGCGAAAGCGCCTGTGCAGGCCTGGCCATGAGCACCTGCGTAGCTTCCGGGAACCTGGCGGCGGTGGCGTAACCGGGGCGGCCGTCAACAACAATGGTATGCCATCCGAGAAGGGCGGCCATTTTCACCAGCGGGATCACATCGTTGCCGGCGCCGGCCACCAGGAGTTGTGGCGCCGGTGGAATGTATGAGGTATGCGTCGTATAGTCGTTGCCGGTAGAAAGATAGGTTTTTGTAAAGGAGCTGCGTGATTGTAATGCATGATGCGCATCGGTGGCGATAGCATTTTGCAGCTGCTGATCGGGTATGCAGTGATGCATTTTGCCATTGGCGGTAAGCACCAGGCAGGTACCGGGTTGAGGTCCTTTACGCCGGTGCAGTGTAAACAGGGTCACCAATACGGCAGGGGCACGGTGGGATATTATTTCCTCCAGCATAGCTACTGCGTTGAGCGGATCTTCTGTATTCACCGGCTCCAGTAATATATGAATAATGCCGTTGCATCCAAGTCCTACACCCAGTTTGGCATCATCTTCATCATTGGTATCGTAGGTGACCAGCATCGGCTGCTGCTGCATCATTACCAGCTGGGCCTTCCGCAGGGCATCTCCTTCCAGGCAGCCACCGCTGATAGCGCCGGTAAGCGTACCATTTTCCGTTACCAGCATTTTTGCGCCGGGTTGGCGGTAAGCAGAGCCTTCTACATGTACCACTGTTGCCAGCGCCGTTTTTATTCCCTGGCGGCAGGCTGCGTAATATGATTTTACGATGTCTTCCAGTTCTTTCATGTATTCAGTTTATTTTCCACTTTCCATTGCAGTGCCGCTTTTTCATCCAGCACTTTGTCCGGGGTGATGGGCAGGTCGCGCACGCGTTTACCGGTAGCATGATACACGGCATTGGAAACCGCCGCCGCAAAGCCGATCAGCGCTATTTCCCCCATGCCTTTGGATCCCATGGGATTGATGTAAGGATCTTTCTTATTGATGAAATACACATCAGTGGGTGGCGTATCTGCATTTACAGGAACATGGTAATCGGCATAGTTATTATTTACAAAACGTCCGAAGCGGTGATCCAGGATCGCTTCTTCTGTGAGGGCCATGCCAATGCCGCCCACTACGCCGCCTATCATCTGGCTGCGGGCGGTTTTCGTGTTTACGATGGTACCTGCATCGGCCACGCTCACAATATGTTTTATGCGCACCACGCCGGTTTGAGGATGTACGTGTACTTTGGTGAAGTGCACAGAGAAAGAGTACATGGAATACTTTTTCCTTTCGTCTCCGCTTTGTGAGGTAGCCACTACATTTACTTCCGGTAACTGCTGTTGTTGCAGGAGGGATTCGTAAGTGATTTTTTCCGGCTGACCGGCTCTCAGCAGTTGCCCATCTTCAAAAATTATTGTTCCCGGCGTTGCATTTTTAAATGCCGGCACATTGCTGATGGCCAGCGATGCCAGCTTTTGCTGTAATGCCTTACAGGCGTCTGTTACAGCGCTGCCAAGTGTAGATACGGTGGAAGAGCCTCCCTGTTGTGGCGCAAAAGGGTAAGCAGATTCACCGAGCATGAATTGTATTTTTGAAGGAGCAATGCCGGTTACGTCTGCCGCTATCTGCACCATGGCAGTAGCAGTGCCCGGTCCAATATCCGCAGCCGCGCTCTGGAGAATAAGGGAACCATCGGCTTTTAGTGTAGCCGATACCGTAGCTTTGCCGCGGAAAGCGCCAAAAGTACCGCTGCTCATGCCATATCCTACCAGCATCCCGTCTTCCTGCATACTGCGGGGAGCAGCCTTGCGGTTAGTCCACCCGATTTTTTCAGCGCCCAGTTCGTATGCTTCTTTCAGGTATTTACTGGAGAAAGGCAGGTCTTTTTCAGGATCGGTATCCGCATGGTTTAGTATCCTGAGCTGAAGCGGGTCCATATTGAGTTTGTAAGACAGCTCATCAATGGCCGATTCCAGCGCAAATGCGCCGGTAGCTTCACCTGGGCCGCGCATCCAGACCGGTGTGCTCAGGTTGAGCGGTACCAGTTTGTAACGGGTATTTACATTGGGGCAGGCATACATAAATTTACTCATGGCTACAATGCCTTCTGTGAAATCTTCATAAGGCGAAGTAACGGCTACCGCTTCGTGGGTGATGCCCGTAAGTTTACCATCGTTAGTAGCGCCAAGGCTCAGCTTTTGTATGGCATTGGGGCGGTAACCAACCAGGGTGAACATCTGGTCGCGCGTAATTACGAGTTTCACCGGTTTGCGTATTTTCCTGGCAGCCAGTATGGTGGCTACTTCCATTGGCCACACGCGCAGCGCCATGCCAAATCCTCCGCCCACAAAGCGGGAGTGTACGGTGATATTCTGTTCCGGTAACTGGAAGAGTCTTTTTACGGTATCCTGTACATTTTTCACGCCCTGTGTTTTCGCGTACAGCACCAATGTATCCGGCGTATCCCAGTGTGCAATGATGCCGGCCAGTTCCATGGGGTTATGTACTTCCAGTGGAATGGTATAAGTGGCATCGAGGGTAACAGCTGCTTTTTTCCAGGCATCTGCTTCGCCGCGCACATAGTCTTTCATCCGGTTATTCTGAAATGCTTTGCCCATGCTGGCATTTATATCCGTGTAATGCGTTTCCTGGTCGTATTGTACTTCTACCAGGGAAGCGGCATGCACCGCGCGTTCCAGCGTGTTGGCCAGTACTACGGCTACAGGTTGCCCGTTGGAATAAATGCGGTTGTCTTTAAATATTTTAAGGCCATCTTTCGCGTTGGGATCGGCATTTTTATACCCCGGTACCGGCGGTGCGTTCAGGTGGGATACCACATCTGCTACACCGGGGGCCTTTAATGCTTTGGCAGTGTTAATGTTTTTAATGGTGCCGTTGCTGATGGGACTGCATACCAGTGCGGCATATAAGAGGTCCGGCAGGTGATGGTCTGCAAAGTATTTTGCGCCGCCGGTTACTTTCAGGCGGCCATCTACACGGTCCATCGACTGTCCTGTTTGTTGCTTTTTCATACGCTGGCAGCTTTTAGTAAAGCGGTTTGAATACTGTTTACGGATAAACCTGTTTTAAACTGGTTATGCTGGTATGTTTTGGCAGATTGCAATGCGATGGCTGCCGCTGCGCGGAAATTCTCTTCCGTGGGGGTTTTCCCGGCCAGTGCTTTCTCTGCCTCATACAGCCGCCATGGTTTATGCGCTACTCCACCCATGGCCAGGCGGGCGCTCCTGATCACATTATTACTGATGTCCAGCGCCGCTGCTACGGATACCAGTGCAAAGGCATAAGAGGCGCGATCGCGTACCTTGAGGTAGTATACATTTTTCGTGTAGGCGTTAGCGGGAATTTCCACCGCGGTGATCAGTTCCCCTTTTGCCAGGTTATTATCCAGCTGTGGGGTGTTGCCCGGCAGGCGGTGAAAATCTGTAAAGGGGATGCGGCGGTTACCTTTGGGGCCGGTTACCAGTACGGTGGCGTCCAGTGCGGCCAGCGCCACGCACATATCGCTGGGATGTACTGCAATACAGCTTTCGCTGGCCCCGAAGATGGCATGCATACGGTTGATGCCGCCTATGGCGCCGCAACCGCTGTTGGGGCTGCGCTTATTGCAGGGCATGGTAGTATCGTAAAAATAGGTGCAGCGGGTGCGCTGCATCATATTGCCGCCTACGGTGGCCATATTGCGGAGTTGCTGCGAAGCGCCTGCCAGCAGCGCCTGCGATAGTAACGGGTGGTGCGTGGTTACCAGTTCATGAGCAGCCAGTTCACTGTTGAGCGCCAGGGCGCCTATATGAAGTGTGTTGCCATTCAGCTGTATATCTTTCAATGGTAAACGGTTAATGTCTACCAGCTTTTCCGGGATCATTACGCCGCTTTTCATCAGGTCAAGCAGGTTGGTGCCGCCGGCAATAAAGCGGGCGGAGTTGTCTTTTGCTACGGCGTCTACAGCGGCTTTCAGGCTGGCAGGCCGTACATAGGAAAATTGATTCATACTGTTTTCCCTCCCTGTTTTACGTCCATAATGGCATGAACAATATTATCATAAGCGCCACAGCGGCAGATATTACCGCTCATGAACTCTCTTATTTCTTCAGGGGAACCGGCATGGCCCTCACGGATGCAGGCTACAGCCGACATGATCTGCCCGGGGGTACAGTAGCCGCACTGGAAGCCGTCGTGCTTAATGAACGCCTCCTGTACAGGGTGCAGCTGTTCGCCGTTGGCAAGACCTTCGATAGTGGTGATCTTTTTTCCTTCCTGCATCACAGCCAGCGTTAAGCAGGAGTTGATCCGTTGGCCATCAACATGTACCGTACAGGCGCCGCACTGGCCATGATCGCAGCCTTTTTTTGTGCCGGTAAGCTGCAGCTGTTCCCGGAGCAGGTCCAGTAATGTAACGCGTGGTTCTACGGAAACCTGTACTTTTTTTCCGTTGATTTCCATACTTACGGGCATTTTCTCAAAGATGCCGGCGATGGCCTCATCGTGCTGAGCCGCTTTTATTACCAGCGGTGGCGTGAGCGCCAGGGCCATCACGGCGGAGGATTGTTTCAGGAAGTCGCGGCGGGCTTCGTGTTTATCCTTCCTGTGCGGATAGTGTTGTTGGTCGTTTTCCTGTGGCATTTTCTACCATATTTAATCCCTAATAAGTTAGTAAATAAATCCCGTATTTGGGTTTTAAAAATAGATGAGTGGAATTGTATTTTTACCGGGGTGTGCAGAAAAGAGGTTATAAGGAAATGGTGAGCACGTTACAGCAGGCCGGCGCCAGGTAAATTTATTTTGATAGGATCTTATTTAACAAATAACCGCGGGAACGCTTTATAGCCGGTAGTTTTTGCCGGCATGTTGTTTTTCAAAATCTTCTAACTGTTGCTGTAACAGGCGTTTCTGTTGTATATATGATTTGAGATCCATTGTTGCTTTGGCGGACTCCAGTTGGGTAAGCGCCCGATGTAGCTCCATCCAGGCGCTTCTCAGCTGAAAAGTTTCTGACGACCTGAATACAATTACATCTGGGGCTTCCCGGATAATATCCAGTGGAAAGCCATCCTGCACCCAGGCTTCAAAACCGGTGCTGAGCACTTCCATACTGCCGGTATCCAATGCGCCGTACCCGGTGATATAAACTGCCGGATCGTTTGGGTTGCAGTGAAGACAGATGGCGCGCCCTCCGCCGTCGTCGCCGATGCTGATCCAGGAGGGAAGATAGCGTTGAACCTCGTAGTCGTTGTTCCGTTGTACCAGGATCCCTGTGCCATACAGCAGGATGAGATCTGTTACGGGCTTGTCTTCCGCCAGGTGTTGCTGCAGGTAATCACGGTAAGCACCCGGCAAAACGAGGCCGAGTGCTTTTTCAATAGCTGTTATCTGCTTATTGTCAGTCATTTTTCAGGTGTGCAAGCCATTGCTGTGCAAATTCATTTCCCGGTTCCAGTTGCAGCAGCCGTTCAAAGGAGGCGATGGCTTCGGGGATCTGTTCCATATGATAAAAGAGCACTGCCCGGTTTAAATGTACATAGGCATTGTCTGGCGCAAGCGCCAGTGCTTTATCATACGTGGCAAGCGCCTGGTTGTATTGTTCCAGCAGCATGAGGATGGAGCCTTTGTTCATCAGTAACCCCGGCTCATCAGGTGATAATTCCAGCCCTTTATCTGCATATGAAAGCCCTTCCTGCAGGCGGCTGAAAACGCTTTGCCGTGTGGCTTCACTGGCGCCGTTATCTTCCATTTCAGTGATAGCTGTATTGGCTTCCTGCAAAATTTCCACTACCTGTTGTTCATACCATGCGGCGCTTTTTTCCACCTGCGCTTTAAAAGGCACGGCATCAAGGTCTATTTCTTCTTCTGCCTGCTCCGGCGCTGTGGCGGGCATTTTATCTGCTGCGGGGGCGTACCACCACTGGCAGAATTTACCCAGCTCACCGCCTACGGGCAGTTCATCTGCCGGCGGTAATCCTTCCTCCGGAATGGCATCGTTGGCGACTACCAGGTCGAGGATGGCTTCCAGTGCTTTGTAGTGAATGGGTTCCCCTTCCTGTTCTGCTTCCATCACCATATAAGGAAGCAGCTGGTACCACAGGCCCAGTACATCTTTATCTTTTTGTTCGCCGGCGGCTTCCGCTACTTCATGCGCCAGTGAGAAAACATCCGTTTTTTCCGGAGCTATAGCATCATCGCCGGTAAGCGTGCTATTGGCTGCCATATCGGCCCAGAGAAATGAGCCGGCGTCGCAGTACATGATGTACGACTGGGTTGTAAAATCAAAATTGGCGTAACCGGCTACAGGATTGGTTTCCTGGTCCCATTCCGCAGTGGGGTTACGGTATATGAAGCTGAATTTCCGGCTGGCAGCCAGCGCATCAAACCAGGCGGCATGGGTGGCATAAGCCGGGTGCGCGCTAACGGGAAATGTATATACGAAATGATGTTTGATCAGCACGTCCATCACCCGGAAGTGGGTAAACGCGGTATCGTATTGCTGTTGTAATTTGTACAGGTTAAAAAAGAGGCTCCTGCGGTCCAGTCCTTCTTCCTGGCTTCTATCCAGGCAAAGAACAGATAGTTCCACCAGTGTTTCAAATTCATGCATCGCCATATGTTACTTGCTTTGGCGCAAGTTACGCGAA
>NZ_DATCRD010000187.1:0-37359 GCF_036569185.1 Chitinophaga sp.
ACATCACAGACAACGATAACACCGCGGCTAACCGCGTGCTGAGCGTGGTGAAAACCACCGACGCCGCAGAACCGGGTACCGATGGCGTATTTACCATTACCCTGCCTTTGGGCATCACCGCATCGGAACCCATCACCGTGAACTATACCATCAACGGTACAGCTACCAGCGGAAAAGACTTTACTGCTCTGAGTGGTTCAGTAATAATTCCTGCGGGTGAAGACAGCGTAACCGTAACCGTACCGGTGATCAACGACCAGGTAATTGAAACCACTGAAACCGTGAACCTCACGCTTACAGACGGTACCAGCACCAGCTTTAACTTCACGGCCAGCACTACCAGCGGCAACGCGATGGTGAATATTGCTGATGACGACAATGTTGCGGCTAACCTGGTGATCAACGTGACCAACCCTGTGGACGGTGCAGAACCAGCTACCAATGGAACATTTACCGTTGGCCTGCCTGCAGGATATACCGCAGCTGAAGATCTCACGGTAAGCTATACCATAGGCGGTACAGCTACAGGCGGTACAGACTACGCTGCCCTGGGTGGAACCGTGGTGATCCCTGCCGGTCAGAACAGCGTGCCGGTAACCGTAAATGTGACCGACGATCAGATTATAGAAAATACAGAAACAGTAATATTGACGGCTACAGGGGCAACTTCCACCAGCTTCACGCTCGTGCCAGGCAGCGCCGCTGGAAACGCCACCTTGAATATCGCAGATGATGATAACACCGCAGCTAACAGGGTGCTGAGCGTAAGCAACGAAGGCGATGCCAGTGAACCTGCTACCAACGGCAGCTTTGCGATCCGCCTGCCTCGTGGAGTAACCGCAGCCGAAGATATTACCGTGAATTATACCGTAACCGGTACAGCTGCAAGCGGAACAGACTACACAGCCCTCAGCGGTACGGTAGTGATCCCTGCAGGAAAAGATAGTGTAGCCGTGCCAGTGAGTGTGATCAACGACCTGATCATTGAAAACAAGGAAACAGTGATCCTGACCCTCACCAATGGTACTTCCACCAGCTTCACCTTCACGGCCAGCACCACCAATGGTAAGGCTACCGTGAATATTAATGGCGACGATGATAATGCTGCCAACCGTGTAATACAGGTGAGCAAAACAGCAGACGGCGCAGAACCAGGCACGAACGGCAACTTCAATGTAAGCCTGCCTGCCGGTATCACCGCTGCGGAAGATATCACTGTGAATTACACTATTGCCGGCACCGCGGTGAATGGTACTGATTATGCCAACCTTGCCGGTACAGTAATAATTCCTGCCGGTCAGAACGGCGTGAACGTACCGGTGACTGTAACAGACGACCAGATCATTGAAGGCGCCGAAACCGTGATCATGACAGTAACAGGCGGTACATCCACCAGCTTCGTATTTACCGCCAGCACAACCAGCGGTAACGCTACGGTGAATATCGCCGATGATGATAATACGGCTGCTAACCGCATACTGCTGGTAACCAATACCGCCGATGCCACGGAACCAGCTACCAACGGCGGCTTTAGCATTGGCCTGCCTGCAGGGTTTACTGCTGCGGAAGATATCACCGTTAACTATACTATAGCAGGTACCGCTACAACTGGTACAGACTATACCGCTATCACCGGGGTGATTACCATCCCTGCCGGTCAGAATAGTATAGCCGTACCAGTGACAGTGACAGACGATAAGGTGATTGAACCAACGGAAACAGTAGTGTTAACGGTAACCGGTGGAACTGCTGCCAGCTTCACCTTCACTGCAGGCGGCACAGGTAATGCCACCGTGAATATTACAGACGATGATAACATTGCGGCTAACAGGGTGCTCACAGTGGCAAAAACTGCCGACGCATCAGAACCGTCTACAGCCGGCACATTCACGATCAGCCTGCCTGCCGGTATTACAGCATCTGAGAACGTGACCGTAAATTATACAATAAGCGGTACCGCTACCGCAGGTGCAGACTACACTGCACTGAGCGCTTCTGCTGTGATCCCTGCCGGTCAGAACAGCGTTACCGTACAGGTACCGGTGATCGACGACCAGCTGATAGAAAACACAGAAACAGTGGTAATGACGCTTACGGGTGGATCTTCTTCCAGCTTTACTTTCACAGGAACCGGCAACGCTACTGTGAACATACTGGACGATGACAACACAGCGGCTAACCGTATACTTGCTGTAACTGCTACCAAAGATGCTGCTGAACCGGCCACAAATGGTGAATTCACCATCAGCCTGCCTGCGGGCCTGGCTTCGTCCGAAGCAGTTACCGTGAACTATACCATTAATGGTACAGCTACCAGCGGAGCAGACTATACTGCCCTCAGCGGCACCGTGGTGATCCCTGCCGGTCAGAACAGCGTGACCGTACCGGTGCCAGTGATCAATGACCTGATCCTGGAAAGTACTGAAACAGTGCATATGACCCTCACCGCCGGTAAATCCACCAGCTTTGCCTTCACCGGTGGCGGATCGGCCACCGTCAACATCACAGATGATGAAAACACCGCCGCCAACCGCACACTGATGATTGTGAAAACAACTGATGCTGCAGAACCATCCACAAACGGAGGCTTTAGTATCAGCTTACCTGCAGGTATTATTACAGCTGAAAACATCCAGGTGAATTATACCGTAAGCGGCACTGCTGCCAGCGGAACAGACTATGCCGCCATCACGGGAACCATTACTATCCCGGCGGGTCAGAACAGCGTAAGTGTGCCGGTAACAGTAAAAGATGATAAGATAATTGAAGTAACCGAAGGCGTGGTCATGACGTTGAATGGAGGAACTTCCACCAGTCTCAGCTTCACCGGCACCGGTAGTGCTACTGTAAACATCCGCGATGACGAAAGTATTACACCGGCCAGCCTGGCACTGACCATCACCAAAGATACAGATGGCGCAGAACCGGCCACCAACGGTAGCTTTAAGGTGAGCCTGCCTGCAGGTATCACTTCTTCTGAAGCAACCACCGTTAACTATACGATAGCGGGTACCGCTACTGCCGGCGCAGATTATACCGCCCTCACAGGCAGCGTAGTGATCCCGGCCGGACAAAACAGTGTATCCGTTCCCGTAGTAGTTGCGGACGACCAGATCATAGAAGTAACAGAAACGGTGATAGCTACCCTCAACGGTGGTACTTCTGCTCACTTCACTTTTGCAGGTAATGGTAATGCCACCGTCAATATCACCGATAATGAAAGCAGTGCACCGGCCAACATGGTAGTAACAGCTACTAAAGGTGCAGACGGCGCAGAACCTGCCACTAACGGCAACTTCGCTATCAGTCTGCCGGCAGGCATCACTTCCTCAGAAGATATCACGGTGAACTATACTATAACGGGTACGGCTACACCGGGTGCAGATTACACTGCCCTCACAGGTACCGTAGTGATCCCGGCCGGACAGAACAGTGTTACCATACCGGTAACCGTTACAGACGACCAGGTGATAGAAGGTACAGAAACAGTGATCCTGACACCAACCAGCGCCAGTGCTGCACACTTTACCCTCACTACCGGTGGTAGTGCTACGGTGAACATCACCGATGATGAAAGCAACCTGGTACTGAACATCACTAAAAATGCAGATGGTGCAGAACCGGCTACCAACGGCAGCTTCACAATTGGCCTGCCAACCGGGGTTACTGCAGCTGTGGACATCACCGCTACTTATACCGTAACAGGTACGGCGAAAGGTGGTAGCGATTACACTGCCCTCTCAGGCACCGTAGTGATCCCGGCTGGTCAGAACAGCGTCACCATACCGGTAACCGTAACCGATGATCAGCTGATAGAAGGCAACGAAACAGTGATCATTACAGGAACCGGTGGTACGGCTAACGGCCTTGTGTTTACGCCAGGCAGCAGCAGCACTGTTACGGTGAATATAGCAGACGATGATAACGTGAATATGGATATGACCGTTAGCGCTACTACGCCAAATGCAGCAGAACCGTCCACACCGGGCGCATTCACCATCGGCCTGGCCAGCGGCAAAATACCGGCTGCAGATATCACAGTTACTTACACCATCGCAGGAAGCGCTACAGCTGGCAGCGACTACACCGCCCTCACCGGTACAGTAGTGATCCCTGCGGGCCAGTCGAGCGTAGTGATACCGGTAACCGTAACAGACGATGACCTGATAGAACCAGCTGAAACCGTGGTGCTCACCATTACCGGTGGTGAATCGGCCCGCATGAGTTACACCACAGGCGCGAACAGCACTGCTACTGTAACCATTGCAGACGACGATCATACTAACCTGAACCTGGTGGTTAGCGCCAGCAAGCCAGATGCTACCGAGCCGGATGTAAACGGCGCGTTCACCATCAGCCTGGCCAGCGGCAAGCGCACTGCAGAGCCTATCACCATACAATACATGATTGGTGGTACCGCCACACCGGATGCCGACTACACGGCTATTACCGGTACGATTACCATCCCGGCAGGCGCCAGCAGTGTAACCGTTCCCGTGAGTGTGCTGAACGACAATGAAGTAGAATCTCCGGAAACTGTGGTGTTCATGCTTACCGGTGGACAGTCGGCCAGCTACACCTTTACAAAAGGCAGCGTCGGCGAAGCTACCGTAACGATTACCGACACCGACAAATACACCGGCGACCTGATCGTTACCAAAGAAATAGTAGCGCCGGTAACAGGACCTTACCGCATGGGTCAGAACCTTACTTACCGCATCACAGTAAGGAATGCCGGCAACGTAGCCATGACGGCCGTGAAAGCGGAAGACCGCCTGCCGGTACAACTGGATGTGCCTTCCCATACCTCCGCTGAAAGAGGACAGGTAGTGGTAACGCCGGCTACTAAACTGGTAGAATGGAATATTGGCGACCTGGCAGCAGGAGCTACCGTACAAATGACGCTGACTTCCCGTGTAATAGAAGGCGGACAACTGGTGAATGAAGCTACTGCTTACAGTACAAATATGCCGGATGCCGACAGCACGAATAATACAGGAGTATCTGCAGTGGGAGTAGAAGGATCAGACCTGTTGTTCCCGAATGTGATTACGCCTAACGGCGATGGTAAGAACGAAAGGTTCATTATTGGCGGACTGGAAAAATATCCGGGTTCAACACTGTATATCTTCAACCGCTGGGGCGGACAGGTGTACCAGTCCAGGGATTACCGCAACGACTGGAACGGTTCTAACCTGAACGAAAGCACCTACTACTATATACTGGAAGTGAAGAAACCGGACGGTATCAAAAAGTATAAAGGCTGGATAACAATACTGCGGTAAAAGAAAATATTAATATCTGCTACAAAAAAAGTAAAAGATGCAAACAATGCTCAGAGCAGGAATAATAGGGATGTTGCTGGTAATCGGGATGCGCGGAGTGGCGCAACAGAACATACAGTTCAGCCAGTATGTGTTCAACGGGTTAAGCGTTAATCCCGCCTATGCAGGTTATAAGGAAGACCTGTATGTAAACACGGTTTACCGGCACCAGTGGGCCTCATTCCCTGGTGCGCCGCGGACCGGCGGGGTATCGCTGGATGGTGTAACGCCCGCCAGTGATAATAAGGTGGGATTGGGACTGCAAATGTTGTTTGATAAACTGGGACCGCAGGAAGCTTTATCGCTCTATGGCTCTTATGCTTACCGCATTCCGCTGGACGATGAAGGCACACGCCGGCTTTGCTTTGGCATTGGCGGCGGTGTTACCCAGTATTCTATTGACGGTACAGCCCTGCAATACACTGATAACGACGACTCGGCCATACCCCTGGGTAAAAAGAGCGTGTGGGTGCCGGATGCCCGGTTCGGGATTTATTACTATACTCCCCGCTTTTATGCAGGAGCTTCGGTGATGGACCTGCTTTCCCTTTATACCGATGCTACACGGTATAACTGGAAAGGAAACAATTATGCCACCATCCGTAAAACACAGCACCTGTATGTTACCACCGGCGCTATGTTTCCACTGAGTGAAGGGTTGCAGCTGAAACCTTCTATCCTTATCAAGGAAGATTTTAAAGGACCCACCAACGTAGATATCAACGCTTTCCTGCTGATTGGCGAAAAGCTGTGGGCAGGCGCTTCCTACCGTACCGGTGTGGGCATCTGGAACAAAACCAACCTGCAAAAGGACCTGAGTGAACTGGATGCGGCCAGTGTGATGGTGGAGTTTTACGCTACAGAGACCCTGAGGATCGGATATTCCTACGATCTGAGCATTAATAAAATGGCGGGTTACCAGGGAGGATCGCATGAAATATCATTAGGCTTTTTAATCCCTTCGAAAAATTTCACTGTAAAGAGTCCCCGGTATTTTTAAACCTTAGTTACTACCCGTATGAGACGTTGTATTATTATCATTCCGCTGATGTTGTTGAGCACCTTCCACCTGTATAGCCAGGAGCAGAAAAGCTTGTCGCAGTTAGCCAACGCAGCGTATGCAAGACAGCAATATGCCGAAGCAGGAGCGCTCTATAACAGGATCGCCCGTAACAAGGGAAAAAAGATGCCCGTGGATCAGCTGATGAAAATGGCGCATAGTTACCAGGAGATCGGTTATTATAAAGAAGCATCAGATGTATACGAGGAGATTATCAGTCGCCCCGACCACCCGGCTGCCGCTTATTTTGCCTATGGCGAAGTGCTCCGGCAAATGGAACAGTATGATGCGGCAAAGCAGCAATATGCGTTGTTTACCACGTCCAATGCAGACAGTCTTAAGTTAAAAGACGTTGCCCTGCAGGGTTGCGACAGTGCGGTGGTATGGCTTAAACAGGCGCCCGCCGTGCAATTAAAACCACTTAAAGAGCTGAATACCTATGGCTCCGACCTGGTTAGCGGTGTTGTAAATAGAGGATTGCTGCTGATGTCGAACGGGTACCGTTCGCTGGCGCTTAACAGTGGTTCGCAGGCGCATCCACCTGTTGACAAACGTACAGAACAACCCTATTACAAAGCCTATATTTACCAGCAATACTCCGGCGGTAACTCCAACACTTACCTGGAAGAGCTGGTGCCTAAGCTGCTCGGCAACTATGATTACCATATAGGCCCGGTATGTTTTAGCCGTGGAGAAGACACGCTGTATGCCACGATCAATATACAGGGAGGCAATATACCGGTTACCAGTAAAGGTTTCGTGAATGGTGTGCGTCACCTGCAGATCTACCAGTCTGTGAAAAAGGACGGCAACTGGACCACCCCCGTGCTGATGCCCGGTATTAATATGGAGGGATATTCTTCCAGTCACGCAGTGCTGAGCACGGATGGCAATATACTGTACTTTGTATCTGACCGCCCCGGCGGGCAGGGGCAAACCGATATCTGGTACGCTGAAAAGCAGGCCGATGGTACCTGGGGCGCACCCGTGAATTGCGGCAGCCAGGTAAACACGGTAGCCGCAGAAACTTTCCCCACCGTTAATGAAGAAGGCATTCTTTATTTTTCCAGCAGGGGATATGCAGGGATGGGAGGGTATGATATCTACCGGGTAAAAGGGGAGAAGACAGCCTGGGGAACACCTGAAAATATGAAAGTGCCCTTTAACTCAGGGGCAGATGATATAGGGCTCATATTGAAACGTAACGGCTATGAAGGCTACCTGGCCTCCAACAAACCAGGCGGCATGGGTAAAGACGATGTATATTATTTTTCAGATCGTGATTTCTTTAACAGGCTTAATGGCAATGAGCCACCACCGGTTGTTACAGACCATGTTGCACCACTTGTAACAGGCGGCCGGCCAGGTTTGGTAGAGAAAAAACATACCGTAGAAGAAGAAACAGATAAACAAAAGCTGGAACAACTGAAGTTCCTGTATGATTACAACAGTGCATCGCTGCTCATTGAATCCCGGAAGATCCTGGACCAGGTGGCGCTGGTGTTGAAACGCCATCCTGACTGGCGGATCGTGATTGCTTCCTTCGCGGATAACCGCGGTTCCGACCAGTATAATACCGATCTGTCGGCATTGCGCTGCTATGCAGTAATAGATTACCTGGTGAATGCAGGCATCGATCCCAAACGTCTTTACTACAGCAATAAAGGAGAACGTGATCCTGTGAATGGTTGTAAAGATGGCGTGCCGTGTAAAGAAGAGGAATACAGACAGAACAGGCGCACTGAGTTGCAGATAAAGTGGTAATAATAAAAAAATCATGAGATCACCGGCATCCGGTGATCTCATGATTATGCTGATAAAACTTGTCGCTTTTGTACTATTGTCGGATAGTAAGGATAGCTAAATTTATTGTCTAAATACTATTTTATGGAGAATAAAAGAAAGCTATTTTTGAAATGGAATGCTGTTGCTAAAACAGCTGCTGTGCTGTTAATTGTTTTGTTAGGATCTTTGTCGATCCATGCCCAGACACTTCCACCGTTGCGCCCGCCTAATCCTAATCCTACCGGCCCTGTACTTTCAGAGTATGAACGGGAGTTTAATTATGGTTACGAAGAAGGTGCAAGATTTGCCGGCAGAAAGGATCGCCTGAACTATGAAACTTTCCTGAGAAGATATTATGACGGATTAAGAATGTACCCGGAAAATGCCACTTTTTACCGGGCAAGGTTTGAAGGACTTACCGCTGGCTGGATGGAAAATCAGCCTGAGCCGGATCTGACATTGTACAATAAACTGAAGAAAGCATTGGAACGCGAGCCATCCGAACCTTAAGCTGAATCAATAAAAAAAAGTGCGCCTGTAAAATTTTTACAGGCGCTTTTTTTTTGTTGATACCCGCGCTGTTTTCCGGTAAAGACGCCCGGAAGAAATGGCGGTAATAGGTGCCAGCTAGCTCCGGTGGCGCCATTAATGTCATTTGCACTGAAATAGCATCTCTCCAATATACTCCATACGTTTTCATGATTATTCCCCCACCGGCTCAATAATTTCCCCCATCTGCTAAACGGCACTTCCGCCTTCCCTGTTTCTGGTGGACTTTTGAATTGAATCAGTGGATGTACGTTTTTACAACCAATTATCAGCTCATGAAAACACATGCTTATTTCAGCCTATACTGTTGTGCGGCATTATTTGCCTTGCTCTTGTCTTATTGCAGCAAGAGATCCGACAATAAACCCGATGAAGGCATGAACGGCGTGGTGGAAACCAATAACGGCGTTACCTATAAATTGTTTGTAAAAGAAGGTCTCGCAAGTTATAGCGGTATACTGGTGATGGGAAGTGGCAACGACGCCGAGAAGCCCGGACCCGGCAGTATGGATGGCGATACCGAAATATCCCTGTGTCGTAAAGCTGCGGAAAATAATTATATAGCCGCCATTGTTCAATACCGCAAAACCCCGGGCCTGGCCAACTGGGATGCCAGTTCGGATATGGTGGCGGAAGATTACGACAAGTGCATCTCCGCTTTGGCGGTGAAATCCGGGCTTAATAAGAACCGTGCTGTAGTTGGAGGTTATTCCTATGCTGCCTATATGCTCCTGAACAATACGGCCAGGACCGCCAAACTGGCCTATTGTCAGGGAGTACTTGCCGCCTGCGGCGCTATTGAAGGAGCCACCTATTTCCATGTACCGGTATATTCCATCAGCTGTTCCGGCTCCCCTGATCCGGGCGGGCTTTCAGGAAAAGCCCTGTATGACGCCATCCGTAACGATTCTCCTTTTAAATGGAAAAGCGAAGGAGTGACGGATAACAGTTGTAACAGTCATTGCGGAGGCAACTGGACTAACCAGCTGTATATCAGGATGCGGGACTGGCTCGCAGCATAATATGCCGGTAACCATCAGCAGTACAGGAAAAATCCCGTAAATTCAAAACACAATATCATGAAACCTACATCACTTTTCAGGTCTTTCTTATTACTATCGGCCTGTGTCCTGGCCGGCTGCCATAAGGACGATAACGGCCCGGCGCCGCCCCCGGATAAAAACTGCCGCATTGCGGTAGCCACTGCAAAATCAGGTGCTACCACCACTACCTATACACTTAGCTATGACAACGACGGGAGGTTAAGTAAGGTAGGTATGGACGATTTTTATAAGATGCGCTACCTGTTTAATTATACGCAAAGTCAGTTCACCCGCGATGGTTATTCGGATCACTGGGACGGGCAATTAACGAATCAACTTCGTGCTGAACTTAACAGTATGGGATTACCTACACTTATTGTTGAAAAGAACTATGACTATACCCCGTCCGGACAACCACTTAAACTTATGTCTGTTTTTACCACTACTTACGAATATAATAGCAAGGGAGAATTACAGTTATCTGCCCGGAAGTATGAATCTATCGGTAACCCCGCCAGCAATTCCACCACCACTACTACTTATACCTGGGCCAATGGTAATGTGGTAAAGCAGGAAGTATCCGGCGGAGGAACAGGAAGTTTTGAATACTATACCGATAGGCCCGCCCAGAAAGCAGGCGCTGTAAGTTTTGACAACCTGATGTCTACCGGCGTAAACCCGATCGATAATAAAAACCTGGTGAAGTCGCTTACAGACGGGACAACAATCATCAATGTAAACTATGACTATGATGAAACAGGAAAGATAAAAACAGCTACCCTTACAGGCAGCACAGCAGCCGTTAACCGGGAAATGAGATACCAGTATTCCTGTAATTGATTCACCTGTAGTGAAACATAAAACCAGTTAATATGAAAACACTGAAAGGATCCACCTTTTTAACTTTTCTTGTAGTGATGCTGGCCATGAGCACAGGTTGCAGCCATGATAACAATGATCCCGTAGATCCTCCTGCTGCCGCTGCTACCATTACCGTATCAGGCAAAAACCTGGTACTGGCAGGTGGACAATCGTTCGTGCTGCGTGGCATCAATTATCCTATTATTGATGAAGGCTTGCCAACCCTGGGAACCCCGGCCCGATATAAATTCAAAATTGATGAAGCAGCAAAAACCGGCGCCAATGCTATCCGTATCCAATGGTATACCAATGGTACCCATTTTATGGATGATCCGGAAGAAGGAACTCCCGGAACGGTGGATGGATTGCTGAACAACGGAACCTTAAGTGATATCATTGGATATTGCTACGAGAAAGGAATGATCCCCATCCTGGTGATCCAGAATACGGTGTGCAGCAACGACTGGAATTATTTTAATAATGTAGCCATAGCCTGGTGGCAAAAGCCGGCAGTGATTGACCTGATCAATAAACATAAGAAGTACCTGATCGCTAACATTGCCTGTGAGTTTGGCGATGTGGAATGGGCTGCAGACCCCGTGGCCGCACAGGGAATATTCAAAAATAATTATATCCAGGCGGTGCAAAAGCTGCGTAATGCAGGCATCACCATTCCATTAATGATTGATGCGCCTGATTGTGGCAGATCTTCTTCCGCACTGGCCAGGGTAGCGAAAGACATTCTCAATGCCGATCCCAGGAAGAATATTATTTTCTCCGCGCATACCTATTGGACAGATTATGCAAACACCGCGGCCGCAGTTAAAACAAAACTGGATGAAATCAATAACACCGGTACCTGTTTTGTTTTTGGAGAAGTAGGCAACTGGCAGGATGATAATGTTTGTTGCGTTTATGATATAACCAATCTGTATCGTATTATCCTGGGAGAAGCCTGCAGCCGCGGTATCGGCTGGCTGGCCTGGTCCTATAGCCAGGATTGCTGTAAACCGCGGGAAATGACCACCAACGGGGAATTTGGCACCTTAACTCCTTATGGCAATGATATCATTAACAATGCTACTTACGGGTTAAAATCCGGGGGCTCCTGTGCGGCCCAGCCCTTACCCAGGTAGCAGCAGGGCAGAAACATAGGAGGATAACTGTAAATGTTTGTAAATTTAAATAAAAAACGGTGGCCTTTACGCGGATGATATCGCATGCACTGTTTGGGTTAATATGCTGTAGCTGCTTTACCTTCAGTGGGAGCGCTTACGGCCAGGATCACTACAGGAAACAAACCCTGAATTATATGGACGGTCTTCCGTCCGACTACGTAAATGCCGCCATTCCTGATTCATCCGGTTATTTATATATCGCGTCACAAAGAGGGATTTCCATTTATGATGGCTACCGCTTTGTAAACCACCCGTCAGTACAATCCGGGGTAACCGATCTGTTCCTGGATCATAACGCCTTTTACTTTTATGACGACAGGGGCCTGAACCGCCTGCAGGGCTTTAACAATGCGCCCCGGCTGCTGACGGCAAATATTTTTACAGATACTGATCCGAATAATGATGCGTATAGGAATATTTTTGTAGATAGCAAGGGAAGGATCTGGTCAACAGATTTTAACTATGTAAAATACTACCTGCCACAAACGGGTAAGACCTCTTCCTTTCTTATAGGCCCCGATAATAAAGATGCAGAGATCAATACCGACATACTGCAGGTTGCCGGTGGCAGCATATGGGTGCCCGCAAGATCCGGCCTTTGGGTGTGGCAGGAAGCCGGCAACAAACTGGCGCTGCATCCTGAAACAGCCATCAACCGGTTAAGCTATGAAAGCGCCATCCGGTTGAATAACGAAGACGTGATCCTTTCTACCACCGACGGAAAGCTGATCAGGGTAAAGCCCGCCACAGGGGAATTTGATTATCTCCCTTCACTTCCTAACCACGAGGTAGTAAAAGGATTCCTGCTTACTGCAAAAGGATTGTTTCTTTACACCACACAAAAAATATATCAGCTGGAACAGCATAATTACCGGGAAGTTTGCAGCATTGATGCCGCCGTGATCAATTATGTAAGTTTTGATACACGTACCAATCTCTTCTGGGTAGCCACTACAAAAGGACTGGTTAAATTAACTCCGCTTCCCGATGCACTTGAAACACTCACCATTCCACGTACAGGTGAAAAAGACGACCCGGTGATAGCTGTGGTGGAACAAAAAACAAGCGGGTTGTGGATGCTTACCAGGTCGGGCGATGTCTGGTTTTACGGAAACGGAATTTGGGAGAAACGTTTTGCAGCGCAGGCCGGCAGCAAATGTTATGCGCTGGATGAAGTAGACCACCAGGTGCTGTTATCTACCAGCAAGGGAATATTCCTTTGGCGCGATAAACATTTCCAGCCGCTTCACTTACCGGACCTGCAAATAAAGAGCGCCATACGCAAGGTGTTGGTTACCCCGCAGAACGAGTACTGGGTGGTATTCTCAGGTCAGCCTATTGCACGGTACAGTTATCCCGGTCTTAAAAAATTCTCCAAAGCATTTAACAACGACACTGCTTTCTGGACAGGCAATACCTGGAACGATATACTGGTGGATAACAGCGGCAACATCTGGCTGGCAGGATGGATGCCCAAAGCCTGGGGCATTGCACGTTACGACCCGGATAAAAATCAATTTATTGAGATCTCTGATACCAGCATCAATAAAAAAGACCTGGGCGTGTTTGTAGGTGATTATTACAACAGCATTGGACAGGGAGCTAATGGCACTTTGTTGTTTTCCGCCTACGGCGGATGGAACCGCACCAATGAAAAAGGAAGGATCACCCAGAAAGTAGACACACATGATTATGGGATAACGGATACCTATGTGGTGGGTATTTCGGAAGACAAGCACGGGAACGTATTTTTTGGTACCCGCGAAGGGCTGCATGTATGGCTGAAGGAGAAGAACAAAGTGGTGCGCCTGTCGCAGATAGATGGCTTGCCTACAGACTACCTGGTAAATGCCCATAAAAAATTACTCAATGGAAAACTTGCTTTGGGCATCCCGGACGGGCTATTGCTGATAGACACTGAAAAGATGCTGCAAACCCGGTTAACCAACCGCCTGCGACTTACCCAAACCAGGGTGAATGATGTGGCCAGGTCTGAGAATAATACCCATATTGAGCTGTCCAGGAAAGAAACATCCCTGTACCTGTTTTTTTCTGACCTGTCGTACCTCGATCCTTATAAAGTGCAATTCAGGTATAAATATAATGATGAGAATACCTGGCACGACCTGGGACATCGCCCGGAATTATCCCTTGATCATATCAGGCCCGGCGAATACGCTATTACCATAGCAGTAGCTGATAACCTGGCCAACCTGCAGCAACAAACACTTACGCTGTTTGTAACCGCTCATCCGGCATGGTGGCAAACATGGTGGTTCCGCATTGCTGCACTGATCCTGGTCATAGGGGTGGCGGTACTCCTGGTAAAACGGAGAATTAAGAACATCTGGAGGGAAGCGGAGCTAAGGCACCGGATCGCCGAAACAGAAATGATGGCGCTGCGGGCGCAGATGAACCCCCATTTTATTTTCAACTGTATTAACGGTATTGATGCGCTGATACAAAGCAATGATAAATATCACGCCACGGTATACCTTAACAAATTTGCCAAACTGCTGCGCAATGTGCTGGACAGCTCCAGGCAAAATGTGATCAGCCTGGCGAAAGACCTGGAAACGCTGCAATTGTATATCGACCTGGAACAGCTCCGCGACGAAAATAAGTTCACCGCATCTATCAGGGCAGATGAATCCCTCCTGCAGGACGATTTCCAGGTGCCGCCGCTGGTGGTGCAACCCTATGTTGAAAATGCCATCCTGCACGGACTGAGATATCGCCCGGATAATAATGGCCGGCTTACGATTACAGTAACCAGGAACGAAGAACATATTGAATATGTTATTGAAGATAACGGCGTAGGCAGGGATACCGTTAAAACCGGCAGCAAGCGGCATGATCACTCCTATGGTATGCAAATGAGTGAAGACAGGGTAAGATTTTTCAATAACGAAGAATATGCCTCTGTGGAGGTAACAGATTTGAAGAACGAAGGAAAGCCCACCGGCACCAGGGTTCAGGTACTATTAAAAATTCAGTAATGCTGACAGCTATAATCATTGACGATGAGAAAAAAGGGCGTGTTGCCTTACGTGAAAAACTGCACGACTATTGCCCGGAAATAGAATTGCTGGGTGAAGCAGCCGATGGCGCAGAAGGGTTGCATCTTATCAGGGAGCAAAAACCTGATATCGTTTTCCTGGATATTGAAATGCCAAGTATGAACGGCTTTGAAATGCTGCACCTACTTCCGCAAAAAGATTTTCATCTTATTTTTACCACTGCTTACAACCAGTATGCCATCAAAGCTATCCGCTATGCGGCCTTCGATTACCTGCTCAAACCGGTGGATATCGATGAATTGAGATCGGCTGTTGAAAGAGTAAAGGAGCAATCGCAGGAACATACCGAGGAAAAACTCCGGGTACTACAGCAAAACCTTGATACAAGACCCCTCCTGGGCAAGATTGCCATCCCCACCCTAGATGGCCTGCTTTTTTTCACCATCACGGATATTGTATATCTCGAAGCAAAGAGCAATTATACAGCTATCCATTTCGCCAACCATCCCAGTTTACTGGCGAGCCGTACTATGAAAGACTTCGAAGAACTGCTTCCCGCGGATCTTTTCTTCCGCACGCATCATTCCTATATCATCAATCTCCGTTACATCAAACGTTACATCCGCGGAGAAGGAGGGCAGATAGAACTGGAGAACGGCGCATATGTAACAGTAGCGCGGCGGAAAAAGGAAGAACTGCTGAAAAAGTTCCGGTAGTTACCTGTTCAATTGTATACTTTTCCTGAATTCCAGCGGCTTCATGCCTGTTTGTTTTTTAAATAACCGGGTGAAGTAAGATGAATTTTCAAAACCCAGTAAATAAGCAATTTCGGCAACGCCCTGATCTGCTGTTTGCAGCAGGTGTTTGGCTTCTGAGATCAGGGAAAGATGAATTAACTCCAATGCGGTTTTACCTGTTTCCTGTTTAAGCAGGTCGCTGAGGTAGCGGGGAGATATAAACAGCTGCTCCGCCATATAATTGACCGATGGGAGCCCTTCTTTTTGCAGGCTGCCATTGCTGATATACTGCTGCAGGACCTGGTTGAATTTTGTGACTGTTTTACCGGAAAGCGATGTGCGGTTAATGAACTGTCTTTTATAAAACCGCTGGGAGTACATCAGTATGGAAGCGATATGGCCCAGTATAATTTCCCTGCTGTATTCATCCGGGTTGTTGGTGTATTCTGCTTTTATTTTATCGTGCAGTTCCCAGATAACCTCTTCCTCACGGGGAGAAAGGTGCAGTGCTTCATTTACCTCGTAATCGAAGTAGCCATATTTCCCGATGGTATGGAAAAGCTCATGCCCGTTGAGATAATCTTCATGGATCATGATCATAAAACCGGCTTCTTCAAACTGAAGGCCTTTCATTTCTATGATCTGCCGGGGCTTCATGAACATCAGGGATCCGTTTGTACTGTCGTATGGTGTGCGGCCGTACATGACCACGCCGGCTTTCAGTTTTTTAAAAGCGATGATGTAGCAGTCAGTGGTGAACTCCCTGTCGCCCAAAGGACAATCGCTCCGGCAGCTTACCATGTTCAGCAACGGATGTTCCGGGGCGGGCCAGCCGTTATCTTTATTCAGCTCACTGAGTGTTTTGTAATGCTTCATAACTACAAAATTAGCGAAATATACAGTACCGGCGCGTTGGGCGCCGGTACTGCCACAGGTGGTTTGTTTTAATGTCCGTGTGCGGCTATGCTCACTTCTTTCCACTCTTCGATCTCTTTTAACCTTTGCGTGTACACCTGTTGTATACCATGGTAGGCAATCTTCCCGAACAGTAATCTTTTGGGAGGATTGGCGCTTTGGACAATTTGCAGTAATGGCGCCACGGTAGCTGCGGGCACGCCCCATATATCCGGGTTTTCGCCTGATTTGGCAAAAGCCGCGCGAACAGGGGCATAGTCTTCAATATCGGCATTGGTTTGTGTGGCAGAGGCCCCGGCCCAATCGGTGGCATACCCGTTAGGCTCAATCAGAGTGGTTTTAATACCCAGGTGCGCCACTTCGGAATCTACCGTTTCTATTAGTCCTTCCACTGCAAATTTGGAGGCATTGTACAATCCCAGTAATGGCAGGGTGGTTAACCCAAGGAAGCTGGATACCTGTATCAGATGCCCGCTTTTTTGCTGGCGGAAAACCGGCAGTACGGCCTGCACTACCCAGAGGGAGCCAAAGAAATTGGTTTCCATTTGCAGCCGGGCCTGTGCTTCCGTGGTTTCTTCTGTAGTGCCAAACAGGCCATAGCCCGCATTGTTGATCAGCACATCAATGCGTCCGAAATGTTGCCTGGCCTGGCCTATTGCGGCAAATACCTCCTCCCGGTTATTGACATCCAGTTTCAGGGGTAAAATATGATCCCCATAGGCGGTTACGAGGTCGTTTAATGCGCTGGTATCTCTTGCGGTGGCAATTACTTTATCGCCTTGTTTGAGGAAGGCTTCCGCCCATAATTTTCCAAATCCTTTGGAGGCGCCTGTAATCAGAATGATCTTGCTCATGATATCTTTTTTTAAATATTGTTAATCTTGATAAGACAAAAGTACCACCGGCTTTACCGCGGAAATAACCCGGATGAGCGGAAGAATAGCACAGAATTACGGAACGGGTATAATGAAACGGGCAAATTATTTTACAGCTATATGTAATAATATTGCTACTTTCCGCTACTAACCCTTTTAAATAATGAAAATGAAACTGAAATTTGTTTTAGCAGTAATGTTATCCCTGTCTTTTTTTACTGCCTTCTGCCAAACTGAAAATGCAGCTAACCGGTATACGGCTGATAAATTTGAAAAGTACTATAACGCTGGTCAGTTCGATAGTATCTATGCTATATTTTCCCCGGAGGCTAAAATCAGTTTACCATCAGACAAAACAAAAGCTTTTCTTACCAATTTAAAGAACGGCTATGGCAATATTGTAAAGAGGGCCTTCCTTGAAAACCAGGCTCCATTTGCCGTATACAAAACGGAGTTTGAGAAAGGGATCATTTCTCTCAGCATAGCTGCAGACAATAACAATGCTATTACAGGGCTGTATGCAAAGCCATATGAGCCGGATACACAGCCGGTGCTGCAACGGAACATTACCGCTATGCACCTGCCTTTTAAAGGCGAATGGACGGTGTTCTGGGGCGGTGATACAAAAGAATTAAATTATCACGTGAATGTCCGGTTCCAGAAGAACGCCTTTGATATTGTGATAAATAACGCAGAAGGACGGAGCTTCAGGACCAATGGAAAAACAAACGAGGATTATTACGCGTTCGGGCAGCCAATTATAGCGCCTTGCGACGGGGAAGTGGTTTGGGCGGTAGATGGCGTTAAAGACAATATCCCCGGTGAATTGAACCCCATCTATGTTCCGGGTAATGCGGTACTGATGAAAACCAGGAATAAAGAGTATGTTTTCTTTGCACATTTTAAACAGCATTCCGTAAAGGTGAAGGAGGGCGACCAGGTGAAACAGGGGCAGCTACTCGGTTTATGTGGTAATTCAGGCAATTCTTCCGAGCCTCACCTGCACTTTCATCTTCAAAACATTGAAAACCTGAATAAGGCCACCGGCGTTAAATGTTATTTCAGTAAACTGGAAGTGAACGGGATTTCAAAAACAGATTATTCCCCTGTGAAAGGAGATAAGATCAGCGAAGAAAGATAATCGTTATCCGGTTGCTGTTCCCCCGGATCAGCGGCCGGCCCCCGGAGATTTATAGTGTATATGTGACACATATAATTATTGTTTATTTATATTGCCCTGTTGTTGCTCCCAAATCCTTATTCATATTGCGTTTTATTAACTCATGGCAGTTGTGGGGGAAAATATTTGAAATATTTTCCGCAATTTCGCAGCTGAACCAACTGAATTGACCAGGATAATGCAGGATGACAAAGATATATGGGAGGCATTCCGGTCCGGAGATGAATCCTCCCTGCAAAGGATCTTTGATAAATATTATACTCCTCTCTTTAATTATGGTCATAAATTTTCTGCAGATGATCACCTGATAGAAGACGCCCTGCAGAACCTGTTTGTTAAACTCTGGAAAAACCGGGATGGTATTAAAGATACCGGCTCCGTTAAAAATTATTTATATAAATCGTTTCGCAGGGTATTGCTCCGGATGCTGGAAGTGCAGCAGCGGGAGCACAGCTTCTCTGTGCTGGACGGATGGACCTGGCCCGGGCAGGAACTGGGGTATGACCAAACCCTGATCAGCCGCGAGCGACTGGAAACCATCCGCAACAACCTGGTGGCGGCCCTGGAAAAAATGACACCCAGGCAAAGGGAAATCATCCACCTGCGTTACTATGAAGAAATGGAATACGAAGAAATTGCTGCACTCATGCAGCTTTCCGTTTCCAGTACTTATAAATTGCTGTATAAAGCAATAGATACCCTCCGGCAATACTTATCCAAATCTGATCTCCTTATTTTACTGGCGGTTGTTTCGTTGAAAAAAATCTAATACAGTCATATCTAATGAGATGATTGTTAGAAAATATTTAATATCTAACCATTAAAATAAATTTATTGATTTTTTAACCCGAACAAGGGATAAAATTTCAAAGTGCAGTGTATATATAATCAGCTATGGAACATCAGCACGGGAACTATACGGACTATACTACCACTTCTTTCTTTGAAGATGAAACATTTATTCGTCATATACTGAAGTGGGACAACGCGGCAATTGCTTACTGGACGCAGCTCTCCACGCAGTATCCGGATAAGAGGGCCGCAATGGAAGAAGCCCGTGCCTGGATACTGCTCCTGAACAGGGAACCGGCTTATAGTCCTGCTGAGGGTAAATCACTGCTATGGGAAAAAATTGCCGGCAACATAGCAGCAGAAGAGCAACAGCAGCGGCGGTACCGGCCCCTGAAACTGGTGGCTAAATGGACAGCGGCTGCTGCAGCGGTATTGTTGTTCATGATAGTTGTCCGGGAGCTGACATCTCATGGGAAAAGATCCTATACCACCGCATTTGGAAAGCATGAACAGGTGGTGCTGCCGGATGAATCTGTGGTTACTTTAAACGGTAATTCTTCCATTTATTACTCCCGTTCCTGGAAATCGGCAAAGCCAAGGGAGATATGGCTGAACGGAGAAGCCTACTTTGAAGTAAAACACATAGCCATTAAAAACAGGTGGCAACAATCCGATTCATTCCAGGTGCATGTAAGTAATCTTGCGCTCACCGTACTGGGCACTAAGTTTAATGTAAGGAACCGCCGCAGCATCACGGAGATCTCCCTGCTGGAAGGTAGCCTGAGGATTGAAAAGAACGGACCCGGGGCATTTGTCAAAATACTCAAACCCGGCGACGCTTTTGTTTATGACAGCAGTAAACAGCTGCTACAGGAAATGGAAAGAAAGCCACAGGCCAACAAAGCCTGGACTGCCAACGAATTAGACCTGGATGGCTATACCCTCCGGGAAATACTGAACGTGCTGGAAGACAATTACGGCTACAGCATCACTTTAGAAGCGCCGGAGCTGGCGCAGAAAAGGCTTTCAGGAACAGTGCCTGCAGCGAATGCAGACGACATCCTTTTTGTTATCAGGAAGGTATTTAATCTTAAAATCAGTCAAAAAGCAAATCATTTAATTATCAGCCAAAATTAGTAGCATGTACAAACGAATGTTATTTGTCATGTGTTGCCTCTGGGCAACACTGCCGGGGAAGCTATTTGCACAACAGCAAATAAAATTGAAAGCAGCGCTGGAAGAAGTGAAAGCGGTATATGGTACCAGGTTTGCCTACGAAGAACACCTGCTGGATAATATTTATGTAAACCTGAAACGCCCGCTCACCAAAAAAGAGCCCGTGGAAGCGGTGTTGAAGGACCTGTTGTATAATAAAGGATTTGTTTTCCTCTATGTACAGGAAAATTATTACACCATTATCAAAGATAACCGCCCGGCAAAAAGCCCGGATACAACACCTGCGGAAAATTCAGCGGAGGCTCCTGGTGAGGAATATGTACAAACCATTACCGGCGTAGTAACGGATGCAGAAGGGCATCCGCTGGTTGGGGTCACCGTTATTCCCCAGGGATACGCGATCCGGTTTGGCGCGCTTACCAGCAGCGACGGCCGGTACACGCTGCGGCTGAAGGAGAAAGCAACGGCGGTTGTTTTCACCTTTGTAGGTATGAATCCCTTAAAGATGGAGGTGGGAGATAACAACATTGTGAACGCCCGGATGGAAGCCGATATACACCAGCTGCAGGAAGTAAATGTATTATCTACCGGGTACCAGTCGTTGCCAAAAGAAAGAGCTACCGGCGCTTTTGAGCAGATTACCAGTAAACAGATAAGGTCCGTGCCCGCGGTGAATTTAATGGAGCGCCTGGAAGGCACAGCGCCTGGTGTCCGTTTTGATGTGCGGAACAATAAGATCAGCATCCGCGGGGTAAATACCCTGGGCGCCGGCGCCGGCAGCACGCCACTCATTGTTATAGACGGCTTCCCGGCTGTGGACCAGGATCTCACCACCAGGACGAATAACAGCGCCAGCGGGGGCGCTGTATTAAGCCGCTACAATCCCGAAGATATTGAATCCATCACCATACTGAAAGATGCCGCCGCTACCTCCATCTGGGGCGCGAAAGCGGCCAATGGCGTTATTGTGGTCACCACCAAAAAAGGAAAGAAGAATTCCTCAGCTGTCAACTTCAGCAGTAACCTGAGTATTTCCAATCCTGCGAATATGAAGAACCTGAACCGCATGAGCACCGCGGAATATATTGACCTGGAGAAGGAAATGAAGGGCCTGGGATTCTTTACCGATCCTGCCATCTGGGACAACAGCTGGATGACCTTTAACCAGAACATGCCGGTAAGCGAAGCACTGGAATGGATGTTTAAAGTAGACAGGGGCACCGCTACTGCCGGTCAGCGCGACTCCGCATTAACTGCGCTGGGTAAACTGGATAACCGGGGCCAGATCCGCGACCTCCTGTTTCAACGCGCCGTTTCCCAGCAATACAATCTCTCCCTCTCCGGTGGCGGCCAGCACAGCACTTACTATATCTCTACCAACTATACCAAAGATGTTCCGGTGTTCAGGAATAACAAAAGCGAAAATTATTTTGTGAATGCCAACCTGAGCAACGAATTGTTTAACAACAGGGTCACCATTAACACCGGCCTCAATTACAATTACGCCACCAGCACGGCCAATACAGCAGCGCTGAATGCCATTGGCAACGGGCGACTGGGATTGCGCCCCTATGAAATGCTGCAGGATGATGCCGGTAATCCTATTGCCCGCTCCATCGATTACCGCGATGAAGTGGCAGCCGATTTCCTCAGCAAAGGCTATCTCCCCTGGACCTACAGTCCTTTACAGGAATTGAATTATGGTAATTCGGTTTCAAAAGAAAACCGCTACCGTTTCACAACGGATATCAATACAACAATCACCGACTGGCTGAATGTAAGCGTAGCAGGTACCTTACAACGCAATCTCGCAGAAAATACTATCCTCGGTGAACTGGAAAGCTACGATACAAGAGTACTGGTGAATACCGGTACCACAGTAGGCCCCAATGGCCGCCTGGTATACGGCGTACCTTACGGAGGTAAAATGACCAGCACAAATACCAATACCGTAAATTACGGGCTGCGCGGCCAGGTAAACGTGAATAAATCCTGGGGCAATAATTTCTCACTGAACGCCCTGGCAGGTACGGAAATCCGGGAAGACCAGCTGACCGCTTACCAGCAAACCCGTTACGGATTTAATAATGATACCTATTCTTCCGCTTCCTGGGACCCCAACGTGTATTATCAAACTGTGATGGGCTGGACCACCTCGCTCGGCTTTTCCGATGGTAGTATTAACAGGTCCATCAACCGGTTCCTGTCGTACTACGGAAATGGCGCCCTCTCTATGATGAATAACCGCTACATCGTATCAGGAAGTATCCGTTTTGATGATTTTACACTGGCCGGCGCTTCCCGCAGCCAGCGCGCAAGACCCTTATGGAGCGCGGGTGTGAAGTGGGATGTTACTTCGGAAGATTTTATGAAATCAGTAAACTGGCTCAATAAATTAAACCTCCGGCTTACCTACGGTACCGGTGGAGCAGTACCGAGGAGCGCCAGCAACGCCGCCCTGCTCAATCTGAGCGGTCTGGACCCGGTTACCCGTGAACCATATGGCAATGTATTATCTCCCGCCAATAATAAGATCAGCTGGGAGCTTACTAAAACCTGGAACCTGGGTATGGATGTGGATGTATTGAACAACCGCCTCCATTTCAGTGCAGACGCCTACCGCAAAAGAACCAGCGATATCCTGTGGCAGTTCCCCGTCAACACCACTTATGGATGGAGCTCACTCTATTATAATGCCGCCAGCATGAAAGGGCATGGGTACGACCTGGGCATCCGTGGAGACATCATCAGGAACAGGAATTTCGGCTGGAGCTCCAGCTTTAATTTCGCCTACAACACCAACGAAGTAACGGATGCGCGCTTTACACGACCTACCAGCAGCATTGCAGTAGCCAGCAGCGCCCCCATAGAAGGAATGCCAAATGATTATCTGTATGCTTACCGCTGGGCCGGACTGGATAATAAAGGCCGCTCCCAGGTATATACTGCCGATGGAAAAATTGTGACGGCAGACATGCCCAACAGCGCAATTACTGCCAAAGATCTTGTGTATATGGGTCGCACTACACCGCCTTACTTCGGAGGTTTCTTCAACGACTTCAGCTATAAATCATTTACACTCGGCGTGCGCATTTCCTATGAAATGGGCCATGTGTTCCGCCGCCTGTCCATACAGAACTACCCGGATTATGCCACCAGTAACTATATCGGGCTTATTGGCACGCAGCGCGACCTGGCAGAACGCTGGCGTAAACCGGGCGATGAGCAGTTTACCAACGTGCCTGGTTTGGCGAATGTAACCACCAACAGCAGCAACCGGTACAAGATGGCCGATATCCTGGTGGAAAGCGCCAGCCATATCAGGTTGCAGCAAATTTCAATGGGCTACCAGGTACCATCAAAAGCATTGTCACGTACCATGCTGAAATCGGCAGGGATCAATTTTGCCGTGAGGAACCTGGGTATTATCTGGAAACAGAACAAGGCCGGTATTGATCCCAGTTATGCGATGAGCAGCAACTATACCAACCTGCCGCCTTCACCCAGTTATTTCATGAGCCTGAACGCTTCTTTCTAACACCGGAAAAAATGATCAAAATGACAATGAAACGCTTTTGTATTACGCTGCTGGTATTGGCTATGGGAACCACCTCGTGCCGTAAGTACGTGGAAGTGGAACAACCCAATCAGCGTGTGTTTAAATATACCTCAGATTTCCAGATGCTGCTCAACAATGTAAGCCTGTTTGAAACTTCCGCCAGTCTGCCTATGTTATCCGGCGATGACATCAACCTGGAATCCAATACCAGTTTACAAAACCTGCTTACGGGCGAGCTGCAGAACGTTTATACCTGGGCGGCAGACTATTACACTTCCGATCAGGGAGATGCCGGCTGGGATCAGCTGTATAACCAGGTATACGTGTGCAACCAGATTACTGCCAATGTAATGGGAAGCGCCAATGGTACAGATGCGCAGAAACGGAGCATATACGCAGAAGCGCGGGTACAGCGGGCCGTTGCCTATCTTACCCTGGTGAACCTGTATGCAAGGGTGTATAATGCTGCCAACGCCGCCACAGATCCGGGATTGCCTTTATTACTTTCCCCGGATCTTTTTGTACCGCTTAACAGGGCTTCTGTAAAGCAGGTATACGACCAGATCATGCTCGACCTCACAGAGGCCCTCCCTGAACTGCCCGATAACGCATCCAATAAACTGCATCCCGGGAAAGCCGCCGGCTATGCGCTGCTGGCCAGAACTTGTCTCTACATGCAACGCTACAGCGAAGCAGCAGATTATGCCGCCAGATCGCTGAGCTTCCAGCATACCTTGCTGGACCTGAAAGACTATGCCGATGGTACAAAGATTTATCCCCGCCGGCTCGATAACCCGGAAGTGATACTCAGCAAGAAAGTGTCCAAGCCAGGGAATATTGATTTGCCTTTAAGTACGGAACTGATGAACAGGCTTACGCCGGAAGATCTGCGCTACCAGCTGTTCACCCGGGGTGGAAATACTTTCCAGCCTTCTTTTACCGGGCGTGGATCTTACCGCGATAAAATTTTCCTGCCGGATAATGTGACAGCCGGTGTATCTGTACCGGAAATGATGCTGATACAGGCAGAAGGTTTAGCCAGGTCCGGTAAAAAAGACGAAGCCATGGCCCTGGTAAATGAGCTGCGGCAGAAACGATTCCTGCCTGCACAGTATACCGCTCTCGCTGCAGCTACCAATGAGGAAGCGCTGCGTTTGGTGATCGATGAAAGAAGACGGGAATTATTCGGCACAGGACTGCGTTGGTTTGATCAGCGAAGGCTCAGTGTAGAGCCTGCGCTTGCTGAAACGGAATCGCGTGTATTCAAGGGCGTTACCTATACACTGGTGCCGGGCGACCGCTACGTGTATCCTATTCCACCAAAAAATATTGAATTGAACCCGGAATTAACCCAGAACCAACGATAACAAGATATGAGAACGAAAATATGCTTAATCGGATGTAGCCTGCTGCTCAGTGCCACGATGGTGTTTGCGCAGAAAAATGAGCAGTACAGGAACACTGATCCAAAAGAACTGATAAAAAACACTACACTGTCGGAACAGCAATTGTCGGATATCCAGCGATACTTCCAGTTTGAATTGAAAGACAACAAAAGGGGAGAGGAATTGCAGCAGCTGATCCTTCATAAATATCCTTCAGGCGCAACTGCCCGGTTGAAGGGGTATCAGGGCCTGTCCGCCGCTAAAAGCCCGGAAGAACTGATCACTTTTGCAACAACTTTCCTGAAGGCTTTCCCGTATGATGCCTGGAAAGCCCATCCAACCAACCAGGAATTTATTTACTACAGCGTGCACCGGGAACTGGGCGCCGCATATATGAACACCCGGCAGTTTGATAAGCTGGTGGCTTTTTGTACACCACTCAACTTCAAAACAGCAAATGAAATATACCGCTGGAATATCATGCGCGCCTATGTATTTAAAACAGTTGGCCGCGATACCCTTGCCGGGATTTCCACTGCCCTGATCAATGAGCTGGTAAAAAAAGTAAACGACAGATCTTATGAAGAAGCAGGCGTGTTTACCCCGGAGAAAGCTGCAGCCAATGCCAGCGAACAACTGGATAACGAATTGAATACGCATATTTCATTGCTGCACGACCTGAAGCAATATGCTGCTGCAAAGGAATATTTCAAATACCTGTCGCCCAAAGGCGTTTACGGCTCAGCAGACCTGAATAATATTCACCTGGATATTCTTCAGCAAACCGGCGACCAGCAAGCTATCCAGCCCTTCCTGGAAAATTGTGTAAAAGCAAATGCCATGACAGCAGGTATGTTTGATAAACTGGAAAGCATTTTCACGGCAAAAAACAACACGCCGGGCGCCTATGATAAGTACCTCGCTTCCCTGAAATCGGCAGACGAACAGGAAGAGATGAAGGCATCGGTGAGAGCGCATCTGACTAACCAGGAATATGTACCCTTTGCACTGGAGAACCCGGAGGGCAAACTGGTACGGTCCAGCGACTGGAACAATAAAATTGTGGTGCTCGACTTTTGGGCTACCTGGTGCAAACCCTGTATCAGCGCATTCCCCGGGATGCAGATGCTGGTAGACAAATATGCGCAGGACCCGCAGGTGGCCGTGTACATGGTAGGCACCATGCAAACAGGCAACTACAAAGAAAAATCAGAAGGATATGTGAAACAGGAAGGATTCCGCTTTCAACTGCTGCATGATGCAGTAAATAAGAAAACAGGGGAGCAGGACCAGGTATTTAAATCCTTTGTTCCCTTTTTCCATTCTTCCGCCATACCCAGGAAAGTGATCCTTAAAGATGGTATGATGCGCTATACCTCCGAAGGTTACTCCGGTAGCCCGAGTAAACTGGTGGATGAGCTGAGCTATGCCATTGAACTTTTAAAAGCAGAAAAATAAATTATGGTGCTGAAAAAATATGCGCTTGTAGCACTGGGAATAGCGGGGCTTTCATTGCATGCCAAAGCGCAGGTGAACCCTAAAGAAAAGCTCTGGCAAACACTGAAAGCTATACAGGAAAATTATGTTGATTCCCTGGCAGATGAGACATTGGTAAATGCTGCTATTGCAGGGATGATGCGGGAACTGGATCCTCATTCCCGGTACTTTTCCGGTGAAGAGGCGGCACAGATGCAGGAAGCAATGAAAGGCAATTTCGCCGGCATAGGCATCCAGTTTATGATGGAGCGCGACAGCCTTTATATCACCCAGATCGTAAGCGGAGGCCCGGCGGAAAAAGCCGGTCTGCTTGCAGGCGACAGGATACTGGCTATTGATAAAGTACCCGTTGCAGGCGCAACAAACTTTGCGGTGATGAAAAAGATCCGTGGTGGAAAAGGCACTCCTGTTACGCTGGAAGTGCTTCGTAAATCCAACGGCACAAAGTTTACCGCTGAAATTGTGCGCAATGTGGTGGCCGACCGGTCCGTGAGATCGGCGTATATGCTTACAGACAAGGTTGGATATATCTCGTTGCGCATCTTCAGTGAAACTACCCGCGCAGAAATGGACAAAGCGATTACGCAACTGAAAGAACAGGGAATGAAAAGCCTGATCCTTGATTTGCAGGGCAATGGCGGCGGATATGTACAGGCAGCCATTGGGGTGGCAGATGAATTTTTACCAAAAGATAAACTGGTATTTTATAGTGTAGGAAGAGATAAAGGGAAAGATTATTACTACACCGGCGGCTTTGGCAATTTTATGGAAGGCAACCTGGTAGTGTTGATAGACCAGTCGACAGCCTCCGCCAGCGAGATCCTTACCGGTGCGTTGCAGGACTGGGACCGTGCGGTGGTTGTAGGCAGAAGAAGCTTTGGTAAAGGACTGATGCAACGCCCGGTGCCGGTATTTGACGGCTCCGTACTGGAGCTTACCGGCGCCCGCTATTACACGCCTTCCGGCAGGTCTATTCAAAAGCCTTATCATGGTTCCAGCTATAACGATAACGTACAAACGCGGTTTGCCAGCGGGGAACTGACGAAGGCCAATGTATTTCATTTTCCCGATTCCCTCAGGCATACTACGCTGGTAAATAAACGCACCGTGTTTGGGGGCGGTGGAATTATGCCGGATCTGTTTATTCCATTAGACACTGTTGAATATAATGGCTGGCTCCGGGATGTAGCCGATCATAACCTGGCAGGGAAGATCACCTTCGATTACCTGGACAGTAACCGCGCGTCCCTGCTATCCAGCTACCAGGATTTTAAAGCGTTTAATAAACAATACCAGGTACCGGGTTATTTAGTGCAACAGGTGGTAGGCGCTGCTGAAAAAGCAGGGCTGCCGCTGCAAATGGCAGGCAAAGACAGGATCATCGGCTTACTATCCCTGGAAATCAAAGGCCAGCTGGCCAGCCAGCTGTTTGCAGGTAATGATTATTATCTCCGGGTGCTTAATACAGATAATGCCAGCATACAGGAAGCATTACGGTTGCTGGAACAACCTGCACGCTATGCACAGCAGCTGCAATCACCGGTAGTAAAGAAATAGTATTCATCAAAAAAAGAAAATATGAATTTAAATAAGATAATGATACTGGCGGCATTGGGCGCTCCTGTAATAAGCAACGCACAGCAGTCGTATACCATTAAAGGAAGCGTAAGCAGCATAAAAGAACCGGTGAAGGTTTTTCTTACCTATAAGGTAAAGGGAGAGCGGATGATCGATTCCACTATCATGAAAAACGGGAAATTCCTTTTCCGTGGTACTGTAGGTGCGCCAAAGGAAGCGCATATCGTAGTGAAGCACAACAACCTGCCGCCTGATCCTACCACCCGGCCCGTGGAAGATATCCTGCCTTTCCTGATTGAAGACAGGACCATCACCATCGCCGCAAAAGATTCCATAAAAAATGCGGTGATCACCGGCAGCCAGACAAATGATGACAACGTGAAGATAAACGCATTGCTGAAGCCTTACTACAGCAAATACGATGTGCTGAACAAGGAGTTTAGGGAACAGTCGCCCGGGAAGCAAAAAGACTCCGCCTATATCGCCAGCCTGGATCAGCGGGCCAGTGAGATACAAAAGGAGATCATTTCCGTGAAGATGAAATATGTAAAGGCCAATCCTGGCCGGTATATGGCGCTGATGGCCTTCAACTCCACGCTGCCGCCTGAGTTTGACGCCATTGCCGCAGAAAAGGAGTTTAATGCTCTGGACCCGGCCATCCGGAAATCGGATCTGGGCCTGGAACTGCAGGCAAGAATTGCCAAAGTGAAGAAAACCCAGGATGGAGCAGAAGCGCCTGATTTTACACAACTGGATGTAAACGGTAAACCGGTGAAGCTCTCTGATTTCAGGGGCAAATATGTATTGCTTGATTTTTGGGCGTCGTGGTGCGGCCCCTGCAGAAGGGAGAACCCGAATGTAGTGAAAGCATACCAGACTTATAAAGATAAAGGCTTTACGGTGCTGGGCGTATCGCTTGACAGGGACGGAGACAGGGACAAATGGCTGGCTGCCATCGAAAAAGATGGACTGCCCTGGACACAGGTGTCGGACCTGAAGGCATGGGAAAATGAAGCGGCGAAATTGTATGAAGTAAACGCAATTCCTATGAACTTCCTGATAGACCCTAACGGGAAGATCATTGCCAAATACCTGCGGGGAGCAGCTTTGGAGGAAACACTGGAGAAAGTATTGCCGAAGTGATCAGCGCTTCCTGTAAACCGTTCAGCCTGGATACTATAGTGCCCAGGCTGAACGGTTTGTTATTATTTAGCGTCTTTGTCGTTGATGATAATCCATCCGTGACAGCGGTGAATTATACAAAACCATCTTCCTGTTCTACAAAATTTCATACCCTGTTTTTAGTATAAAATGTAAAGGCTTTGGTAGAAAAACAGGAAAATGAATTGGTTTAATACCTTCCTTTGACTGGATTCCGGTAACTGGAATTGTAACTAAAAAACAGGAAGGCCATGAAAAATGCAGTAGTAATGTTCGGTATACTTACTTTATCGTTGGAAGGGTTTTCACAAACCAGCGATAGCATTCCCAGGCGGGATAGTATGAATGTGCAAAGGCGTGCACAGGCGTTTGCGGCCGACAAGTTTGCCATTGCCCGCCCGCTGAATATTGAATTTGTTCATGTTGCTCCATACAGTTATAATTCAGACAAGGACGGGAAATCTTTCCATGAAGGTAGGATGACAGGCTTTTCACAGTTAAAGGTGAGCGGTAGTATCAACTTTGTCAAAAAGAAAAACTGGGCTTTGGGCGCTACACTGGGCTACAGGTATATAGCGGCAGGAGCAAATGTATTTGATCCTTTTACTGGCGGGCAAAAACCCGTTGACAATGATTTTCATTACCTTTTTTCATCCATCAGCTTTTCTTATTTCTCCACGCTGTTTAACAAACGGGTCATCTATACTTCCAGCCTGGCGGTGGATGGTAGCGGGAAGCAGATGGAAAGGGTAAAAGGGCTCATTACAGGAACAATGATCCTGAAAGCGAATCAACGCACTAAAATGACAGCGGGAATACTGGTTAATATTGATCCGAGCGCGCAAATACCTGTTGTACCTACTTTCTCTTACGAGCATAAATTTAATAATGGCTTTGTGGCAGATTTTGTGCTCCCCAAAAACCTGTATCTCAGGAAATATATTAATTCCAATGCCAGGATATCGCTGGGCAGTGAGCTCGACAGAACCTCTTTTTATTTATACAATATAGATGGCACTGATCAAAAGTACGAGTACCGGCAATTAGATATCAACTCAGGTATCACTTTTGAACACATCATAGCCAGGCAGTTTATATTTACCGCAAAAACCGGGATGAGGTTTAGCACATCCGGCAGGTTGTTCAGGAAGGAGGATTCATTTAACTCTCCTGTTTTTCAAACCCGGCCCGCTCCTGCGTATTACTTTAACGTGGGAATATCGTTCAACCCGTTTACTGTGTTGGGGAAGAAGAAATAGGAATAGGGCCGGTACTATACTTACCGGCCCTTTCATGGGCGATTGAATGTTTCCAGCCGCAAAGTTCACTGTGATATTAATTTCCCGATTTGTAAAATTAAATTCCGGATCTCGTAAACCAGGAGCCGCGGAAGCAGGCATCTTTGGGGTTGAATGATGTCTGGGTTTATAAGACCGGATAGTTAAATACAAATCACCAGGTAATGAATATCAGGACTGCCAAACGTTGGTTTTCATGGCATAAATGGACCAGCCTTATCTGCACCCTCTTTATGCTGATGCTGTGCATCACCGGTCTCCCGCTGATCTTTCACGAAGAGCTGGATGGCCTGCTGGAAAAACAGGTGGTGGCGGAAGTGCCGGCAGGCGCCCGTAAAATGAGCCTCGATTCGCTGGCCGTACTTGCCGGCAAACAGTACCCCGCGGAGAAGATCCGCTATATTTTCTGGGACAATGATGATAAGAACAAGATCATATTTGACCTTGCCGCCAAACCAGATGCCCCACCCGAAGGAAGCAGGTATGCCACGCTCAACGTGTATACCGGTAAGGTGCTGGATAAACCAACTACCGATGGCATCATGGATATTATCCTAAAGATCCACATGAATATGTTCCTGGGCATTGGTGGAAAATTATTCCTGGGTTTGATGGGAATCCTGTTTGTTATTGCCATTGTTTCCGGTGTGGTGCTCTATGGCCGTATCATGAAGAAGTATGATTTCGGGATGGTGCGGAAGTATAAATCCAACCGTCTTAAATGGCTGGATACGCATAACCTGATCGGGATTGTAACGCTTACATGGGCCAGTGTGGTAGGTTTAACAGGTGTTATCAATACCTTGTCCGATGTAGTGCTGGCCTTATGGCAACAGGGGCAACTGAAAGAAATGGTAGCGCCCTATGCGCAGCAACAACCACTAACAGGGGAGTTAAGCTCATTAGACAGCGCCATGGCTACCGCTCAGAAAGCGGCGCCGCATATGGAGCCCCGCATTGTTACTTACCCGGGAACCATGTTTTCCAGCAAACATCATTATGCAGTGTTTATGCGGGGCAATACTGCGCTTACATCACGGTTGCTGATGCCCGCCCTGGTAGACGCCAAAACCGGCGCATTAACGGATGCCCGCACGATGCCCTGGTATGTGAATACCCTGTTCTTATCAGAGCCATTGCATTTTGGTGATTACGGCGGTATGCCGCTAAAGATTATCTGGGCGCTGTTCGACCTGGCCACTATTATAGTATTAATTACGGGCCTGTACCTCTGGTTTGCGCGAAGAAAAGCCGCCAGTCATCAATGGAGCAGGCTCACAGAAAAAGTAGTATACGAAGATGAAGAATAATCCATTTACCAGTTTATGGGGAAAACCGCTGCTGATAGCGTTGTTGTCGCTGGCCGGGTTAATTGCTGCACTGGTAGGCGATGGCGTTTGGGATATATTTTCATGGGTAGCATTGGCCCTGCCTTTAATTATTATCATACGCAGATATTATTTCCCGGGGAACCAGGGGTAGTACGTTTATATAAAAGCTGATGTGTGATAACAGGTTTTATCACACATCAGCTTCTTTTTTTTTAAAAGAAATTATCTTCCGCAATCGGCCGTCCAGCTCCTGCCATTCCTGGCAAAACCTATCACGAGTTTGTCTTTGTTGATAGTAATAAGACCCGTACCGGAAGATCCGATACTCACCATCGTATTATCATCTTTCTTTTCAAAATCCACACCGGTAAGATCCGGAATACCATCCGAAAATCTGAAGTCGTACCTGGTACCAACCTTTGTAACGAAAACGCTGCCATTGTCCTGGCTGATGTTCTTTTCGTCGTCAACATACCCGATCTTTCCTTTGAAAGTGCCGGCAAAAACATCTACGTCTGCGGGGTCAGTGTCTTTACTACAGGATGCGAATAAAACTACAGCTAACAGTAATACACCAATAACACGAAGAATCGATTTCATAATTCACATTTTAGGTTACTCAATAAAGATTCAATACCTGGAAATGCAATTAGTATACCAGACGGGGTACGGGCTCTTCTATATAAGCAAGCCGCTGCATAGCGACTGCACCACAGATTTTTTTTGTGTGAAGTTGTACACACAATGGGTAGTTCCCGCTATGAAATGTAATGGAAAGCATAATAAAGAGTCCGTTAACTTGTTTATATTTATATTGAATTCCATCAAAAATAAACTATGGATCATTCAGCCATCATTGCCGCTTCCTGGCAGGTAAATGCAGACAACTGGATCGCTACCATTGATAACGGGGAAATTGAATCCAGGGCTCTTGTCACCAATAATGCCATTGTAAATGCTATCTGTTCTTATAATGTACCATCCATACTGGATATCGGCTGTGGGGAAGGATGGCTTACCCGTTGTTTGCAGGATAAAGGAATTACTGCCTTTGGTGTTGATGTAGTAGAGGCCCTGATAAAAAATGCCATTGATAAAGGAGGGGAACGTTATGCGGTGGCCAGTTTCCATGACCTGGCCACAGGAGCATTTGTGATTAGCAACAGGACTGCCGCAGCAGTGATCAATTTTTCCCTGCTTGATAAAACAGATTCGGAAACGCTGCTCAGGAATATAAAGCGCCTTATTGTAGATGATGGCCTCTTATTCATTCAAACATTGCATCCTTTAACCATAGCGCAGCAGGGACCTTATATTTCGGGATGGAAAGAAGGAAGCTGGAGGGGATTAAAAAGAGATTTCGAAAAACCGTACGAGTGGTACTTCAGAACACTGGAAGATTGGTTATCCCTTTTCCGCGAGGCCGGGCTTATGCTCCGGGAAATAAAAGAGCCTTTAAATCCGCAAACACAAAGCCCGGCCTCCATCATATTTGTACTGAATACTTAATATGAAAATCAGTAAGCCCCCTGCGCCGGTAGAAACATTTCCTTCGACTTCAGAAACATCCCTGCCCAGAGAATAGCCAGGAATACAGCGGAAGCAGGAGGCTGGCTGCCGGATATTTCGAGGCAAAAGGCCCCGCCCAGGTAGCAACTTGCCAGCAGGAACCCGATCTTATTTGTTGCAGGATAAAGCAGCAATCCGGCGATGATCAGTTCACCGGCGCCCAGCAGCTTCATATAACTCCCAAACCCGTATTTGGTTAAGAACTGAACCACCGATGCGGGTTCTGCATCCACCAGTTTCATTACTCCTCCAAGGATAAGCACCAGGACAGGAATCGCCATTAATACCATAGAGAGAATGCGCTTTGCTTTGATCGTCATTGTAATTTTTTTTGAGCGGTTAATAATTCTGTGGTAAAAGTATTTACATTTACTATCCGAATGATAGTACTATCCCGCCGGATAGCGCTATCCCAAAGGATAGTATCGTGAAATTCAAAAACAAGGAAAATGCTGACACGCGAAGGATGCCCTAAAAGTGTACTTGCTATAAAAGATGCGTTGGAAGCCCTGGAGGGCAGATGGAAGCTGTTGATTATGCTTTCCCTGTCTACCGGCAACAAACGCTTTAAGCAGATATCAAAAGAAGTGGGTGGTATTACAGACAAAACATTGTCGAAAGAACTAAAGGTACTGGAAACAAATAAGCTTATTAAAAGAGAAGTACATAATACGTTCCCGCCTACAGTGGAGTATTCCATTACCAAACATGGTATGTCGCTCGATAAAGTGCTGAATGCACTCTATCTTTGGGGACAGGCGCATCGTAAAAAAGTAATTGGAAAATAGTTTCATTTCTCAGTTAGCATGACCTTTTCCCAGATGCAATCGTTTATAGCCGAAATTGCCGTTGATAACGGGCTTTTCCGGGAAGAAGCATTTGAAAGCCGTATAGAGGCGATAGACAGGATCGATTTCCTGGTGATGGAGCGTATCGATGAATTGCTGTTGCAGGAAAATCAACAGGAGGTACTATTATCTTTAAAGCACCGGGCAGAAAACCTGAAGCAGGAACTGGAAGCCATCAATACTAAAATGTTTCAACGGCTGCAGGCCCGCATCAGGACAGGAGAAGTAAGAGGAGAACGGCTCCGGGAGCTTATCCGGGAATATACCGGTTTTGATACAGCAGGCAGTACAAATGCGGGAACGGAATATGATCATGCAGATATTTTTATCAATGGGTTATTCCCTTTGCAAACGATGCCTGAGCAAACAAAGGAGCTGGAACCGGAAATGGTATATTACCAGAAAACACCGGCCAGGATTGTTTTTGAACTGGCAGAGAAAGCCGCTTTCACAAAGGAAGATATTTTCTGTGATATAGGCGCAGGGCTGGGGCAGGTAGCTATACTTGTGCACCTGCTCAGTGGTGTTCCCTGCAGGGGTATAGAATTTGAACCGGCTTTCTGTGATTATGCGGATCACTGCGCTGTACAACTTCATTTACCTGGCGTTATATTCATCAACACAGACGCAAGAGCGGCGGATTACTCGGAAGGAACCGTGTTCTTTATGTTTACTCCTTTCAAAGGTGAAATCCTGCAGCAGGTGTTGGATGCACTGAGAAAAGAATCGTTGCAACGGAAAATCAGGATCATTACCTATGGGCCCTGCACCGCCCAGGTTTCCCTGCAAAGCTGGCTGCAGCCCGTTATGCCGGGCTACAGCCATGTATATTCACCCGCTGTTTTCAGCAGCACCTGGTAAGTGCAGAAAAAGCGCTATCTTACCGTCTTTGTTTAACCTGTTTATATCATTGTTAAAGGAAACCACCAATGAAGCAACAAATTTTTATTATCATTTTTTTATTAACCGTTCTTACTTCCTGTAAATCAAAAAAGGCTGTTGAATTCAGGGATGTTATTGCTAAGCAGGAACGGGTAGCATTCAATATCCTGGTAGGTGAAGGCGGGGCGGAAGAAGAAAAGCTGCATTGTTTGATAAAGAAAGATTTTAAAGGAGCGCTTGTTGCTGTAGATAAAATAGAGCAGGGGTTCAATAACATTATTAAAACAATAGAAGCGTTGCCAACAGAAGGCGTAAAACAGGGCGATGAACTGAAAAAATCCGCTATTGATTATTACACGGGACTCAGGGATATGAAAAACAGGGAACGGGAAGAAATAGCGCAACAGGAAGCCGGTTATGATAAAGATTCGGAGAAAGCAAGCAGGGCGCACGAGCAATTGCTGGAGCTGAATAAAGAACAGCTCGTGATGTCCGGAAAGGTAAGAGAGAAAGATGAAAAACTTCATCATGCACTGCAGCAGTTTGAAAAAGTCAATAACCTGAAATGATCTTTATACCACTGAATAAATATTTATAATGAAGATAGTAGCGCATGGAAATGGCATCGCGGAAATCATTGCAGATGAAATACTGATGCCGGATCCGGGGGAAGCATTACAGCTGATCATGGATCTTTATTACCAGGATTTCAGCAAAATAATTGTTCGTGAAAAGAACGTCGCTCCGGCGTTTTTTGACCTGAAAACAGGTGTGGCAGGAGAGATACTTCAGAAGTTTTCCAATTATAAGGCGCGGCTGGTGATCATTGGTGAATTCACCAAATACCCCGGGAAAAGTATCCGCGATTTTATTTATGAAAGCAACAAGGGCCGGCAGGTGAATTTCCTGGAATCGCTTGACCTGGCTGTGGAGCGCTTATCAGAATAATTGAAAGAAGCATGCTGGTGCCAGCATGCTTCCTGGTTAATATGAATGTCCTTTTACGGAGATCTTACTTAGCAGCTGCGGATTGGTCATAGAGCTGTAATTGTATTGATAGATGCCATCCCTGGCGCTTACCAGCAGGCGGTGCTGGTTTTCAAAAGGTATTACATCGTAGGTATCCATTCCATCCACCAGTTTGGTGGTTGTGATATTACGCACGTCAGACGCATCCAGGAAACGCAGTCCGAATGCGCCCTCGCAGATAAAGAGTTTACCGTTATCAATTCCCAGTCCATGCGGATTTTTCATTTCCACGGTACTTAGTTTTACGGGATGATCCACATTGCTGACATCAAATACCTGTAACTGGTTGATGGTACTAGGGCAAAGTGCACCGGTTCTCATGGTTACATATGCTTTATTCCCTTCCACCACCACCGGATCACAGGCAGTGAAGTGCGTAACCAATGAGCGTTGAGCAGGAACAGCAGGATTAGTGATGTCATAGATGTACATCGCATTCTGGCTGCCTATAAAAAGATATTCGCCGTAAGGGAAAATGGTTTCGATGCCGCCGTTGATATTTTGTGAGCTTTTAAATACAGGGTCGGCTGCGTTGCTGAGATCAAATGATTTCAACTGGGAAAAGTTAACGGCATAGAGATAATTCCCTGCGATGGTAAAACGGGCCATTGAGCCGCCTTTGCCGGTTTGCGGGGTTTTATTATAGGAGGCAGCCATCTCAGAGCCAAATAAAACCGGGTACTCGTTATCGGAGCAGTCGCAGTAAGCGGTATCCCGGCTGGTATAG
>NZ_DATCRD010000188.1:0-22412 GCF_036569185.1 Chitinophaga sp.
GCCCGTAATAAGACCGCCTTGTTTCAGGAAGCCGTAGGAGAGGTAGTAATTGATATTATTGGCGCCCCCGGAAAGGTTCAGTGTATGGCTTTGCTGCGGGGCTGATGATTTGTATATTTCTTTCAGCCAGTTGGTGTTGGCGTAGTAATTCGGGTCGCTGCCGTTTTTTGCAATGTCAATCTGTTCCTGTGTATACGTAGGATTGTTGCCGGCATTTACTTTTGCTTCGTTCAGCAGTGTCATATAATCCACTGAACCAAGAAAAGTGGGCAATGCAGTAGGCGTTTGTACGCCAAAGTAATTGGTATAAGTTAAAGAGGGCTTACCGCTTTTACCTTTTTTAGTAGTAACCAGGATAACACCGTTGGCCCCACGTACTCCATAAATAGAAGAAGAGGCGGCATCTTTAAGCACAGATATGTTCTCAATATCGTCCTGGTTGAGGATATTGAGGTTGCCGCCGGGAATACCATCCACCACTACTAACGGGCCGGCATCATTGAGCGTGCCTATACCACGGATGCGGATCTTATTTTCGTCGGACCCTCCGGGGATAGCGGTGGCATTTACTACCGTAACGCCGGCCATCTGGCCCTGCAGCGCCGATACCGCGGAAGTTGCCGGGCGGCCTTTGAAATCATCGCTGCTCACCATGCTTACCGCACCGGTAAGATTCGCTTTCTTCTGCGTGCCATAACCTACCACTACTACTGCATCCAGGCCTACTGTAGAGGGTTTCAGATGGATGTTGTAGTCTTGTTTGGGGCCTGCCGTAATAATGATCTCTTCATATCCCAGCATTTTTACAGAAAGCTTTTCACCTGCATTCACGGCAATTTTAAATTCGCCTTTGTCGTTGGTAATAGCGCCTTTGTTGCTGCTCAGGTTCAATATCCTGGCTCCGGGAACAGGAACGCCTTTTTCATCTGTTACGATGCCGGTTATTTCTTCTGCCGGGGTAGTCGTCACTGTTTGTCTTTTTACAACAATTGTATTTTTGTTGATGGTATAGGTGAACGGTTGTCCTTCGAAACACTTGTTCAGCGCTTCTTCCAGGGAGGCGTTCACCAGGGTGAATGTTACCGGCCGGGCTTCCGCCAGCATCTCTGTGTTTAAAAGAAAATTGTACCCGGTTTGTTTTTTTATCTCCTGAAAAACTTCCCTTAACGGCGCCTGTTTTTCAGAAAGAGTAACTCTTTGTGCATAGGTAACCGCGCTTACCTGCAGGGAAAGAAAAATAATCAGGGAGCAGGATAGCTTAGTAAGCCTGAGTGCTTCCCATGAAAGTTCACCTGCCTTTTTCAAGGCATGAGCATTACGCTTCATAAATAAAGTTTAGTTTACGAATTATTGACCTGGCCGATATGTTTGTGGATGATAGGTTACTGAATGACAGTTATTTTTTCTGCTTCTACTTTAAATTGTACGGTTCCTGTTAATGCCAGCATATTTAATACCTCTGTAACATTTTTGAAGCGGGAGATACTACCCATAAAAGATAATTTCTTTGTGCCACTGCTATATTGTATATCCACGTTGTACCAACGGGAAATTTTACGCATGATGGAGGTGAGGTCTTCATCATTAAAAACAAAATAACCGTTCTTCCATGACATGGCCTGTTCTATATCTGCTTTGTTCACCTTAAAGTTTTTGTTGCCGGTGAATACGCCTTCCTGTCCGGGTTTTAGTATCACTTCTCCTGCGTGATCATTCCGCAGTTTTACTTTTCCTTCCAGCAACGTGGTGTTGATACTGGTTTCATCTTCATAGGCCATTACATTAAACTGGGTGCCCAGCACTTCTACCTGCATTCCTTTTACTTTTACAATAAAGGGTTGCTGTTGGTTGTGCGCTACTTCAAAATAGGCTTCCCCTTCCAGTTCCACTATTCTTTCCCTGCCTGTGAACCGGGTGGGGAAGCGCAGTTTGCTGGCGGCATTCAGCCATATCCTGCTGCCATCGGGTAAAGTAAGATGGTATTGCCCGCCCCGTGGAATAGCCAGGGTATTAAATCCCGGAGGGGAAGCTGCGGGCGTTTGATCTGCCAGCTGGTAAACCAGTTGCCCGTTGCCGGATTTGTTCACTGTTGTATTGCCTTGTGCGGCTATTTTTCCTTCCGTGGCTTTGTTAAGATCCACTTTGGAACCATCGTCAAGTATAAGCACTGCCTTGTTGCCGCCGGGAGCAATGTCGTGCCGCAAAGTATCCGCATCGGCGGAAACTACTGCCAGCGGCTTGCTTCGGTGGAACAGCCGGTTGTCCAGGTACAGGAAACCGGATGCCACTATCAGCAATATTGCCGCTGCGGCCGCTACTGCTTTCCAGGGAAACAACCGCTTCACTTTTTCTTCCTGCGAAATACTTGCAGAAAGCCGGTTGTATATTTTTTCCTGTATTGCTTCGTCGGTTTCGGCGTCGTCGGAAAAACAAAAGTCGTCCTCATACTGCTGCAGCCTGGCCAGTTCGTCAGGGCTGCAATCCCCTCTCAGGGACCTTTCATACAGGACAAGGTATTCTTCTTTTGTCATCGCAATCGGTTCATTTACTCTATAGAGACAAATATTTTTTCCAACACACACACTTTTTAAAAAAAAGAGTATTTTGTCGGGAGAGAAGACGCGGAATCAGGTGTCGTCCCGACAATCAACCAGGATCAATTCCTATATATTTCATGTTAATTTAACACGCAGGTAATTTTATTTTATCAATTTTTGTGGCATGATTAGGTGGGATGCTAACACAGCAGATGCTGATTTATGGCTTGCAGTCAGAAACGGTGAAAAAACAGCCTATAACCTGTTATTTAACCGTTATTGGGGCAAGATGTATCAAACGGCCAATAAGATGCTGGATGATGCGGCAGCCAGTGAAACAATTGTGCACGATGTATTTCTTACATTATGGCTGAAGAGAGAGGAACTGCAGATTATTCATTTCCGTAACTATATTATTTCCGCTACCCGTTACCACGTATACCGCGTTTTAAAGTCAAAAAAAGCATTCCAGGTAGTAGCAACAGAAGAATATATGGCAGCTGTTGGGAATGCTGCCGAAGAAAAGATCCAGGAGCAGTCTTTCCGCCGGCAACTGCATGCTTCTCTCAGTAGCCTGCCCAAACGCAGCAAGGAAATTTTCCTGCTAAGCCGTGAAGAGCAACTCAGCAACCAGGAAATCGCGGAGCGTTTGAATATCTCCAAAAGAAGCGTGGAAAACCAGATCACCTACGCGTTGCGGCATCTCCGGCTTTATCTCAAGCAGTTATTGATGGCGGGCATTATGCTGATCGGTATAGAAAGTTGTGTGTATTTTTTTATTTGCTGAACGGGTGGTGATTTTTTCCGGGCTGGCAAATAAGAGATACAAGTAAACTTATGTGCAAAAAAAATCCCGCTCGTCTTTCAACTCGCGGGACCTTTTCTTGATTGTTACAGTTGTATTAATACCCTGGGTTTTGAGTCAGGTTCTTGTTAACGTCTCTTTCTGCCTGTGGCACCGGCCAGAGATAATCCCTGTTTTCAACAAAGGTGCGTTGCTCTACCGTGATATGATCGCCGCTGAGAGTGAGCTTACCATTGGCAGGATCCACCTTGCCCAGTCTTGCTCCATATACGGTACCGGATCTAACGGCAGTACCTATTTTCCAGCGTTGAATATCGTACCAGCGTAATCCTTCCAGTGCCAGCTCCACCCTGCGTTCCCGCCTTACCAGGGTGCGCATTTTATCAACGCTGTTATATACGCTCCTGTCTACTACCGGCATACCTGCCCGGGTTCTGATGGCATCTATGGCATCATATACCGTATTGTCGATCACACCTGATTCAATCTGCGCTTCGGCGTATGTGAGCAGGATTTCCGCGTAGCGGATCACGATCATATTCAGACCGGTGTTCCACATATCCGTATAGTCGGCGAGGTTAGCGGTGAACTTCTTGGGGATATAAGCTGTTTTGGAATTGTTATCCCCGTTATAATAATCGCCGGAGGTGCTTTCTATGGAGTTGTAGTACTTACCCATATAAAGCTGACCGGGGCATACAATAGTAGCGGTTAAGCGTGGGTCCCTGTTGTTGTACGGATCATTTTCGGCATAGCCGGAAGCGGGATCGTCAATGGTTTTCCCGTTCTTCATTTCATAGGCGTCTACGAGCGACTGTGTAGGATCCAGTGATCCCCAGCCACCGAAGGAAGAAGAAGGCATTACGCCAATGTCTGCATTGGGATAATCGTTCTCTTTGTATTGCACATCAAGGATTACTTCCTTATTGTTTTCATTCTGGATGCGGAAAAGATCCTGGTAACTGGGGTATAACCCATAACCCAGCGCCATTACTTTTTTACAGTCGGCAATACATGCGGCGTAGTTTTTATCATACAGTTCCAACCGGGCTTTCAGGGAAAGCGCGGCGCCCTGTGTGATACGGCCAACATCGCTGCCTGAGTAAGACACCGGCAGGGTAGGTGCAATGGCTGTTAGTTCGTCGAGCACAAATTTGCGTACTTCGGTAGCCGCTGTCCTGGAAATGGTATTGGCTTCTTCAGTGGTTACCGTGTTTTTAACCAGTGGCACATCTCCGTAAAGCTGGGTCAGGGTAAAATACTGGTAGGCTCTGAGGAAACGGGCTTCACTCTTAAATTGTGTCTTTAAAGTTTCGTCCATTGGTGTTTTGTCTACGTTTTCCAGGAACCAGTTGCATTTCTGGATGGAAGTATAGCTCCAGCGCTTGGAAGCATTGGTATTGGCGGGCGTAATGCTGCCATTGCCATAATCCGTATAGCCTTCCCAGTAGTACTGGCTGTACATGTTATCGCTTACAGCGTCCATATATAGCAGGGTGTAATCGCCTTCCCAGTCTTTGTAACAGCCGTTCAGCGCCGCCTGGGCATCGCTTTGTGATTTCCAGAGGGATTCGTTGCTATAGGCATCCGATGGTTGCCGGTCCAGGAAATCTTTGTTGCACGCCGATTGCAGCGCAGCAGAGAAGAGTATTATATAGAGAATATTCCTTTTCATGATGTTGATTGCTTTTTGTTAAAAACTAACATTTACGCCAAACGTGTGCACTTTCACCTGTGGATAGTAGTAGATACTGCTGGTAATGGATGCTTCAGGATCTATCCATTTATACAGCCCGTCGAAGGTGAGTATATTCTGACCGCTATAGTAGAAACGTACTTTACTAAGACCAATTCTTTTTATCACTCTTTCCGGCAGTGTATAACCTACCTGCAGGTTTTTAAGCCGCAGATAAGATCCGTCTTTTACCCAGAAGGAAGAAGGCGTACCACTGGGATCGTTCTGCGTAAATCCGCTCCAGATGCGTGGTAAAGCAGCGGAAGTGTTTTCCGGTGTCCAGGTATCCAGCAAAGCAGAAGTGGGTTTACCTGCGGAAGAACTTACAGTGCCCAGTTTACCGGCATCGATGTATGTTTTCACACCGGCAGCGCCCTGCAGGAAAATATTGAGATCAAAATTTTTCCAGGAGCCGCCCAGGTTTACGCCAAAGGTTACCTTGGGGAAATAGTTGCCCAGGTATACTTTATCGGCGCTGTTAATGGTATCGTTACCGTCCTTGTCTTTATATTTCAGATCGCCTGGCGCCGTCCTGTTAGTTTGGAAAGGAGATTTGGCTACTTCATCGGCCGATTGAAAAATGCCGTCTGCTTCATATCCATACAGGGAGTTGATCGGGTAACCCACCTGTTTGAAGGTGTAGCCGTCAATAATTGGTCCTGTGCCATGGAGGTCGGTTACTTCATTTTTGATAAAGGCTGCATTCACGGAGGCGTTGTATTTAAATTCACCCGCGTTGCCTGCATAGCTGAGTGAAAATTCCCAGCCTTTGTTGAGCACTGATCCCGCGTTTTGAACAGGCGCATTCAAACCATATACTGCGCCAACCGGAACAGACAACAGGATATCGGAAGTAAGCTTATGGAAATAATCTGCGGTGAAGTTCAGGTTTCCATCCAGGAAGCCTGCATCAAGCCCTATACTTGTTTCTGTGGTCGCTTCCCATTTGATGTTTTCGTTAGCTCCGTTGACTGGTGCTACACCTGCAGCAATAGCAGCGGCTGTACCGCCAAAAGTATAGTTCTGGCTACCGTTAATGGTGGCAATATATGGATAGTAGGGATAGGTGGGGTAATTGGTATCATCAAATCCTGTGATATTCTGATTACCCAGCTGGCCCCATGAGCCCCTTATTTTAAGATTGGATACATATTTCTTTAAAGGCTCAAAGAAATCTTCCCTGTCCAGGTTCCAGCCTGCGGAGAAGGAGGGGAACAGGCCCCACCTGTTGTCTGGAGAGAAACGGGAGGAACCATCATAACGCAGGTTCGCTTCAAACAGGTATTTGCCGTCGAAGTCATAGTTTAACCGGCCAAAATATGACTGGAGCGCCAGCTGATAAGAGTAGCCGGTAGTTTTCTGTCCATCTGTTGAACCAAGGTTCACATCGGTAAGCTGGTTGTTCAGGAAGCCTTTCCGGTAGCCGTCATCAAAGCTGAACTTGGTTAGCTCCTGGGAGTAACCGCCCAGTATTTTGAAATTATGTTTATTGAAAGATTTGGTGTAATCCAGTAATGCCTGCTGTGTAACGGTATTGGCAAAGGTGTTCTGATCTGTTACAGAGGTTGGCCCCTGGTAAAATGTTTTGTTACCAGCTGCATCATAATACTGCTGGTCGGCAATGAACTTTTTGTTATGACTGATCTTCATCACATAGGCGAGGGAAGGCTTGAAGTGAAGCCCTTTCACAATTTCCCAGTCTGCGCCTACATTACCTACCAGGTCGTAGTTATTATATTTACCCAGGCTGTTTCCTTCCAGCCATGCCATGGGGCTACCATCAGAAATATAACCGTAATAGCCATTTTCATATTTGTAGGGAATAGTAGGGGAGATGCGGTTGATCTGCCTTACCAGCTGTGTGAAATCGCTGGTGTAAGGGTTGCTGGGCTCATTTCTGCCGGAAGAAGTAAAGGCGATGTTACCGATCACTTTTACTTTCTCATTAATCTGGGAAGTGATGTTCAGCCTGCTGGTGTAGCGTTTTGCATTTGTCTTTTCCATAAGGCCGTTCTGGTCAAATAAACCCAGGGAGAAAGCATATTGTGTATTGTCGCTGCCACCGGAAACACCTACATAATGGTTCTGCTGTAAACCATTGCCCTGGTAGAACAGGTCGAGCCAGTCGGTATTGGGATAGTTGAACGGATCTGAGCCATCTTTAAACTTCTGGATCTCTGCGTCTGTCCAACGGGCAGTTTTTCCTTCATTGCTCAGCGCCTGGTTGTATAAAGTGGCGGCCTGCCAGGAAGGTAAAAAGTCGGGTAAGCCTGTGGCTTTCTGTTTACCAACATATCCGTTGTATACCACCTGTGGCGGCCCTTTACGGCCTTGTTTGGTGGTGATGAGAATAACGCCGTTGGCTGCACGTGAACCGTAAATAGCGGCAGATGCCGCGTCTTTCAGTACCGACATGGTGGCGATATCGTCCGGGTTAATATTATTAAGCCCGCTCAGGTTGGTCACTACGCCATCTATCACAATAACCGGGTCGGCGTTGTTTAAGGTACCAATCCCCCTGATACGGATCTTGGCAGCATCGTTTCCGGGCTGGCCGCTATTGGCTGCTGTAACGGTGATGCCCGGCATAGTGCCCTGCAAGGCGTTGCCCAGGCTGGTTACCGGCCGGTTGGTCAGTTGCTCTGTGCCGATAGAGGTAACGGAACCGGTGAGGTTTGCTTTTTTCTGTGTGCCGTAACCCACTACCACAAATTGTTTCAGCGCGCTTACATCGGGAGCCAGTGAAATATTGATCACTGTTTTTCCGCCCACTGGAACTTCTTTGGTGATATAGCCGATACTGGTTACCACCAATACTGCGTTATCAGGCACGTTTGCCAGTTGGAAGGTACCATCCGGGCCGGAAATTGCGCCTTTCTGAGTTCCTTTTATTACAATGGAAACACCGGGAATAGCCGCTCCGGCATCATCTGTCACCTTCCCGGTAACAGCCGGAGGCGGCGGTGTAGCTGCCGGTGCAGCTGCAGGTTTTTCATTCTTTGTAATGAAAATAGTATTGCCCTGGATCTCGAAGCTGAGCGGCTGCTTTTGCAATACCGCTTCCATGGCTGCCTGCAGCGATGCGTTCTTTATGTTCACCGAAACGGGAGTACTGTTTTTCAGATCCTCCTTGTCGTAAAAGAAAACATAACCCGTTTGCGCCTTGATCACGTTCAGCGCTTTCTGGAGACTCACCTCTCTGGCGGAGTAAGTCACCGTTTGGGCGCTGCCCGCTGCACTTACCTGTAGGGCAGCAATGAGCAGCATAAATGAAGTTAGCTTCATAACTAACAGTGTTTTGGTTGAGAGCTCCGCAAATTTCCAATATCTGCGGGTACCGGAATTACAAATAGCCTTAAGTTGCATACTTTTGCAATGTTTGGTTGAATTAATAAATAATGTTTACCGACTTGTTTGTTGATGAAATTGAACAGCAGCCGGGGTAGGACGCCAATCTCAGCCCCGGTTTTTCATTCAATGCGCATAATGCGCCGTTGGCAATAACTTTGATTTTTTCATTGTTCAGATTTTTTCATTGTTCATAACTATGGCTGGATAACGATCCGGTTACCATTCTCGATCCTGTATTTGATACGTGTTTTTGTAAGCCCTTTTAATACCTGCGACAAAGTGAGGTTCCGGCCTATTTCCCCGGTAAATACCCTTTGGGGAATCCTGCCTTCATATGTTACTTCCACATTGTACCAGCGCGATAACTGCCGCATTACGGTGGGAAGGTCTGCATCGTTAAAAGAAAAGAAACCTGCTTTCCAGGCCATTACTTCGGAAATATCGGCATGGTCCACTACCTGTATAGAAGTCCCGTTTGCCTTTACCCTGGCCTGTTGCCCGGGCCTGAGCTGCTGTTGCTGCTGTGAAGCGCTTACCCTCACAGCGCCTTCCAGCAAAGTGGTATTGATGCTGGCTTCGTCTTTATATGCGTTGATATTAAAATGTGTGCCCAGTACGTCCACCGTGGTATTGCCTGCCTTTACCCGGAAAGGCATTTTTTCATTTTTTGCCACTTCAAAATAGGCTTCACCGGTAACGGTTACACTTCTTTCATTGCCGGTAAAGGCAGTAGGATAGCTGATAGAAGAAGCGGCATTCAGCCATACGCCGGTGCCGTCCGGTAGAATCAGCTGGTATTGCCCGCCCGGCGGGGTGCTCATGGTGTTATACAGTATTTTCCCGTCCTGGCTGCCGGAGCCACTGTAGGCCAGCTGCCCATTGCCCAGCTTGGTGATCCGGGTATTGCCCTGCCGGGCCAGTACGCCGTTACCGGCACTGTCAAGTGTGATCTGGCTACCGTCGGAAAGGGTAAGCACCGCCCTGTTACCGCCCGGCGCCACATCCTTTACAGGTGCAGTGGCCGCCATATCCGGGCGGGTTGTTTGTTTGGATAAATAATAAGCGCCTGCTGTTAAGAGGATCATACAGGCGGCTGCCCACCAGTAGCGCTGCAGGAAATAGATACGGTTCTTAACTGGTAACACTGCAGGCTGCCTTGAAGTATGATCGGCATCCAGTATTTCTTTTACGGCCTGCTGCCAGTAGGCGTGGTCGTAATCCGTATTGGTGGCGCTTTCTGCGGTGCCGGCGCCATGCCAGGTATCCAGCAGCTTCACTATTTCCCCCTGCTCATCATCGCTGATCAGCTGTAACAGTTCCCTGTACTCCGCAGCAGTGGCCTGGCGTAGCCGTACCTGTTCCAATAAGTATGTAAGTCTTTCTGATGTGGACAACGGCCTCGTTTTAAAGCATTCGGAATTCAGTTGATTTAGCGCGGAGCTGCCTGGTTACAGCAAGCCCCTTGCTTATACGTACCGTTAGGAGTCAAATAGTACCTATGTCTTTCGTAAAAAAATTAAAAAAAATATAAAACACCCCAACCGAGGAGGATCATAGGAAGGATGATACCTTTACCGGTAAGGTATTCCCGGATGGATCTGAGAGAACGGACCAGTGAATTTTTAACTGTTTGAGGAGAGAGCTGCAGCTCGCTGGCAATTTCAGCAATTTTAAGCCCCTTTTCGCGGCTGAGCAGGTAGATCTTCTGCGCCTGGGGCGGCAATTGGAGGATGGCCTGTTTTACCAGCAGCGCAGTTTCTGAGAAAGCAATATTTTCTTCGGTAAAATTAGCATGAGCGGTACTTTCCTGAGTGATGACCCGGCTGGCCTTATCGCGTACCCCCTGTTTTTGTAGCCAGCTGTAACAGCGGTGATACACCATTTTGAAGATCCAGTTGTGGGGAACTATTACTTCCGGCAGCTTTTCACGGCTCAACCAGATGCCCAGGAATATTTCCTGTATAATATCTTTTTCGGGGCCTTCAACCTGTATGATGCGGGCAATTACAGGTTTGATCTTCGGAACATACAGGTGGAACAATGCTTCAAAGGCAGATTCATCCCCCTCCGCAATCCGGTGGAAAAGTGCAGTTTCATGTCCTGTGTCATTATTCATCCGTTAAATCCAGTTCCCCTTAAAATTAAATATCAGACAATCGCTGTTCATCTGGTGATAAAATAGATGAACAGCCCGGTGTAATCGATAAAGATGCAGGTCGCAAAATACGAAAAATCGGGGTATGCCTGCGGTATCCTGCTACTGCTCCACTTTTTAGGCGGTAATAGCCGGTTGAAGGAACTATGAAAAAAAGGGATTTATTTAAGAGAAGATAAAACATCAGTGATCCATTACGATCACATTGGCTGTTTTTTTCTTTTTTGCAGATGCCATTAACAGTAAAGGCAACGCCGCAAGAAAAATAAGACCTACCAGCAGGAAGGCATCGCTGAAGCTCAGCAGCGTGGTTTGTTTTATGACAGCGCTATCCAGCAGCTTCAGCGCCTTATGATGTGCATCAGTGGCAGTAGCGCCTTTGCTGGCAAAGTAATGGGCGTAGCTGTTTAGCCGGTTTGCCACAGCGGGATTATCGGTAGTGAGATTGCTTACCAGGTCCATCCGGTGCTGCGCATTCCGGTTGGCCAGGTAGGTATTCACCATAGCAATACCAAATGAGCCGCCCAGTTGCCGCATCATATTATTTAAGGCGGCTCCCTGGGGGATATCTGCCGGCGCAAGGGAAGACACCGCCAGCGTGGTAAGCGGTACCGTTACCAACGCAAGCCCTACGCCCCGCCAGATGAGGGAAGTGGTAATGGTAGCAGCGCCCGCATCCTGGTTGAGGGCCGACATCTGCCAGCTGAAAAGAATGAACAGGCCCATTCCCGCCACAATAAGGAACACGGGCGATACCCCGCGCTGCAGCAGGCGGGCGGAGATGATCAGGCCGCCTATGGCCAGGCAGGCGCCGGGCAACAACAACAGGCCCGTTTGCAGCGGTGTGAAGTTGAGCAGCCGTTGTGCAAATACCGGCGTAAGGAATACGGAACTGAAAATACCCATGCCGGAAACAAACGTGAGGATCGCGGCAATGCTCAGGTTCCTGCTTTTCAACACGCGGAGGTTTACCACGGGGTCTTTGATCCGCAGCTCCCACCACACAAATACCAGGAGGGCAAAACCGGCAATGACAGATAACCACGTAATATAAGCCGCTTCAAACCAGTCGTCGGTTTCACCCCTTTCCAGCACTGTTTGCAATGCGCTCACCCCTACAGCCAGGAGGAGGATCCCGGTCCAGTCGATCCGCTTGCCCGGCGGCGCCTGATCCGGCTCTTTCAGCAGTATATAACAGAGTGAAGCCACTGTGATACCTATTGGTACATTGATGTAAAAGATCCAGGGCCAGGAATAAAATTCTGTGATATAACCACCTAATGTTGGGCCTATAGTGGGACCAATAAAAACGCCTACGCCAAAAAGTGCACTGGCTACGTTCTGTTTTTCTTTGGGAAATAATTCAAAAATGATCACCTGCGATACCGATAGCAGTGCGCCGCCGCCAATCCCCTGCAGGAAACGGAATATCACCAGTACCCAGATGTTGGCGGCCTGTCCGCACATCAATGAAAAAAAAGTAAAAGCCACTATAGAGCCTATATAATAATTGCGGCGGCCGAGTTTTGCTGCCAGGAACCCCGTAATGGGAATGATGATCACATTGGCAATGGCGTAGGCAGTAATGACCCAGGAAGTGTCTTCCAGCGTAGCGCCCAGGTTGCCGCTCATGTGTGATAAGGCTACGTTTACAATGGAGGTATCTATCAGTTCCATGATAGCCGCTGTGATCACCGCCAGGATCAGTACTGTACGTTTCATTGCCAATATTTAATATACCAATTGGTATATTTGTGTATAAAATTTTTAATTCTCCCTGCTGTTCATTGCCTGCAGCGCTGCAGCTGCCGAAGTACGTGATAACTGGTAGATCTGTTCTGTATCGCCTACACGGATTTCATATTCATTATTGCTGAGTGCAGCAAGGAGCTCAGTTGCTACCTGGGCCGGCGGGATGCCGTTGGCGCCACCTATTTCCTGGGAGAAGTCGGTGTTTACCAGGGGAGGCATCAGTTCAAAGATGTGCAGTTTTGGAAATGTAACGCGCATGGATTGCGTATAGGAGCGCAGGGCGGCTTTGGAAGCGGAGTAGGTAGCGATCCGCGCGCCGGGCGCAAAAGCCACAATGGAAGTAACATTCACAATGGCGGCTTCCGGTTGACTGTTAAGCTGCGGCAGCAATTTCTCCGTAAGACGCAGCACGGCAAAAAAATTGGTATCCATTTCTTCCACCGCTTTTCCTGCTGCATTGGCGGTTTCCGATAGTTCATAAGAAAAAGCCCGGCCTGCATTGTTGATCAGGATATTTAAAGACGGGTATTGTTCCCGCAGGGTGGTTACCAGCTGGGCTACTGCTTTATCGCTGGTTACATCGCTTACAATGCCTTTTACGCCGGGCAGCTGCTGAACGGCCTTTTCCAGGCGGGCGGCATCCCTGCCGGTAATAATCACCTGGTTACCCTGCCTGGATAATTGCCTGGCTATTTCGAATCCGATACCTGCGCTGCCGCCGGTAATAAGTACAGTGTTTCCTGTTGTTTTCATTTTGTTTTGTTTTTTATATACCGATCGGTATATTTATTAAGAAAAAAATTGACTTATAATTCGTTGATCATTTTTTCCACGGACTGCATAATACTGTTACGGTAATTCATTTTGCCGGTTAGCTTGGCAATCATGATACAGCCTTCAATGGTGGCAATCATCGTAAGCGCCACCTGCTCTGTGTTCACATCTTCACTGAATTCTCCCGTAGCGATGCCTTTGTCGATCAGGCGGGTAATGATCCCCTTCCAGGCAATGATCGCATCCGCAGCTTTCTGTTTCAGTAAAGGATGAGTATCGTCTGCTTCGATGGCTGTATTCAGGATAGGGCATCCGCCTGCAGGAAACGGGTGTTTCAGGAAGTTTTCATATACATGCACATATACCAGCAGTTTATCCCTGCAGGTATCTTTTTTATCCATTTCCTGCCGGATGATATTGCCTACCTTTTTCAGGTTATAATCAAAACAGGCCAGGGCCACTTCGTCTTTATTGGCGAAATTGCCATAAATGCTGCCTTTTGTTAACCCGGTAGCATTGGTCATGTCGTTCAGGGAAGTGCCGGTGTAGCCCTTCTCATTAAAAACAGGGGCCGTCATCTCCACAATAAACTGTTTTGTTTTTTCTGCCTTATTCATAACCCTCTTTCTTTTGACGGTACAAAAATATACCATTCGGTACAAAATGAAAAATATATTTTGGGGAGAAGGGGAAGCCGTTGGATAACAGGGCGTTATCGCCAATGCCGCGCAGCACATGCCACTCGCCAGCCACATTTAGTCCACCAACGGAAGGGGGCATCAGGCTGTACTTGTCAAAAAAAGACGGATCGTCGTATTTATTTTCCTTCATAACCGCGAATGTAAGAAGAATGCGGAAGGGAATGATTTCAACATAATTATTCTCCGGCTTGCAGCCGGGCAGGAGGGGAAGGTACTAAAGAGCCCACCTTTTTCCCAAGCGCATTTAATGTGCAATTTATCCAGAGAATGAGGCGCAGTGTCAACAGCTTTTTCCTGTTCCTCCCTACCACGGAGGAGGAAAAGTGTTTTTTATTTTTTAATCATCAAAGTGACAATTAATTATCCGGGCACATGAGTGCACCATGCACCCCTAAAGGAACCTGCCTTCCGTGAAGCAGGCGGAACAAATCATCTTCCAAAACTGTTATCTGCCATAAACAGGTATAAAGAAGAGCCGGCTGGCAATACGGCAACAAAATTGCCTTTGATTTTTTTACAACAAAGATCATATTATGAAACATATTGTTGTTATCGGCGGCGGGTTTGCAGGAATTAACCTGGTAAAGGAACTGGCCCGTAAAGAAGAATTTATGGTTACGTTGGTAGACCGGAATAATTATAATTATTTTCCCCCGCTGGTATACCAGGTATCTATGGCGTTCCTGGACCCCACGGATATCAGTTACCCGTTCCGGAAATTGCTGCGTAAGAATAAAAATGCCCGTTTCGTGATCGGCGAACTCCTGAAGGTAGTACCGGAAGAAAAAAAAGTGGTGCTTTCCACTACCACCCTTCAATACGATTACCTGGTACTGGCTTATGGCACCGCTACCAATTACTTCGGGATGGAGAATGTGCAACGTAATGCAAAGCCCATGAAAACAGTGAACGATGCGCTGGAGCTTCGGAACCACTTCCTGCAAGTCATGGAAAAGGCAGCGCTCACCACCGACCCGGAAGAGAGAACAAAGCTGCTTACCATTGTTGTGGTGGGTGGCGGGCCCACCGGTGTGGAAGTATCCGGTTTGCTGGCAGAGCTGAAAAAGGAGGTGGTGCCGAAAGATTATCCGGAGATAGCCGGTAAAGGATATGAATCGCATATTTACCTGGTAGATGGTATCCAGAAAGTACTGGCCGCTATGAGTGAACAGTCGCAACAGGATGCATACAACGCCCTTATCAAAATGGGAGTGGAAATAAAGCTGGGCATGCAGGTAAAGGATTATGTAAACGACACGGTGATCTTTACCAACGGGGAAACCATTGCTACCAAAACAGTAGTGTGGGCGGCAGGTGTAACAGCTCCTGCCATAGAAGGCATTCCTGCGGAATGCTATGGCCGGGGAAAAAGGCTGCTGGTAGATGAATTTAATGAGATAAAGGGCCTGAAAGATGTTTTTGCGGTAGGTGATATCAGTCTGCAAACCACTGATCCTGCGTTTCCCAACGGACATCCCCAGCTGGCCCAGGTGGCTATCCAGCAAGGCACGCGACTGGGAGAAAATTTTGTAGCGCTTGCAAGATCCCGGGCCCGTAAGCCTTTCCGTTATTTTGATAAAGGCAACATGGCCATTATAGGCCGCAATAAAGCAGTAGCAGATATTCCCAGGCCCAGGCTTCACTTCAAAGGATTTATCGCCTGGTTTATCTGGCTGTTTATTCACCTTACTTTCCTGGTGAGTTATGGCAACCGTTTCAAAACATTGTATAACTGGGTGGTGGCTTACTTTACAAAAGACCAGTCGCTCCGCTTAATATTAAGGCCGCTGAAAAAGGATGATATTATGGTGGGATAAGGATCAATATATTTTTTTTATTTGCCCAGCTTCCCCGTATCGATTCAATTGCCGGCAGCAGCCGTTTTAATGGAACCATTCTTATTGAAAATAAATCAGGCGTAATTTACCACAAGAGTTTCGGCCTGGCTAACTACCAGTTTAAGATCCCTAATACCATCGACACAAAATATAAAATTGCTTCCATTACAAAGCTGTTCACATCTGTGCTGATCATGCAGCTGTTTGAGCAGGGTAAACTGGATGTTAACAAACCTATCATCGATTATCTGCCGGATTATAAAGGAGAAGGCGGCAGTAAAATAACTATACATCAGCTGCTGAACCATACATCCGGGTTGGCTAATATAGACACGGTAACATCTGTGGAAAGCGCGGTGAAAAACGGTATCGCCGTATACCAGCATCCCTGTACCACAGAGGAGCTTTTAAACCGCTATTGCAGCGGTAAGCCAGTGAATGTTCCGGGTAAGGTATTCGATTATAATAACGCGGATTATATTGTATTGGGAAAGATCATTGAGAAGATCTGTAACAAGACCTATGAACAGGTGTTAACGGAAAATATCCTGCAACCTCTGGGTATGCAACAATCCGGGTTAGTGTACCAGCGGGATATCATTACAGGCCTGGCAGATACTTATTTTTTCCGGGATGACCTGGATAAACTGGTACCCGATTTACCAGTATATATGGAAAACTGGTATGCCGCCGGCGCTATGTATTCCACTGCCGGCGACCTGCTGCGCTTTTCACATGCGCTCTTCGGACATCAACTTCTTAAGCAGTCGTCTTTAAACCGGATGTTTGTTCCTGGTTTGGATGAATATGGTTATGGGGTATGGGTATATAAAGATTATGATATCAATAAGAAGAATTACACCATTGTAAAGCGGCCAGGCCGTATCATGGGGGCACAGAGCATGTTATTCCATATCCTCGGAGAAAACACTACCATTCTTATATTAAGCAACACCGGGACTACCAGCCTGGACGACCTGGCCGCGAAAATTGCCCCGGAAATTATTTGAGCTATATGCTTAACTTGCCGGTTAATCTACCCGGATAATGAATATAACACCCATATATACACGAAAATACGGAATAGAAAATACGATCGTGACGGCTGCCTTGTCGGCCCCGGATGAATATGTAATACTGTTGAGCTCCGGCGATGTGATCCGGCAAAAGATGAATGCTTCGGAAGGGGAATACCTGTTCTCTGTGCAAAGCAGCCTGGGATACCGGGATGGCGGCTTTGATATCAGCGCTCCTTCTACCATTTATACGTTAGATGATATTGTGGTAGTGGTGAACGATTATAAAACACATGGCTATGTTCACTATCCCGGGAAGTACCCGGCGCTTCATTTATGGAGGAACGATTATTATGCAAGTATATCCCGTTATCCTGTTGCGCTGTTCCGCGACCCACAGCATATCCCGTATATCATTTATGCAACCGCCTGGAATTGTGTGCATATCATGAACCTGGACACAAGGCAGATAGTTACCGCTACCAAATCGCTGATAGAGGAACTGGCCGAAGAAAAGCACCTGGAGTTTTATAAGACGCATGAAGAAACCACCAAATTACCGTGGCCATCGTCGTATGATTACTTTTACGGAGAGCTCCGCATGTCGCCCGATGGGAGTAAATTCCTGAGCGCCGGCTGGGGCTGGGGCTCCTGCGACCTGTATCACATTTACGACATCGCGCATTTTATTAGCAGTAACCGGATTGCGCATAAACGTATCAATGGCTGGGAGCATAATAACAGGGGAGTTTGCTGGGTAGATGATAATACAGTAGCCGTAACTTATCATCCTTATTCAGATGAGGAAGACGACGCCATTAAAGAGGCCCCGGGAGAGATTCATTTTTATAACGTAGCCGGCCCTACGCCGGAGATAATAAAGAAAATTAAACTTGCAGACGTAAGTATACTAAACACCAACCTGCATTATAGTAAACAGTTACAGGCTTTCATTGCATTCTCTGATACGCTTGGAGTGATGGTTTTCTCGCCCGAAGGGAACATCCTTTTCCATGATCCCAACCTGAAAATAGGCGGGTATAATGCCGCTGCAAACCTGCTGATACAAACCGCTGAAAATACCCTTACTATTTGTCAAATTGGTTGACGGAAATAAAAGGCGAATTTATGTAAAGTAGCCACCATAAAGGATTTTGTACAATGCTATCTGATATATGTCGTACTGTTTTTCCCTGTTCTTTTAAGGCCTGAATTATTTATTTTTGAAAGCCGGTTTACAACTGACATACAGCTGTCACAACCCGTTCAGATATTTGTTTCATCAAATAAAAAACTATGAAACAGATCATTCTTTTTTTAACGATAGCTGTTATAACAGTATCTGCCATTGGACAACCTAAAACAAAAACCTATATGTACACTGTAAAGCCCTTTAAAATTGACGTACAGCAAACTGTACTCGACGATCTCCAAACCCGGCTCCGTCAAACCCGCTGGCCCGATGCCCCGGATAACATTGGCTGGAAATATGGCACAGACCCCGTATTTCTCAAAAGCCTTGTTGCCTATTGGCAAAATGGTTACGACTGGCGTAAACAGGAAGCTGCTCTCAACGCTATCCCGCAGTTCACAGTAGAAATAGACGGGACAACCCTTCACTTCCAGCACATCAAAAGTAAAAACCCAAATGCCAGGCCTTTGTTGCTCCTGCATGGCTGGCCGGACTGCTTTTACCGCTATCACAAAGTGATCCCTTTATTAACAGGAGATTACGACATCGTGGTGCCTTCCCTTCCGGGTTTCGGTTTCTCCAGTCATGAAGCTATGACGGATGATGGCTCTGCTAAAACCATTGCAACGCTGATGAAAGATGTACTTGGCTACAAAAGCTTCCTGGTAGCCGGCGGAGATGTAGGCAGCAACATTGCAAGGTCTATCGCTAATCTTTATCCTGAAAATGTGGCCGCTGTTCACCTGTCGGATGTGGGGTATCCCAACGGTTCGGAAGACTGGAGCACCATGTCAAAAGCTGAGCAGGAATTCGGTCAGTTTATACAGCAGTGGTGGTTCAGCGAAGGCGCATACGCCATGCTCCACGCCACCAAACCACAAACGCAGGCCTATGGCTTAAATGATTCCCCGGTAGGTCTTGCTTCCTGGATCACCGAAAAGTTCAAAGGCTGGAGCACACCGGATGGTACTATTGAAGATCACTTCACCAAAGATGAACTGCTTACCAATATTATGATCTACTGGGTGAGCCAAACCATCAACTCATCTATGCGCACTTATGCAGTTGGCGCTTTTCAACAACTGGCTTCCGGCCAGAAGGTGAATACGCCTACCGGCGTAGCCATATTCCCCGGCGATGCACCTACTCCTAAGGAATGGGCTGAAAGAAGAGTAAACCTGAAACAGTTTACAGTGATGCAGAAAGGCGGGCACTTTGCAGCGCTGGAATTGCCGGAACTGTGGGCAAAGGAAGTAGATGGGTTTTTTAAGAGTAATGTAAAATAGGAGTACATCTTTTATTTAAAGAAAAAGGGCTAACCATTTCGGCTAGCCCTTTTCTGCACAATGAACGCTCACACATCAATACCCTTTTGTTGGCACCAGGTTAGGGTTATTCCTCAACTCCGTACTTGGTATCGGGAATAAAAGTTCCCGCTCTGTTATAACCGGGCCATAGGAAAACTTATGCCCTACGTAATTATCAAAGCCCTTTGTTTTTACGTTAAATGCCTTACGAAGACGTACCATATCAAACCAGGTAACGTTTTCAAAACATAGCTCATACCAGCGTTCCCGCCAGATGGCTTCCCGTAGCTGTTCTTTAGATAACCCTGCTAACGCCGGCAGCTTGGCCCTTGTTCTTACCTCGTTAACCGCATCATACGCTTTTGCACCTGGTCCGCTTACTTCATTGGCAGCTTCTGCATACACAAGCAATATATCGGCATAGCGGATCAACGACCAGTTAAGATCGCTGTTGGCGGTGGTGGTTTGTGCGGCTACGTCAAAAAGCTTGTAGATAAAATATCCGCCCAGGTTCACTTTCAGGTTCCTGTTATCCTGGTTGGTGAACTCCGTGAAAAAGAACTGGCCTTCTTTGGCGCGCAGGTCTGCGGCGTCATAAGATTTTACGAAATCGGCTGTTGCATAAATACCTCCTGTTTCAGCAGAATAGGCAGAGATATTTTTGTTGTAAGGAATAATGAGCGATTGCCAGGTTCCGGGAATCACCTGTGTTTTGTACTGGATCATAAAGATGTTTTCCTCAGTATTTTTCTTCGCCGGGTTATGCAGATCGCCATAAGTATCAAAGAGCTTAAATTGTTTTGAATCCAGTACCTCTGCTGCCTTTTTTGCTGCCAGGTCAAAATACTGGTTTCCTTTTTGTAAAGGGTAACCGGCCATGGTGAGGTATACCTTTGCCAACAGTGATTTTACAGCGCCCAGGCTTACTTTGCCACTGGCATCTTTCCAGGGCAACCCGGAGTTTTCCGCGGTGGTTAAATCTTCCACAATCAGTTTATAAACATCTTCCGGAGCCGCCTGTTTGGGCCTTAACTGCTCCGACTTCAAATCAACAGGCTCGGTAATTAAAGGAATATTGCCAAACATCTGCACCAGGTTGAAATAGTACCAGGCCCGCAGAAAACGGGCTTCGCCCAGCAGGCTTTTAGCTTCTGCCGCATCCATGGAAATGCCCGGTATTTTGGCTATGGAGAGGTTCGCATTGCTGATGCCCTTATAATAATTCCTCCAGTAATTTTCCCCGTAAGCGTTATCCGCTGTATTGTGCAGGTCTTTTATAAAATAACTGTTAACCGCCTGCCCCAGATCGGTAGCAGCCAGCCCGGTAGCAAATTCTGTCATGGTCCAGGCGGCGCCGTTAAAATCACCGATCATAGGTTCCCGTAAACTCGCATAGATGGCGTTTACAGAGCTTCTCGCATGTTCGGGCTTTGTGAAATAGGTGTCTTCTGTATAGTTGCTGGGATCCGTTTCATCTAAAAATTTCCGGCAACCGGTTATGAATAATGTACCGGTTGTTAACACCAGCAATCCGTATTTTATGATTGTTGCTTTCATGATTTTTCGTTTAAAGTTGGTACTATGTTATAATCCTACGTTCAATCCCAGCATAAATACCCGTGGCTTTGGATAATCATATAAATTCAGGCCCTGGTCGAAAGGCGAGCTGGAGTTGGACACTTCAGGATCGTACCCTTTATATTTAGTGACCAGGAAGAAGTTTTGCACGGAAGCATATACCCTCAGGCGACTGAGCTTTAATGCAGAAACTGTACTTGATGGAAATACATAGGCCAGCAACAAATTACGGCCACGGATAAACGATCCGTCGGTTACTTTGTGGCTGTCGTTATTGGTGGTGTAATAGGCGTTAATAGGCCGTATCTGTGCGATAGGCGTATTCTGGTTTGTTTCCGTCCACGCATTGAGCACGGTTTTATAACTGTTGGCAATACCCTGCCTGTCTTCAGCAGAATGTATACTTCTGTCCAGCACATCGTTGCCATACATAAACTGCAGGTCTACCGTGAGCGACCATGCTTTATATTGAAAGGTGTTCAGGAAGGTGCCATATCCATCGGGTATACCTCTGCCGATAATCACCCTGTCTAAATCGTTGATGATGCCATCGTTATTGATATCTTTATATTTTACATCGCCGGGCAGCATATTGTATTTCTTTGCTTCATCAGCCTCCTTGCTTCCCCAGGTGCCGAGATGCACTCTTCCGAAGAAAGAACCTACAGGTTCGCCCACCCTGATGATGCCGTTGCCGGAGGCGATATCTCCATTGGCCAGGGCAAGCACCTTGTTCTTATTCACAGAAATGTTGAAGGTGGTGCTCCAGGAGAAATTATCTGTTTGAATATTGGTGGAGTTAAGACCGATCTCAAATCCCTTGTTTTCCATACTGCCCACATTGGAGAAAATTTTATCACGCCCGCTGGTGTAGGGTAGTGGTGCATCTAACAACATACCGTCCACTTTCCTGCGGTACAGGTCCACTTCCAGGTTCAGCCTGTTGGAGAATAAACCCAGTTCAAGCCCGAAGTCCACCTGTTTGGTTTTTTCCCATTGTAAACCCGGGTTGGCAATACGGTCAATGCCCACACCGGAATTACGTGCCCCGTTAAAAATCACACTGTAATTTCCCATGCCTGCAAGCGCCCTGTAGGCGGGTATTTCAGAATTGCCGGTAGCGCCGTAACTGGCGCGTATCTTTAAATTGGATATGGCGGTAAGGCTCTTCATAAAATCTTCTTCTGTGACTCTCCAGGCAAGGGCCGCGGAAGGAAAGAAAGCAAACTGGTTATCACTACCGAATTTAGAAGAACCATCCATACGGCCGGTAAAGGTGACTAAGTATTTATTGCGGAAACCATAATTGATACGGCCAAAATAGGAATTCAACCCGTTGGCTGTTCCTACAGAAGAAGGGGGCTGGGGACTGGACCCTGCACCAAGATTGTAATACCTGTAGTAGGAATCGGTAAAGCCTTCTGTGCTGGCCTGGTTCTCAAAACGGTCAATATGCTGCCAGGACACCCCTGCCATAGCGTTTAAGCTATGTACTTTTGAAAACTGCCTGTTGTAGGTAAGATAGTTCTCAAACTGCCAGGAGTTGTACCTGTTATTGTTGACGAAAGCATTGCCGTTGTCTGAAATATACTGCATTCCTTTTGCCGCAAAATAATCTTCCCTTTGGTTAATGATATTCACACCCAGGGTTGATTTCAGTTCCAGGCCCGG
>NZ_DATCRD010000189.1:0-4725 GCF_036569185.1 Chitinophaga sp.
ACTGTGGCGGGTATACAATAACGGCGAGGCGGTTTTTACCGTTCCTTGCCAGGAAGGCGGTGATGTTATAGGATTGGCGCAGATAAGCGCCGTAATGGGTGGTTTTATTAACGCGATGGCCATTCAGGTAAATATCGCAGCCATCATTCACGCCCCTGAAATGCAGCCATACCTGGGCATCGCCGGTGGCAGGCTGTTCTGCAAAGTCTTTTACAAACCAATACGTGTAATGATCGCGGCCGGTGTGGTAAATATCCGGGATCTTTTCATTGTTCATCCCATACATCGGATCGGGCACCTGTTTATTATCCAGGAGAGTGGTGAGCACCGTTCCCGGTACTGTTGCCGGCGTCCAGCCGGAGAGGGCGTACCCTGGGTTGGAGAGTTGCTGACCGCTGACTTTCACGCCGGCAACATTACTGCATTGCCATCCGCTGTTGAGCTCATATTTTTCCTGCGCTGATAATCTTAAAAAAGATAAGAACAGCAGGCAGGAGATCGCTGATTTCCGAAACATAGTGCTTTATTTTACGGTCATTGTTCAATGCCGCAAAGATAGCACAACCGTATCCCGGATCAAAGCGGACGTTTCCCGTCGAAGAGCGGAAAATGTCCATTTATAAAATAAGCTGGCTTTATTGTTTTTCGGACAGTTCTTTTACTTTTTCCAGTGCCTGGGGCCATGTTTTGGTAAAATAGTCCTTGAATTCATCGGCGAGATCCATATCTACCAGCAACTCCGTTTTACCGTTAACGTTAGTAAGCGTATAATTCTCAAACGCGCCCGCCCAGGCTTTCACCTTATCGCTGGTAACGTCTTCCACCCCATTGTTTATTTCACCGAGGTGCTGAAACGACATGTACTCATTCGGCACTTTGTCTGCAATACGGGCTACCATACCCTCGTTGCTGTCGCCCAGGAATAATACCTTACTTCCTTTTTCCCAGGTGGTTTCCACCCTGGAACCTTCTGCGAAAACAGCCGTCCACTGGCGGTAGGAAGCATCACCCCAAAGCACTTCCCATACTTTTTCACGTGGGGCGTCGATGGTAATTTTGAATGTTGATTTTTCCATGGTCATTAATTTACAGGGTTCATAATTTGTTTATTGTATTTATTGCGGTACTCCAATGGGGTAAGTCCTGTTACTTTTTTAAACATGGTACGGAATGTTTTGGTGTCAACATATCCCACGTCGTAAATTACTTCATTCACATTTTTTGTACTGGTTTCAAAATCGCGTTTCGCCGCTTCTATTTTTATCCGCTGAATATATTCTACCACCGTGTTACCGGTCGATTTTTTGAATCTTCTCTCAAAAGTCCTTCTTCCTATAGCCGACATATCCGACAGTTGTTCCACCGTAATTTTATCCTGGTAGCTGGATTCAATAAATTGCTGGGCTTTGAGGATAGGTTCATCGTTATGGGCTTTTTGTCCTTCAAAAATAATGAAGGGCGACTGGCTCTGGCGGTCTATATCAATGGCATATGCCTTGGCGGTGAGGATGGCAATATCCCTGCCTGCATATTTTTCTACCAGGTAGAGAATGAGGTTAAGATAGGAATAGGCGCCGCCGCTGGTATAAATACGCTCGTCTTCCGTGATGATCCTGTTGTCCATCAGTTGTACATCAGGAAACATGGTCCTGAACTCCTGCGCCATTTTCCAGTGGGTAGCGCATTGTTTTCCTTTGAGCAGCCCGGTGGAGGCCAGGAAAAAAGCGCCGAGGCACAGGCTGGCAACAGAAGCGCCCTGCTGGTATTGCTCCCTGATCCAGGGAACAAAGTCCTTATTCAGCTCCGCAGCCTTCACCTGATCCCCGTGGAGGGAAGGGATAATCACCAGGTCTGTTTTCTTTACTTCATTTATCAGCACCTCCGGCGAGATGGTAAATAAGCGGTTACGCTGGCTTACTTCCGTTTTCAGACCTACCAGCTGCACCTGGAACATTGGTTCCCGGCCTTTTTCAGCGAGAAAATTATTGATATCGGTCAGGATCTGGTAACTGCCTTCGATGTTAACTAAACTGGTATGCCCGAGGGGAACCAGGATGGAAATATGTATCATACACTGCTATTATAATAATTTATGCCGCAATTAGCCTGAGAATTGTCGCTATACACCCCTGTTACTTAACCGAACCATTACGACTTTTGCATTATGACGCTAATTCAAAAAATCCGGTTTTAAGATGACCTTCATCCATACCTACCTTACTTTTAACGGCAACTGCCGGGAAGCAATGACTTTCTACAAGGAATGTCTTGGTGGAGAGTTAAGGCTCCAGACCATTGGCGATTCGCCTGTTTCGGCGGAGATACCTTCGTTCATGAAGCCATTCATTCTGCATTCGAGTCTTACCAAAGGCAACCTGGTACTTACTGCTTCCGATATGGTGCCAGAATCGGGGCTTACCGCCGGCAACACCGTTTCTTTATTGCTGGACTGTAACAGTGAAGAGGAAGCCCGTACTTTTTATGCCCGTCTTTCTGCAGATGGTATTGCCACGCATCCGCTGGAAAGTACTTTCTGGGGGGCTTTGTTTGGTGGGCTTACGGATAAATTTGGTCTTCACTGGCTTATTAATTTTGAAGGTAACAGCCGGCAATAAAGTTACTATTTACCGTTAAATGCTTTCTCAAGCGCTGCAATATCCAGTTTCACCATTTTCATCATGGCCTGCATGGCTCTGCCTGCCTTTTCCTTATCCGGGTGGCTCAGTAATCCAGGCATAATGGTAGGCGTAATCTGCCAGGATAAACCATATTTATCTTTCAGCCAGCCGCACTGCCCTTCCTTTCCTCCGCCGGCAGTGAGCCTGGACCAATAGTAGTCTACTTCCTCCTGTGTTTCACAGTATACCGTAAAGGAAACCGCTTCTGTGAATGGGAATTGCGGCCCCGCATTGATAGCCAGGAATTCCTGTCCTTCCAGGGAAAAAGTAGCGGCCAGCAAGGTACCTGCAGGCACGGACGTTCCTTCTCCATAATATGATTTATCTTTTATTTCTACATTTTTAAAGACAGATGAATAGAAACTGATAGCTTCTTCCGCATTGAAGTTAAACCATAACGATGGTGTGATCTTTTGCATAACGATAGATTAAAATTTTAAGATGTTCATTTCGTTACAAAGATACCGGCCCTCTTTTTCTCATTTACGGTGCAAAAGCGACATTCTTTAGGGGCGCTTGCGACAATGCGGAGATTGTCTGACTCAGGATTAAACTGATTATACTGATTACGCTGATTTTTTTTGGGATTTTATAACTGATTTTAAAAAGATTCAGGAAGATTTAAGCAGATACTTTCGCTTAGATCTTCCCAGATCTTTTTTAATCCTATAAATCATTCCAAAATCAAATCAGCGTAATCAGTATAATCAGTTTAATCCTGAGTCAGACAAAATCCGCGTAAATGGTTTATTTTGTAGTTCATTTACTACTTATGAAGCTAAAATTCCGCACAAGCATCCTTGGGCTTATTTTAAGCCTGTTAGGCAGCGCTGTAAGCCAGGCGCGACAGGACATCTCCCCGCAATTTCGTGTTATTGCTTTTTACACCGCTAAAAATGACGCCGCGCATATCAGTTTTGTACATGAGGCCAATAAATGGTTTCCGGAAATGGCGGCAAAGTATCATTTCAGTTACGACTCCACAAACAACTGGCAAAACCTCAATGCAGTATTTTTGTCAAAATACCAGGTGGTGATCTTCCTGGATACAAGACCGGAAGATCCTGCACAACGCGCCGCTTTCCGGGAATACATGGAGCATGGCGGCGGATGGATAGGCTTTCACTTTGCAGCATTTGCGCTTACGCCATCTGCCTTTCCGCAAAACTGGGACTGGTACCACAATACCTTCCTGGGCTCCGGATCGTATGCCAGCAATACCTGGCGTCCTACGCCGGCTATATTGCGGGTAGAAAACCGCCCCCACCCCATTACCCAAAACCTGCCGGATACTTTTTCTACCGCTCCCAATGAATGGTACCGCTGGAGCAACGACCTCCGTAAAAACCCCGACATCAGTATACTGCTGTCTGTTGATTCCAGCAGCTTCCCGCTGGGCACCGGACCTAAACCACACGAGATCTGGCACAGTGGCTATTACCCCGTGGTATGGACCAATAAAAAGTATAAGATGCTATATGTGAATATGGGGCATAATGATATCGACTACGAGCACCATACCAATAAGGAATTATCTTTCACTTTTGCGAATGAAATACAGAACAGGATGATCCTGGATGCATTGCAGTGGATGGGGAAGAAGGAATAACAAACAATGGGCAGGGTGTAGATCCGTGCCCATTCTTTATTACTTTGCCTGCAAGGTGGCAATAGTTTGCTGTTGCTCCGCCACCTGTTTATTCAGGCGCTCCACGTTTTTATTCAATTGAATAATATAGAGGGTCAGTTCTTCTACTTTCTTTAATAACTGCTGGTCAAAATCCCCAAGATCCAATCCTTTCTCCAATACTTCTTTTTCCGAAGGGATGCCTTCCAGGTGCTTTTTCGCAGTAACAAAGTTTTCTACCTGCTGGAGGGAGGGTAACTGGTAATCCGGATGGAATACATAATCGGCCCAGGCGCCTTGCTGTACTTTAACGCGACGCGCGCCGAGCGTGCCGTCTACAGTGAGTTTGTAATTGGCTACCGGAACGGAGCCGCCGATACTGATATTACCGGTATTTCCATCTGCAATCATAAAATAATT
>NZ_DATCRD010000190.1:0-5630 GCF_036569185.1 Chitinophaga sp.
TTACAGATGTATCCCAGGCACTGTCCGGCGCTGCATCGGGCATCTCTGTATCGCAAACTTCCGGGCAACCCGGCCGCGATGGGGCCGTACTGCGCATCCGCGGGGTAGGTACGCTCAATAATTCAGACCCGCTGGTGCTTATCGATGGCATCGTGGGATCGCTGAATAACCTGAACCCTAACGACGTGGCCAGTATCTCTATTCTCAAAGATGCCGCCTCCGCAGCTATTTACGGTTCCCGCGCCGCCAACGGCGTTATTCTCGTTACTACCAAAAGAGGGAAGAAAGGAAAAACCGTGATCAACTACAATGGGTCTGCCGGCGTGCAAAAAGCTACACATCTATTTGAACCGGTAACGGATTATGTCACCTATATGCAGCTGATGAACCGTATCCAGAAAGCGGATAACCCCGACAATACGGATCTCTTCAAACCAGCCACCATAGAGGCGTGGAAGAATGCCAAAGACCCGGTGCTGTTTCCCAATACCAACTGGATGGATGTGATCTTTAAACAAGGCATCATCACCCGGCATAACCTCTCCATTAGCGGCGGCAACGAAAAAACGGATTACTATCTCTCTATGGGATATCTGTATAACAAAGGTATCATGGAGTCTACAGACAATACCAAATACTCATTGCGCCTGAATATGGATCATAAGATCAGTGATAAGGTAAAGATCGGGGCCATCCTCACTTCCTACTGGAACAAGGTGAACGAGCCTTTTGATGTAACTACCCTGTTGTATTACAGCGCGAACTCGGTGCCCGGCGTAACGCCTACTATGACCAAAGACGGCGTCACCCGCTATGGCGGCAGGAATACAGATGATGAAAGCCCCAATGCCATTAACCCGCAACAGTATATGGATACCTGGTTTTACCCGCAGGTAGGGCAGTACTCCTTTGCTAAGTTATATGGCGAATGGGAAATTATGAAAGACCTGAAATGGCAGGTAAACGGAAGCGCGGAGGTGTATAACAAAGAAGGCAAACAATACAAGTACTCCGGCGCCATACAGAATCTCTGGAATTTTCAGAAAGATGAAGTGACCGTCAGTAATGCTTCGGTGCCTTCCACCTTGTATCAAAGAAATGATAACAGCCTGGGGCTCACTTTTTACACCACGCTTAATTATGATAAAACATTTGCGCAGGATCATCATATCACCGCGTTGGTGGGCGCCAGCAGGGAAATAAACAGGAATGCCTGGTTTGCCGGCAGCGTGCAGGGCTTCCCCTCCAACGATACCTGGGAGCTGAGCGCCGGCCTTTCACAACCCATTGTAAGCGGTACCTCTTCATCTTCCACCTTGTCGTCGTACTTCGGGCGCGTGAACTACAGCTACAAGGAAAAATACCTGCTGGAAGCCAACCTCCGTTACGACGGATCATCGCGCTTTGCCAGCGGTAACCGCTGGGGAGTGTTCCCTTCTTTTTCAGGCGCATGGCGGCTCAGCAAGGAAAACTTTTTCCGCAATGCAGGTATTTCTTTTGTAGATGATATCAAGATCCGCGGATCATGGGGTAAGCTGGGTAACCAGAACATAGGATTGTACCAGTACATGGGATTGTATGCAGCCGGACAAAACTATATTTTTGGTAACAGTCTCTCAGCCGGACTGGCGCCTAAAGCGCTGCCAAACCCGGATATCACCTGGGAAAGTACCGCTACTACCGACTTTGGCGCAGACATCACCCTGTTCAGGGAGCATTTTGATGTTACGTTCGACTGGTACAACCGTCGCACCAGCAACATCCTGGTGCAACTGCCGTTATCATCTTTATACGGCGCACTTACGCCACCTTACCAGAATGTGGCAGTAGTGCAGAACAGGGGATGGGAAGTGGCGCTCGGTTATAAGAACAGTGCGGGCGCTTTTCAGTACGCTATCAGCGGTAACCTGAGCCATAATACCAACAATGTATTGCATTACCAGGGCAACCCCGATGTAATACAAAGCATCGGCAATAACTCTATCATTAAACAGGGACTGCCCATTGGCGCATTGTATGGCTACCAGGCGGAAGGCACTTTTAAAAATCAGCATGATATCGACAACTGGGCCAAACAAAAACTATCGGGTTCCAACAAACCAGGCGATCTTAAATATGCCGACATCAAACAGGACGGCGTTATCAATGGAGGCGACCGTACCTACCTGGGCAGCGTAATCCCTGAATATACCTATGGGCTTACACTGCAGGCCGGGTACAAAGGTATTTCGCTGTCCGTTTTATTCCAGGGCATCGGCGGTGTAAAAAGGTATTACCAGAACCTTTGGTATACCAGCGCCGTGCGCTATGGCCGGGAGATCAACTCGTACTTCCTCAACGCATGGTCGGCCGAAAATCCCAACAGCGATATCCCGAGGCTTACAACAGACAGTAACAGCGATAATACACAGGCCTCCTCTTTCTGGGTGCAGAACGGTTCTTTCCTGAGAGTGAAAAATATGCAGCTCTCTTACAGCTTTCCCGCAGGCTGGCTGAAGAAAACATTCATTTCAGGCATACAGGTGTATGCGGATGCACAGAACCCATTCACCTGGACAAAGTACAACGGACTGGATCCCGAAACAGGGAATTATACCGATTACCAGATTGAGAACCCGAATGTGCGCACCTTCTCACTGGGCATAAATGCCTCATTCTAAACTTGTGTACCATGAAGAAAATAACGCTTGTATTATATATCATCCTGCTGGCAGGATGCTCAAAAGACTTCCTGAATTCCAAACCCTCAGACCAGCTGTCGGATACCAACTTCTGGCAATCAGACGCAGATGCGCTTTCCGGCATCACCGCTATTTATGAGCAGATGCAGCATAACTACCAGATCTATGGCTACAACCCCATGACGGATGGGATGACGCCCAACGCCTGGATCTGGAGCGATTACCTGGAAGGTTACGGAGGTATTTCCAAAGGCAACCTGCTGCCTACACTTATTACCCCGGTAAACGACAAGTGGGTACAGTTATATAACGGTATCTATAAAGCCAACCTGGCGCTGGAAAAAGTACCGGCCATTAAAATGGATGAAACCCTGAAGGGGCGGCTGCTGGCAGAGGCGCAGTTTTTACGCGCGCTGTTTTATTACAACCTCGCTGATTACTACGGAGGCGTGCCGCTTATTGAACATACCCTGCAACTGGGCGCTGATCTTCCCGGCAGGAATACCCGCGATGAAGTGCTGAATTTTGTTGAAGCGCAATGCGATGAAGCGGCCAAAGCCCTGCCTGCGGTTTATGATAAAGCCAATACCGGCAGGGCCACCATGGGCGCTGCACTGATGCTTAAAGCTAAAGCGCTGTTGCTGGCAAAACAATACCAGCAGGTAGCCGCTGTGGCCAAACAGATCATCGATAAAGGCCAGTATAAACTGTATGATAACTATGAAGCCATGTTCACCGATGTGGCTGCGGAGAATAATGCCGAAGTGATATTTGATGTACAATATGCGGGGCCTGGTTTGGGAGAAGGTAGTCCACTGGATGGATTTATGGGGCCGCAGAGCTCTTTCGGCAAAGGATGGGACCAGGCTTACCCTACGCAGGATCTGGTAAACAGTTATGAGATGAAGAACGGGAAGATGATCACCGATCCTGCTTCCGGTTATGATCCTGCCAACCCGTTTAAAGACAGGGATCCACGGTTGGATTATACCATTATCCGCCCCGGCGCTGTATGGAAGGGAATTCCATACGATAATATCAAGGTGGGCGGCGCAAAGTCGACCTTCATCGGTTACCTGCCACGGAAACATGTGCTCACGGTAGACGGTTTTAACTGGGGCGATTCGCCGTTGAACTATATTGTATTCCGCTATGCCGACCTGTTGCTGCTATACGCAGAAGCGGAGAACGAAACAAACGGCGCCAATGCGGCGGTGTATGATGCCATTAACCAGGTGAGGGCCCGGAAGGGGGTAAACATGCCGGCTATTCCCGCAGGCAAAACCAAAGAACAGATGCGGGATATTATCCGTCATGAAAGAAGGATAGAGCTGGCATTTGAAGGCATTTATTATTCAGATATCCGCCGCTGGGGCATTGCAAAGCAACTGATGGATGGAGCAGTGATCAAAACCATGACAGGTCAGCAGCTGGATGTGCGCCATTTTGTGGATGCGCTTTACCTGTGGCCGGTTCCGCAGGGGGAAATAGATCTGAATCCAAAACTGGTACAAAACCCCGGGTATTGATTATGCATAGATACGTTTTAATAGCGCTGCTGTTGCTGGTGCAATACACACAGGGCGCCACTGCTTATGATACCGTATATGTAACCAGCTTCGGCGCCCGTGCTGGTAGTCGCGCTGACGCAGTAACAGCCGTGAAAGCGGCGCTGGAAGCCTGCCGCAAAAAGGAAAATCCTTTATTGTTTTTCCCCGCAGGGCGGTACGACTTCTGGCCTCAGCAGGCAGTGGAGAAAGTGTATTATGAATCCAATACATCGGACATTAACCCGAAGTACAATGCCATTATGATTGAAGGGTTTAAAAAACTGGTGGTAGAAGGCGCAGGGGCGGAGCTGGTGTATCATGGCCGCATACAGCCGTTCACTATTGAGCGGAGCAGTCATGTTACACTTCGTAATTTTTCCATCGATTGGGATTACCCGCTTACGGCACAGGCTTCGGTGCTGGATACCACCGCTTCGTATATAGATGTACGTATTGATACGGCACAATACCCTTACACCATTGTAAACGGGCAGCTGCTGTTTGCCGCCGAAGGCTGGAGCGGAAAAATCATCGGGGTGATGGAATACGAAAAAGACGCCCATCTTATTGTCTACAGGACCGGCGATGATCCCAGTGCGCTGGGGCCTGGCTGGGGGAACTATAAAGCCACTGTTATGGACAATGGCGTAGTGCGCCTGCAATACCCCTTCAAAAGAAAGCCCTCGCCCGGCAATATCCTGGTGCTGCGGCACAACGTCAGGGATCATGCCATGATCTTTGTAACGCACAGCGATCATATTGCCATGGAAAATGTGACAGGCTATCATTGCGCAGGGTTAGGGATATTATCGCAGTATACGGAGGAGCTGCGTTTTAAAAACATCTCCATAATACCCAATACAAAAAAAGGCAGGTATTTCAGCGGTCATGATGATGGTCTGCATTTTTCCAATTGCAGGGGGAACATCGAAGTAGACAGCTGTCGTTTTGGAGGCCTTATGGACGATCCAATTAACGTGCATGGCACTTATGTGCGCATTATCAGTAAAACGGCTGAAAACAGGCTGCTATGCCGTTTTATGGAGCCAATGAGCGTTGGGATGGAATGGGCGGAAGCCGGAGATGACATTACGTTTATTGATCACCATTCGCTGGCCACCACCGGTAAGGCAAAGGTGACCGCCTTCCGGAAGATCAATACCACGGATTTTGAGCTGACCCTATCAGAAGAAATACCGGCGCATATAAAAGAAAAGGACGGCCTGGAAAATATGAGCTGGACACCGGCCGTTACGGTCCGCCATTCGTTCTTTGAAAGCTGTCGCGCCAGGGGGCTGTTGGTCACCACGCCTAAAAAAGTGATCATTGAAAACAACCGCTTTGCATCCAGCGGATCGGCGATCCTCATTGCAGGCGATGTGAATTCCTGGTATGAATC
>NZ_DATCRD010000191.1:0-13504 GCF_036569185.1 Chitinophaga sp.
CTTTAGGACAGGCTGCGGAGCTGGCAGGATTGTCAAAAACTACATTTGCAGAGATATTGGCAGATTTTGATGTTCCATTCATCAATTATTCACTGGAAGATATTCTTCGTGATGCAGGGAACATATAAAGCAATTATTGCCAACACCAGCTGTCTGATCCTGCTTGACAAAATTGATGCTGTTTCCATTCTCAGAAAATTATTCGGTACTATCACAACTTCTGTTGAGATAGCCCAGGAGTTTGGTAAGCCTTTACCTGAATGGGCCACCAATTTTCGCATTTCCCCAAAACTCTTTGGCGATATCCTCAAGGCTGCAGGTGAATAAATTAAGACATCCTATAGCTTACTGTATAGATACTCCCTGTTTCCGCCGTATCTCCCCCGTATATACGCCATATCCGAGCCGAAGTTAAGCCGTATTTTATAGATACGGCTTAACTCCGCCTACAATACCGGTATCCATTAAAAAAACTGCAATAAACTCATCCTTAACAATTCCCTAACCTTCATTTAACCTCCGCCTAACAATCATTTCCCACCTTGCTGGTGTTAACCCGGCAGGAAATGCTATCCATTGAAAAACCTGAATAACCGTTGTTTGTTTTAGCCATTATTCATGCAGGAGGAAGGAAGAGCCAACTACCTTCCTTTTTTTATTCCGGCCGCCAAACCCCTATCTTTACGTAATTTTTTACTGAAGTACTATGGGAACATCAATTACCTGTCCCAGTTGCAGGCACCAGTTTGTGATCGAGGATGCTTTTGCAGCGGATATAGAAAAAGAAATGCGGGGAAAAATGGAAGATGAATGGCGCAGGCGCCTGAAATCCCTCCAGGAAGAAAAGGATACGCTGCTTTCTGAAAAAAATAAAATGGCGCTCGAGCGCCGGCAGATAGAGACGCTGAAACAGCAGCAGGAAGAAGAAGTGAACCGCCGCGTGCTCGCAGAAAAGAAACAGCTCCAGGACACCATGGAGCAGGAGCTGCGTAAATCCATCACCGCCGACCTCAGCAGCCAGCTGTCGGCCTTAAAGGAAGCTAACCTGGAACAGGAAGAAAAACTCCGGGAAGCCCGCAAACAGGAACTGGAATTCCTCCGTAAGGAACAGGAACTGAAAACCAAAGAACAGGAACTGGAAATTGACCTGCAGAAAAAACTGCTGGAAGCCCGGTCGGAACTGGCAGACCAGATACGGAAAGAAGAAGCCGAACGTAATACGCTGAGAGATACCGAGCACCAGTTGCGCCTCCGTGAACTGGAAAAACAACTGGAAGACCAACGCAAACTGGCTGAAGAAATGAAACGCCGGGCAGAACAGGGCTCCATGCAACTCCAGGGCGAAGCACAGGAACTGGTACTGGAAGAAATGCTGCGTGTTCATTTCCCCTTCGATGAGGTAACGCCGGTAGGCAAAGGCGTACGCGGCGCCGACTGCATTCAGCTGATCCGCAACCAGTACGGGCAGGAATGCGGGCGCATTATTTATGAAAGCAAACGCACCAAGGAATTTATCAGGGACTGGGTGGAAAAACTGAAAGCAGATATGCGCAGCCTGGGAGTGGATGTAGCTATCCTTGTTACGCAAACCATGCCAAAAGATATGGAGCGCTTTGGTGAAAAAGATGGCATCTGGATCTGCACTTTCGCAGAAGTAAAAGCACTGGCCTATGTACTGAGAGATGGTATTATCAAAATTTCAGGCAAGCTCCGCTCTCAGGAAAACAAAGGAGATAAAATGCACATGCTCTATGAATACCTTACCGGTGGCGAGTTCGCAGAGCAGTGGAAGGCTATCCGCGAAGGATTTATGTCTATGAAATTATCCATCCAGCGCGAACGCGATGCCATGGAAAAACTCTGGAAAGCGCGCGAAAAACAACTCGAAAAAGTATTGCTCAATGCGGCGCATATAAAAGGCTCCATTGAAGGTATTGCCGGCAGCGATTCGGTAGACCTTCAACTCCTGGAAGATGCTTCCGATGAGCTTCCTGAATAAATCGTAACCTATGCAAAACAAAAAGATCAACACAATTATATTTGACCTGGGAGCGGTATTGATCGACTGGAATCCCCGTCATTTATACCGCAAAATTTTTTCTTCGGAAGATGAAATGGAAACTTTCCTCAGCGAAGTTTGCACATCCGATTGGAACGAAACACAGGATGAAGGCAGAACACTGGCCGAAGGTACCGACCTGCTGGTGAATGCCTTTCCCAACCATGAAGAAAATATCCGCGCCTACTACGGCAGGTGGGAGGAAATGCTCGGTGGGGAAATTGAAGGCACCAAAAATATATTGCATGAACTGAAACAAAGCGGGAAATATAAATTATATGCGCTCACCAACTGGTCGGACGAAACATTTCCTGTTGCATGGGCTATGTACCCATCCCTCCATTGGTTCGACGGCATCGTAGTGTCTGGCAGGGAAAAAATGCGCAAACCAGCCCCTGCGTTTTTCCAGCTGTTGCTGGACAGGTATAACGCTGATGTATATACGTCATTATTCATCGATGATAATATACGTAATGTGCAGGCGGCGCGGGAGTTTGGTATCGATACTATTTTGTTTGAAAATCCTGATCAGTTAAAAATGGAATTAGAAAAGAGATCTATATTAATTTAATCCACTACATTAATTATTGTTACTGTTAACCCTTCTTCCAATTTAGGATTTCATTAACACTCCATTGATAAACTTTCTGTAACAATCAACCATCTAATCCGTTCAAGAAACATACAACGGAAACGGAATTGTCAGGATACCAACCTGGCTGGTCCATGATCGTTAGCCCGTAGATTTATTTATTTAAATTAATACGCTAGGACATGAAAAGAACATTGTTTTTATTCAGTGCCGCTGCCGCAGTGGTAGCGATGGTTTCATTCAGTAGCTGCCGTAAAGATCCTTTAAAAGATATGACTAATGAAGAGTCAAGGATCTACATCACCAACCACGACAGCACCGCCAATTTCACCTCATATTCCACTTTTAGCATAGTAGATTCGGTGGCAGTGCTGACGCGCAACGGCGATTCAGCCAAAAAAGCGCTGACGGACTACGACAAAAAATTAATTGCTTCTGTTACTGCTGCCATGCAGCAACGGGGTTACACACTGGTGAACAAAGCCGCCAAACCTGATCTGGCGCTGAACCTCACACGCATTGATAACTCCTACACCAACATCTCCTGGAACCCGGGATGGTGGGGCGGTGGCGGCTACTGGGACCCTGGTTACTGGGGATATCCCGGCGGCGGCTGGTACTGGCCTTCTTACTACACTGTTTACCAGGTAAATGAAAGACAGGTAGCGATTGATTTGTTCGATCTCAAAAATCCTAAGAACAACAAGTATACCGCTGTCTGGAATGCATTATGGCGTGGCACAGGCGTATGGGGTATCGATAACATCGATTCCATGGTACAGGCGTCTTTTGCACAGTCTGCCTACCTGAGTAAAACCCGCTGATTAATGTTGATTGAGAACTTTTAAACTGACAGGAAAATGAAAAAGATAAGAAACTGGATATTGATTTTTGCAGGATGTTTTGCCGCACAGGCTGTATCTGCACAGGTTCGTCCGCCTTTATCCGTAGATGTGAATTATTCCATTGCACAACCCCTGGGCTCATTAAAGGATTATTCCGACAAAACCAGCTTCCGTGGCTGGAGCGCAGGGTTACAGTATCAATTGAACAACCAGTGGTCCGTAGGATTACGCTCCGGGTTCCAGGACTTTTACCAACGGCTTCCGCGCGCAGTATACCCCGATAAACAGGGAGATGTTTCTGCCGTTCAGTCGCGCACCTTACAGGTAATCCCTATCCAGGCTACCGTAAGTTATGCGTTCACCCATCCATCTGCAGCGGTGATCCCATACGCCACTGTGGGGGTAGGTACTGCAAATATGAACTATGAAAAATACTGGGGTGAATTTGTAGAGAAAGATAACAGCTGGCAATTCCTGGTTAGCCCGGAAATAGGCATCAACGTGCCTTTTGGAAAGGCCTCGCCTCTGATGTTTAATGCCAGTGTGCGGTATAACTATGCGCCTTATAAATACGGCGACATTACAAACTTCAATACAGTTCAGGGAAATATTGGATTGAAATTCTCACTGAATTAAATCCATTGTGTCCATATTCTAAGAAGAAAGCGTGAGAGTGAGTCCCGTTCGTGAACCAGCGAACGGGACATTTTTTTAAAATTCCATGTACGCCTTAAAGCCCTTGCTGAAGGCTTCTTTAATGGCGCCGTCTGTATCTTTGTAAATATAAATCGCTTCCAGTCCGTATTCCGGATGTTGTTCAATATAAGCAAGCCCCTTCTCCACTCCCATCAGAATAAGGGGATTATCAAAAGCATCTGCAGTAAAACAGTCTTTTGCGATTACGGTAACACTGATAATATTATTATGCAGCGCTATCCCGGTTACCGGATGAATAGTATGCGCGAAACGTGTACGTCCCTGGTCAAAAAAGCGGCGGTAATTTCCACTGGTAGCGATGCCTTTGTCCGGAAGCCGCACCAGCCCCTGTACCGGCTCATACGTAGTATCGCCGGGCGCCGGCCGCTCTATTCCCACACGCCATGTTTTGTGCTGATGATTATGTCCCCTTGCGCATAATTCACCACCTACATCTACCAGGTAATTTTCTATTCCCTGCTGCAACAAAAACTGCCCGATCACATCCACTGTATACCCCTGTGCAATACCATTGCAATCTATCTGCACTCCTTTCTTTGCAGCATACAACTGGTCGCCTTTTACACGCAGATAACGGTAACCAATATACGACATCGCAGCTTTGATGCTATCTGTTGGAGGCACGCCTTTAAACGATGGTTTGGTAACACCAAATCCCCAGAGGTATACCAGTGGCTTCACCGTAATATCAAACAGGCCGTTGGTGGCTTTGCTGGTAAACAGCGCTTTCTGTATCACCGCTTTCATGTGCGCATCCATGGTAACATGACCGGTTTCATTAAACCGGTTGATGGCCGATCCGGGTTTATATAACGACAACGACTGATCGATCACCGCAAACAGGGAATCGATTCGTTTATCCATTGACGTTGTATCGGCCGATAAATACTTTACGATATAGTAAGTGCCCTGTGCTTTTCCTTCGCAGGTAACGAGTTTCAAAGCAGGCGCCTGTTGCGCCCGGGTGTTGGCAGACCAGAGCAGGGCGGCCAGGAAAAAAAACTGTTTCATGTAATTGCTGGCAGTGAGCCGGGCAGTTGCCGGCTCCTATTTAAATGCGTCTAAACCGGTAATATCCATACCGGTGATCAGTAAATGTATTTCGTGCGTTCCTTCGTAGGTCATTACGCTTTCCAGGTTCATCATATGCCGCATCACCGGGAATTCACCGGTGATACCCATTCCCCCCAGTATAGTGCGCGCATTGCGGGCTATATTCGCGGCCACTTCACAGGAGTTGCGCTTGGCCATCGAAATCTGTGCCGCTGTTGCTTTCCCTTCATTTTTTAAAACGCCAAGACGCCAGTTGAGCAACTGCGCCTTGGTGATTTCTGTGATCATTTCTGCCAGCTTCTTCTGCGTAAGCTGAAATCCGCCAATGGGACGGTCGAACTGGATACGTTCTTTGGCATACCTGAGGGCCGTATCATAACAATCCATCGCTGCGCCTATTACCCCCCAGGCAATCCCGTAACGGGCGGAAGAAAGGCAGGTTAACGGCCCTTTTAAGCCCTTTGCATCCGGCAGGATATTTTCCTTTGGCACTTTTACATTATCAAACACCAGTTCACCGGTAGCGCTGGCGCGTAAACTCCATTTCCCTTTGGTTTCCGGGGTGGTAAAACCTTCCATGCCTCTTTCTACAATAATACCACGGATAACGCCACCTTCATCCTTTGCCCATACCACGGCGATATCTGCGAACGGCGCATTGGAGATCCACATTTTTGCCCCGTTTAATATGATGTGATCTCCTTCTTCACGGAAATTGGTAAGCATCCCTGCAGGGTTAGAGCCATGATCCGGTTCTGTAAGGCCAAAACAGCCCATCATTTCTCCTGTGGCCAGTTTGGGCAGGTACTTCCTTTTCTGCGCTTCGCTCCCGAAAGTAAATATCGGGAACATTACCAGCGATCCCTGCACGGATGCGGTAGACCTGATACCGCTATCGCCCCGTTCCAGTTCCTGCATCATCAACCCGTAAGCGATATGATCCATTCCGCCTCCGCCATATTCCACCGGGATGGTAGGCCCAAAGCAGCCCAGCTCTCCCAGTCCTTCCAGGATATGCGACGGAAAAGCAGCGCGCTGGCAGTAATCTTCAATGATGGGCGATATTTCTTTCTTTACCCACTGGCGAACAGCGTCGCGGGTCAAAAGGTGCTCTTCTTTCAGCAAATCATCTATGGCAAAATAATCGGGCGACTGAAACAGATCTTGTTGCATTACTACAGGTTTAATACCCAATATAAGAAATTACCTGTTAGAAACCGCGTCCACCGGGAGATTTAAGCTATTCTGCGGGAACTGTTCTTCATTAAAAATTCCGGGAAGGCAAACACGTTATTTTCACGACAAGTTTGTACCTTTCCTTCAAATTCAGTTACTATGGCAAGCAAAGTTTTACCTGCGCTTTTGCTATTGGGATTTTTAGTCATTGTGATGTTATCATTTCACCCCACACCATTACGATCTGTCGCACTTCGTGTGCCATCCCCCAAAGTCAAACCAGGCGTACCTCCTGAAGTAAAAAGGTACTGGATGGTACTGTTGAAAAAAGGTCCTATCCGGAACCAGGATACTGCCCTCGCCGCAAAGATCCAGCAGGCACATATGGACAATATCAGCAAAATGGCGGCAGCCGGTAAGTTGCTGGTAGCGGGTCCTTTTGAAAATGATGAAACGCTGCGCGGTATTTTTATTATGGATTGTAAAGACAGCCTCGAAGTAGTGTCATTAGTGGGGAAGGATCCTGCTGTGACCGCAGGCAGGCTGGTTTTTGAAGTAAAGCCCTGGTGGACGGTAAGGAACTGTCTTTTCAAGTAATATCCAGGGGAGATGCCGGTACCTGGCGCCCGCAGCAAACCGCCGCTGCCCGGTACCGGCATAAAAATTATTTACACGGTTGCCACCATCTTGTTCAGGTACCCGGCCATTTCCACCTGGTATTGTTTGGCAATACGGCGGGCATCTGTTGCAAAATCTTCTCCGTTGCCTGCGTAAATGATAGCGCGGCTGGCATTTACCAGCAGCCCGCAGTCTTTATTCATGGCCTGCAGCGAAATTTCTTCCAGGCTGCCGCCCTGTGCGCCTACACCAGGTACAAGGAAGAAATGATCCGGCACCAGTTTACGGATATACCCCAGTTGCGACGATTGGGTGGCTCCCACCACGAACATCAGGTTCTCCGGGGTGCCCCATTCCATGCCGGCTTTCAGCACTTTCTCAAAGAGGAATTCATCCCCGATCTGCTGCATCTGGAAATCCTGGCTGCCTTCATTGGAAGTTAATCCCAGCAGGATAGCCCATTTTTCAGAGAACTGCAGGAAAGGCGTTACACTGTCTTTCCCCATATACGGAGCCACTGTAACGGAGTCGAACTTGTAGGTTTCGAAAAATGTTTTGGCGTACTGGGTAGAAGTATTGCCTATATCCCCACGTTTTGCATCGGCAATAGTGAATATCCCGGAAGGGATATATTCGATGGTGCGTTGTAAACTTTCCCAGCCGCGCATGCCCATACTTTCGTAAAAGGCGGTATTGATTTTATACGCCACGCAAAGGTCTTTGGTAGCGTCAATAATCGCCTTGTTAAAGGCAAACACCGGATCTGCATGAGAAAGCAGGTGTTTTGGAATCTTTTGTACGTCTGTATCCAGTCCTACGCACAGGTAAGACTGCTTTTCCTTAATCAGATTCACCAATTCCTGTCGATTCATAGTCGGTTAATTTGGGGCGCAAAGCTAAGAAAAACTTAAGCAATGACGCTTCTTTAAACATATTATGATTAACTGTATTTGAAAAACAACTTTTCTCTATTCACTGTGGTAGTTGTGGCATACCGACAATGCTGACATAATTTAACGCGGAAGATTAAAATAAAGATATTCCTTTTTGGGATTCGGACCATCAACAAAAAATAAAATGTTTCCGTCTATTTGCTGCCTGGCCTGCGGGCCTCCATTTCAGCTGCCACACGTAAAGAATTTTCATCGCCCAATGCCCGTAAATGAGCAATGACGCTGAAATAATCGGCATCTTTTTTATTCTGGCTGAGCTTATAGTTAGCATTTACATCGCGGATGCTCATTTCAAATCCAACGATGGCTTTTACATTGTTCAGCAGGGTTTTATCATCAATATCGCTGAGATGCACCGGGCAGGCAGATGCGGCTTCATATTTATCCACCAGTGCACCGAGCGCTTCCACTACTTCCGCTTCTTCCTGGATACGGATGGAGCCATGAATATGCACGGCCATATAATTCCAGGTAGGTATCTTATCTTTTTCATACCATGAAGCTGAAATATAAGCATGATGCCCCGAAAACACAGCCAGTGCTTCGTTTTTTTCAAACCATTCCCATTGCGGGTTGATCCGGGCAATATGCCCGCGTAAAACAAATTCTCCCGGTGTTTTCTCTACCAGCGTCATGGGAATATGCGTGGCATGCGGTGTTCCCGCGTTATCGGTATTAATGAGTAAGCCAAAACCATTTTCGCTGATAAACCTGGCAATGGTATCCCAGTTGGTTTCCCTGGTGTGTTTTGGAGTATACATGAAGATGAAGATATTATCGGAAGATAACGGATTACAGATATTTCTATCCGTAATCCGTCAACCATGGTGCTGTTATACAATAATTTCCACTATTTTGGTGGGCGCCACATTAGCGTTGCGCATGGCGATGCTGCGGGCAGCCGCGCCGGCAACATCCAGGAAGGCTTTACGGGTTATTTTTTCTTCGCCGGCCATAGCGGGCACACCGGCATCGCCGCCTTCGCGGATGCTTTGTACCAGCGGGATCTGGCCGAGGAAAGGAATATCCATTTCTTCCGCCAGGTGTTTTCCACCTTCCTTACCAAAGATGTAGTATTTGTTTTCCGGCAGTTCAGCTGGCGTGAAATAGGCCATATTTTCCACTAATCCGATAATTGGCACATTGATCTGCTGTCCCATGAACATGGCAATACCTTTTTTGGCATCTGCCAGGGCTACATCCTGCGGGGTGGTAACAATCACAGCGCCGGTAACAGGCACAGTTTGTACCAGGGTAAGATGAATATCGCCGGTGCCGGGAGGCATATCAATGACCAGGTAATCCAGCTCATCCCAATATACATCGGTGATAAACTGCTTCAGTGCACTGCTGGCCATAGGTCCGCGCCAAACAACCGCCTGCCTTTCATCTATCAGCAAACCAATAGACATTACCTTGATCCCGTATTTTTCAATCGGCTGGATCATGCCTTTGCCGTCTACATTCACCATCATTGGTCTTTCTCCCCGCAGTCCAAACATGATAGGAACGGAAGGGCCGTAAATATCTGCGTCCATCAATCCTACCCTGGCGCCGTCACGGCCCAGCGCCAGCGCCAGGTTGGCTGCTACCGTGGATTTACCAACGCCTCCTTTACCGGAAGCCACTACAATGATATTTTTTACATTAGACAGTACACCCTGCCCGTTGGCTCTTTTTGAACTGACGTTGGCCGTCATGACAACTTCCACTTCGGCGTCCCTGCTCACCAGCATATGAATGGCATTCACACAGGCATTGCGGATCAGGTCCTTTAACGGACAGGCCGGTGTGGTGAGAACGACTGTAAATTTCACTTTATTACCATCGATCTCTATATCTTTCACCATGTTCAGCGTAACGAGATCCTTCCCCAGATCCGGCTCTTCTACGTTGCTCAGGGCCTTTAAAACCTGCTCTTTCGTGATCATAAATTGTTGTTAATTTTGAATCCAGAGAGCAAAGTTAACCCAATTGGGATTTAATTTACAATTTCTCTGGGCAGGGCAGATCAACTGCATGGAAACACGTAAACAAATTTTTATATCTTAGGGCCGGCATGCATAAGAAAAGATCCTACATACTGTCACTCATCATTATTTTCGTTTTATCTCCTTTCCTTTTGAAAGCTCAGATCGCGGAATTCAGAGACAGCGTTATACAGATTTCGGGTATCACCATGACTGCAGACAGTTTGCGGGCCATTCCTGCTGTAAGCATCCTGGTAAAAGGACAAAACAGGGGAACTATCTCTAACAGATCCGGTATATTCTCTATTGTTGTATTCAAGGGCGATACGCTCTCTTTCAGTGCCGTAGGCTTCAAACATAAAAATTACCGCATTCCACCGGATATCAAGGGGAATAGTTTTTCCCTGATACAGCTGATGGTGGAAGATACCACCTATCTCCCGGTAACCATCATCAAACCTTATCTTTCCAGGGAAGAATTTGAGCGCGCTTTCGCCAATATGGATATCCCCGACGACGCCTACGAGGTGGCACGGAAAAATACGAGCAATGCCAGGCTTCGCGCCATGGCCCGTTATATGCCCATCGATGGCAGGGAAGGCACCAACCAATATCTTAAAAAGCAGGCGCAGAACCTGTACTATGCAGGTCAGCCGCCTCCACAGAATATTTTTAACCCACTGGCATGGGCCCAGTTTATCCAGGCCTGGAAGCAGGGCGACTTTAAACGGAAAGACGACAGTTACGGCAGTTACTGACGGTAACGTGTAATACCTTAAATTAGCGCCTTATTCAATCCCGACAAATCACTACACCATGCAAAAAATTGCGGTTATCGGCGCTGGTACTATGGGAAATGGTATTGCGCATGTATTTGCCCAACACGGCTACGCCGTAAACCTGGTAGATGTTTCAGCCCCTGCACTGGATAAAGCGCTGCAAACCATCACTAAAAACCTGGACCGGCAGGCGGCCAAAGGCGCCATTACTGAAGCTGTAAAAGCAGATACGCTTGGTAATATCTCCCTGCAAACCGACCTGGCAGCAGGCGTAAAAGAAGTATCACTGGTAGTGGAAGCAGCTACAGAAAATGTGGCCCTGAAGCTGAAAATATTCCAGGACCTCGATCTGCACGCTCCTGCAGATGCTATACTCGCCACCAATACCTCTTCCATCTCTATTACAAAAATTGCCGCCGTTACCAAACGCCCGGAAAAAGTAATAGGCATGCACTTCATGAATCCTGTGCCGGTAATGAAACTGGTGGAGATCATTAACGGCTATGCCACTGATAAAGAAGTAACCAGCGCCATTGTATCACTTTCCGAAAAACTGGAGAAAGTTCCCTGCGTGGTAAACGACTATCCCGGCTTTATTGCTAACCGTATACTGATGCCCATGATCAATGAAGCCATCTGTTCCCTCTTTGAAGGAGTGGCCGGCGTAGCTGAAATTGATACCGTAATGAAACTGGGAATGGCGCATCCTATGGGGCCTTTACAACTCGCGGATTTCATAGGGCTGGATGTTTGTCTTTCTATACTGCAGGTACTGCACGATGGTTTTGGCAATCCCAAATATGCTCCCTGCCCCCTGCTGGTAAACATGGTAACAGCAGGCTACCTGGGCGTTAAAAGCGGTGAAGGATTTTATAAATATACGCCGGGCAGCAAAGACCTTGTGGTGAGTTCCCGGTTTTAACCTGAAAGCGTTTGGTGAGGGATCTGAACGGTGAATCGCCAAACGCTTTTATGGCACCATAAACGGCTTAAAATGATTCAGCAGCAGGTTGTCAATAAAATCATTGCTAAGCCCTTTGCGCGCCCTCATTACCAGCAATGCAATGATTTCAACAGGAAAATACTGCCAGGTAAGATGATTGAATGGTAGGGTCCAGTCGTCCTTGCTTTTGGCGATATGGTCTTCTGTCATTTCACTGATCCATGCGGAAACAACAGCAGGATCTTCACTATACAGCTGCTCCATGGCCTTGCGGTAAGCCGGTGCTATATCGGTATGTACATACTGTTTTATATTATTATCCGGCAGGGGAATTCCTGCCTCCGCCGTTACAAATACCATCAGTGGTATTACATCTTTCTTCCCCAGCAAACCGGCATACAGCGGGGCATTCATCAGGTCTTTTTTTTCTTCCAGATAAAAAGAAAAATACCGTAACAGGGATGTTACATCTTCCGGGAAATAAATAGTTGCCAGGATGATGTATAAAGCAATATCAGTGGAAAAAATGCGCTCGTCTGTTTTTTGTTCTTCTTCACATTTTAAAAGCGCCTGTATGTTATAGTGCAACGCGTGCAATAACTGCTGGTATCCCTGCTTACCCGGGTGGGCAGCGAAATCAACGGCGGCCTGCCAATACCTGTAGGCTGCCATCCCTGTTAACACGCTCACTGCATCGTATTCGGTGGTAAAGGTTTGGCCAAACTCCTCGAAAGTGGAATAGAATTTCTCCGTGCCTTTTTCGTAGTAATCTTTAACGGCTGCTTCCAGGAAAGTGATATACTCTGCATAAGCAGTAACGCTTCTGTAAGCAGTTACTATTTCCTGTTCTTTTTTTACAACAAAAGAAGAAATGTTTTTCATAGCGTATCAGAGATGCCGGCCTTTAAAATTACTAAGCGCTACAGTGAATAAATGTAACACAATTCCCAGATCTTATCTTTAGTAGCCTTGGGGCCCAGTTTATCAAAAAATGCTTTTGTTTCGCCTTCCAGGTTCAACAATTCTTTTTCAATCACTGCCTCACATTTGGCTTTGCTCTTCAGTACTTTTACATCATTGCCGGTCACTTCCAGGATCTTCCTGAAAAAGGGCAGGAAATAGGCAGTATATACTTCGTACCTCCTGTTCCTGACAGAAGGATCCGCCAGCTCCTTTTTCGAGGTAGCCAGTAATGAGGTTAATGTTCCTTCTTCAATGAGACGGATAATCTTCTTTTCACAATTCCGGAAAAACTCTTCATCGAGGATTTGTGTGTATCCTATATCCATCTTAATATGTGCCGACAGGCTTTCAAGACCATCATCGGGCCTGTCTACAGGGCCCACCCACATAGTGGTTTGCAGGGAGCCATCATGTTTATATACCCTGGCAATTACATAACAGTAGAAAACATCTTCTATATGTTTGGTTAATGCCACCAGGTGGGGATACCATAACTTCTTCGGTTGTTTAAAATCAAACCGCTGAATCATCTCTTCAAATTCATTGACTACGCTAAAAAACTCGGACATACTATATCTCTTATTTTTATTTAGTGACTACCTGGGTATGTTTTACCATGTGTATAAGTAATTCCGTTATCATCCATTTTCTTCAGCAGGTCCTGCATATCCGCCGCTTTGGTTGGATCATGATCAAAATGCCAGTGCGGCTCTGCGGTGCCGGCTGTTTTGTTGGCAATATCTTTATCCAGCTGCTTGTCCATCCTGGCTAAAGATTCCTTCGACCTCGGGCCTTTGGAGAAATTATCGGATTTGAACTCAATATCTTTACCGTCA